>CAYTAY010000275.1:0-3720 GCA_964435845.1 uncultured Azoarcus sp.
ATGTACGACACCGTCAAGGGGTCGGACTGGCTGGGCGACCAGGATGCGATCGAGTTCATGTGCCGCAAGGCCAATGAGGTCGTCGTCGAGCTCGAACACTATGGCATGCCCTTCGACCGTACCGACAACGGCAAGATCTACCAGCGTCCGTTCGGCGGCCATTCGCAGAACTACGGCCAGGCGCCGGTGTCGCGTTCCTGTGCCGCGGCAGACCGCACTGGTCACGCCATGCTGCATGCCCTCTATCAGCGTAACGTGCGGGCCAACACCCAGTTTTACGTTGAGTGGATGGCGCTCGATCTGGTGCGTGACAGCGAGGGCAACGTGATCGGTGTGACCGCCCTCGAAATGGAGACCGGCGAGGTCACGATCTTTCACTGCCGCGCGACGATCTTCGCGACCGGTGGTGCCGGCCGGATCTACCACAGCTCGACCAATGCCTTCATCAACACCGGTGATGGCGCAGGCATGGCGGCGCGTGCCGGCATTCCGCTCGAAGACATGGAGTTCTGGCAGTTCCACCCGACCGGTGTGGCAGGGGCCGGTGTGCTGATCACCGAGGGGGTGCGCGGTGAGGGTGGCATTCTGCGCAATGCCAGCGGTGAACGATTCATGGAACGCTACGCGCCAAACCTCAAGGACCTGGCCTCCCGCGACATCGTCTCGCGGGCGATGACCACCGAGATCAACGAGGGTCGTGGCTGCGGTCCGGACAAGGACTATGTTCTGCTCGACATCACCCATCTGGCGCCAGAGACTATCATGAAGCGCCTGCCGGGTATTCGCGAGATCGCGATCCAGTTTGCCGGTGTCGATCCGATCAAGGAGTTGATCCCGGTCGTGCCGACCTGCCACTATCAGATGGGCGGTATCCCGACCAACTACAAGGGCCAGGTGGTCGTGCCGAAGAACGGCGACCCCAATAGCCCGGTGTCCGGTTTCTACGCTGCCGGCGAGTGCGCCTGCGCGTCAGTACATGGCGCCAACCGTCTCGGCACCAACTCGCTCCTCGATCTGCTGGTGTTCGGCAAGTCGGCCGGCGAGACCGTGGTCGAAGACTACAATCGTGGCGCGCTGCCGTTGCGCGAGTTGCCGGCCGACGCCGCCGACTATTCGCTGTCGCGGATTTTGCGCCTCGAGTCGCAAACCAACGGTGAAAGCGTCTTCGATGTCGGCCACGAGATGCGCCGTACGATGCAGAAACATGCTGGCGTATTTCGTTTCGACGATCTGCTCAAGGAAGGCGTGGCCAAGATAGACGAGGTGGCCGAGCGGGCCAAGCGAACCGAAATCAAGGACAAGTCCAAGGTGTGGAACACCGCGCGGATCGAGGCGCTTGAGCTTGATAACCTGATCGAGGTCGCCCGGGCCACCATGGTGTCGGCAGAGGCCCGCAAGGAGTCGCGTGGCGCTCACGTGCGCGACGATGCGCCAGACACCCCGGAGAGCCCGAACGGTCGTAACGATGCGGAGTGGCTCAAGCATTCGTTGTGGTACAGCGAGGGTAACCGTCTGGACTACAAGCCGGTCAATCTCAACCCGCTCAACGCGGATACCAAGCCGATCGCGCTCGCGAAGCGCACCTACTGAGCGTCGGAGAACCAGACATGACGAAACGTACGCTGCAACTCAAGATCTACCGCTACGATCCGGACAAGGACGAAAAGCCCTACATGCAGGACATTTCGGTCGAGCTCGAGGCTTCCGACAAGAAGCTGCTCGACGCGCTGGTCCGCCTCAAGGGCGTGGACGATACCTTGTCGTTCCGCCGCTCGTGCCGCGAAGGTGTGTGTGGATCGGACGCGATGAACATCAACGGGAAGAACGGCCTGGCCTGCCTTGCCGACCTGACCGACATTCCCCAGCCAGTCGTGCTCCGCCCGCTGCCGGGATTGCCGGTCATCCGCGATCTGATCGTCGACATGACCCAGTTCTTCAAGCAGTACCACTCGATCAAACCGTATCTGATCAACAACGATCCGGCGCCGGAGCGCGAACGCCTGCAGATGCCGGAAGACCGGGAAGAGCTCAACGGGCTGTACGAGTGTATTCTGTGTGCATGCTGCTCGACATCGTGTCCGTCGTTCTGGTGGAACCCGGACAAGTTCGTCGGGCCTGCCGGGCTGCTTGCTGCCTATCGCTTCCTCGCAGACACGCGTGATCAGGCGACCACCGAGCGTCTCGACGACCTCGAGGATCCGTATCGCCTGTTCCGTTGCCACTCGATCATGAACTGTGTGGATGTCTGTCCGAAGGGCCTCAACCCGACTCGGGCTATCGGCAAGATCAAGGACATGATGGTCGCGAGAGCGGTATGAGCATCAACAGGGGGCGCGTGCGCTGGCAATGTCGTCGGGCTCTGCTTGAGCTCGATCTGGTGTTCTCGCGCTTCTTGCAGGAGCGTTTCGACTCTCTCGACGAGAGTCAACTGGCGGATCTCGATAACCTGTTAATGTGCGAAGATCATGATCTTTGGGCAATGATCAACGGCACCAAACCGTGTCCCGAGCGCCGCTGGGAGGAGATGGTCACGTTGTTGCGTGCGCAGCGCACCGACTGATCGTCAGGGGAGATGGAAGTCATTTCGGGCAAGCAAACGAGGGAGAACCTATGAGCACTGAACGCACCGCAACGCTAACCGTCGATGGCAAGACCGTCGAATTCCCGGTGATGGCCGGCACGCACGGGCAGGATGTCATCGACATTCGTACCCTGGGCGGGAAGGCGGGTCTTTTCACTTACGACTCCGGTTTTCTGTCCACCGCGAGCTGCAAGTCCGCGATCACCTTCATCGATGGTGACAAGGGCGAATTGCTTTATCGCGGTTATCCCATCGAGCAGCTTGCCGAAAACTGCAATTTCCTCGAAGTGGCCTATCTGCTGAAGAACGGCGAGTTGCCCAACGCGACCCAGAAGGTCGAGTTCGAGAGTACGATCAAGAGCCACACGATGCTGCACGATCAGCTGACCCGGTTCTACAACGGTTTCCGTCGTGACGCGCACCCGATGGCGATCATGGTGGGTGTTGTTGGCGCACTGTCCGCCTTCTACCACGAAGCAATGGACTTCTCTGACCAGGAACACCGTAACATCTCGATCAATCGCCTGATCGCGAAGCTGCCGACCATCGTTGCAATGGCCTACAAATACAATACCGGCCAGCCTTTCATGTACCCGCGCAACGATCTCGACTACACCTCGAACTTCATGCACATGATGTTCGGCACGCCGTGCGAGGAGTACAAGCCGAATCCGGTGCTGGTACGCGCGCTCGACGTGATCTTCACCCTGCATGCCGACCACGAACAGAACGCATCCACGTCTACCGTGCGTCTGGCAGGCTCCTCGGGCGCCAATCCGTTCGCGTGCATCTCGGCGGGTATCGCCTGCCTTTGGGGTCCGGCGCACGGTGGTGCCAATGAGGCCTGCTTGAACATGCTCGAGGAGATAGGCGACGTCTCGCGCGTGGGTGAGTACATCAAGCGCGCCAAGGACAAGAGCGACAGCTTCAAGCTGATGGGCTTCGGTCACCGGGTGTACAAGAACTTCGACCCGCGCGCCAAACTCATGGGCAAGGTCTGCGCCGACGTGCTGGGCGAACTGGGTCTCGAGAACGACCGCCTGTTCAAGCTGGCCAAGGAACTCGAGAAAATCGCGCTCGAAGATGAGTACTTCGTCGAGAAGAAGCTCTACCCGAACGTCGACTTCTACTCCGGCATC
>CAYTAY010000276.1:0-3686 GCA_964435845.1 uncultured Azoarcus sp.
TGCCTCGTGCCGCCTGAGGTCCAGTACGAAGGCAGCCAGATCTACGTGAGCCCCCAATGCTAGAGATCGAAATCGACGGCAAGGCCGTATCAGTCGAGGATGGCTCGACTGTCATGGACGCGGCCAACAAAGCCGGTGTCTACATCCCGCACTTCTGTTACCACAAGAAGTTGTCGATCGCGGCCAACTGCCGCATGTGCCTGGTTCAGGTTGAGAAGGCACCCAAGCCGCTGCCCGCCTGTGCGACGCCGGTCACGGGCGGCATGAGGGTGTGGACCCGCTCGGAGCAGGCGATCAAGGCGCAGAAAGGCGTCATGGAGTTCCTGCTTATCAACCATCCGCTGGACTGTCCGATCTGCGATCAGGGCGGTGAGTGCCAGCTTCAGGATCTCGCGGTCGGCTATGGTGCGAGCCAGTCCCGTTATCAGGAAGAAAAACGGGTGGTGTTCAACAAGAACCTCGGCCCGCTGGTGGCGACCGACATGACCCGGTGCATCAACTGCACCCGCTGCGTGCGCTTCACTCAGGAGATCGCCGGCGAGATGGAACTCGGTCAGGCTTTCCGAGGCGAGCATGCGGAGATCATGCCGTTCATCGAGAAAACGGTCGATTCCGAGCTCTCCGGCAACATCATCGACCTGTGCCCGGTCGGCGCACTGACATCCAAGCCCTTCCGCTTTGCCGCGCGCACCTGGGAGCTAGCCAGGCGCAAGTCCGTGAGCCCGCATGATTCTCTGGGTTCGAACCTGATCGTCCAGGTAAAGCACGACGAGGTCAAACGGGTGCTGCCACTCGAGAACGAAGCGATCAACGAGTGCTGGCTGTCGGACAAGGATCGCTTCTCGTACGAAGGCCTCAACAGCGAAGAGCGCCTCACGCGCCCGATGATCAAGTGCGACGGGCAGTGGCGCGAGGTGGATTGGCAGGAGGCGCTCGAGTTCGCCGCCAACGGGCTGCGCTCGGTACTGATCGATCACGGCGCTGAAGCGCTGGGGGTGCTGGGCTCGCCGCATTCAACGGTCGAGGAGCTCTACCTGCTGCAGAAACTGGCACGGGGCGTGGGCTGCGAGAACGTGGACTTCCGTCTGCGACAGTGTGACTTCCGGACCGACAAACTGCGTCCGGGGGCTCCGTGGCTGGGCATGCCGATCGCCGACGTGGGCGAGCTTGATCATCTTGTGGTCATTGGCTCTTTCTTGCGCAAGGACACGCCACTGCTGGCCCAGCGGGTACGCCAGGCGGCGAAACGCGGCCTGACCGTCAGCGTGGTCCACCCGGTTGCCGACCAGTGGTTGTTGCCGGTGCGCAATCGCGCCACCGTGGCGCCGTCGGCCATGCCGGCTTTCCTGCGCGAGGTGGTTTTTGCGCTGGCCGACCTCAAGAATCAGTCGGTCTCCGCTGAGTTGGAACTCCACGCGCCGGAGCAGGTGTCCGAAGTCGCACGCGACATGGCCGCGGCGCTTGCCGGCGCCACCCGTGCCGCCGTGTGGCTCGGCAATCTGGCGGTGCAGCATGAGCACTCGACCGAGCTGCAGCTGCTCGCGCAGGAGATCTGCCGTCTCGGCGGTGCGCGCATGGGCTTCATCGGCGAGGCGGCGAACAGCGTCGGCGGCTATCTCGCCGGTGCCCAGCCGGGGATCGACGGGTTCAACGCATTCAGGATGATCAACCAGCCGCGCCACGGTTATCTGTTGCTCAATGCCGAGGCCGATCGCGATTTTGCGGATTCGCACGCTACGCAACGAGCGCTCGAGGCTGCGCGCTTCGTGGTCGCGCTGTCGAGCTTCGGCTCGGAGAGTCACGCCAGGCTCGCCGATGTGCTGCTGCCGGTCGCTCCCTTCACCGAAACCTCGGGCACCTTCGTCAATTGCGAGGGCAGGGCGCAGTCCTTCGTTGCAGTAGCGAAACCCAAGGGCGACACCCGTCCTGCTTGGAAGGTCTTGCGCGTGCTGGGCAATCTCCTCGCAGTCGACGACTTCGATTTCAACGATTCGGAGGCGGTTGTGCAGGCGGCGCTGGGTGAGCGCTTCGAGTCTCGCCTGAACAACCGGCTCGCGGCCCGGCCGGTAGTCAATCTCTCGATCGAAACCCGGCTCGAACGTGTTGCGGACGTGCCGATTCACTTCGCCGACCCACTGGTGCGGCGTGCCGGCTCGCTGCAACGCAGTCGTGACGCCGGCGCGCCGGTCGCCATGGCGCACCCGCAAACACTGGCCGAACTCGGCATCGAACCCGCCAGTCGGGTTCGCCTGACGCAGAATGACGCGGTAGCGGAGCTCGAAGTCGTTGCCGATGACAGCGTGGCGCCCAATTGTGTCCGTGTCGCGGCTGCCCATGGCGCCACTGCCAGCCTGGGTGCGATGAGCGGCCGGATCAGCATGGAGCGTGTCTGATGGAAGCCTTGTTCCAGTTCTTCGAGTCGCTCTTCGGGTCTGCCTGGATCGTCATCTGGTCTCTGATCAAGATTTTCGCCATCATCGCGCCGCTGATGCTGTGCGTGGCGTATCTGACCCTGGCCGAACGCAAGGTCATCGGCTTCATGCAGGTGCGGATAGGGCCGAACCGGGTGGGTCCGGCCGGCCTGTTGCAGCCGATCGCCGACGGTCTCAAGCTCCTGTTCAAGGAAATCATCATCCCTTCCGGCGCGAGCAAGGGCTTGTTCATTCTGGGTCCGGTCTTCGCGCTGGCGCCTGCGTTGCTGGCTTGGGCGGTGATTCCGTTCGCGGACGGTGTGGTGCTCGCCAACATCAATGCCGGTCTGCTGTTCCTGCTGGCGGTGACCTCGCTCGAGGTTTATGGGGTGATAATCGCCGGTTGGGCGTCGAACTCCAAGTATCCGTTCCTGGGCGCGATGCGCGCGGCCGCGCAGATGGTGTCGTATGAGGTGGCCATGGGCTTCGCGCTGATCTGCGTGCTGCTGGTGTCGGCGAGCCTCAATCTGTCGGACATCGTGCTTCAGCAGGGCCAGGGGCGTTTCGCCGACATGGGGCTGGGCTTTCTGTCGTGGAACTGGCTGCCCTTGCTGCCGATGTTCATCATTTTCGTGATCTCGGGTATCGCCGAGACCAACCGCGCGCCGTTCGACGTGGTCGAGGGCGAGGCCGAGGTGGTGGCGGGTCATATGGTCGAATACTCGGGCATGTCATTCGCGCTGTTCTTCCTCGGCGAATACGCCAACATGATTCTGGTGTCGGTGATGACGGCGTTACTGTTTCTCGGTGGCTGGCTGTCGCCGGTTGGCTTTTTGCCCGACGGGTTCCACTGGCTCGCGATCAAGACGGCTTTCATCCTGTTCCTCTTCCTGTGGGCGCGGGCGACGTTCCCGCGCTTCCGTTACGACCACATCATGCGGCTGGGCTGGAAGGTGTTCGTGCCGATCACCATCGCGTGGGTGATTGTCGTGGCGACCTGGATGATGACGCCGCTGTCGATCTGGAATTGAGAGGCTGAAGATGGGTGCAAAAGAATACATCGGTAGCCTGTTCCTGAAGGAACTGGTCAAGGGCATGGCGGTGACCGGGCGGCATTTTTTCGCGCGCAAGATCACTATCCAGTATCCCGAGGAGAAGACTCCGCAGAGCCATCGTTTTCGTGGCCTGCATGCCTTGCGTCGCTACCCCAACGGTGAGGAGCGTTGCATTGCCTGCAAGCTGTGCGAGGCGGTGTGTCCGGCGATGGCGATCACC
>CAYTAY010000277.1:0-1735 GCA_964435845.1 uncultured Azoarcus sp.
TGGCGGGCCGCATTGCGGAAAGCGATATTGTGTTAGGGGTCTTTGGCACGACAGGCAAGGCACTACGCGTGGTGCCAAATAAGGTCTACCAGGCGCTAGCCATGGGGAGACCGGTGATCACCGGCGACACGCCAGCGTTCGACAACAAGTTCCGGGCCTCCACGCCTGCGGCAATGGCCTTCGCCGTCCCAGGCAACCCCGAATCACTAGCCCAAAAAATTGCTGAGTGGGCACGCGCGCCCACCTTGCTCGAGCAGAGAGGGCTCAAAGCGCAGGAACTGTTCAAAACCGAATTCGCCGAGGAACCTCTCAGGCACAACTTCATGCGCGATCTGCTTCTTCGTCTCTGAATCCGGCTCCCAAACTCAACCGTACCAATAGCAATGCAAACAACAACTCGCGACACCCTATTCGGCGCCCTCCTCGCCGCACCGATCGTGGCCTTTCCATTTGCCCGCTCCTACCTCATCTTCTACGTTGCAATCATTCTTACCGCCCTCATTGCGCGGCGTACACTGCCCGCCATGCGAGCAGAGCGCGACCTCACGCTCGGCGTAGCACTCCTGGCAGGACCCGTGCTGATCACGGTTATCGCACTCGGAGTCAGCACGGGGAACATCGAACGCGTGTGGCTTGAGAAGCTAGGCCTCATCCTGATTGCGGGGCTGCTTGGTTTCTCTATTGTAGGACTCTCAACAGCCCCACGTAGTCGCGACATTGCTGCCGCGATCATTGGGCTGACAATCCTATTCTGGATCTTCGATGGACTCGTGCAGTTGCTCTTCGGAAAGGATCTGTTCGGTATTGCGGCAAATACTCAATCGGGAGGCGAGCGCATCGGAGCCTTCTTCGACAACCCATACAGGTATGGCTACTTCATTGCCTTCCTAGCCGCACTCCCAGCATTCTGGCTGCTTTCGCAATCCAGAGGACGCTTGCTGGGTTCGCTGGCGCTCATCTCCGGCGGCACAGTAGCGCTTGCAGGGGGTAGCCGTTACGCCATGCTCGGATACGGTCTGCTTGCGATGATCTTTGTACTCGTGATGACACGCGGTCTGCCCACCAGTCAGCGTAAAGGTCTCCTGATAGGCGCCCCGATTGCTCTGGCTGCGCTCGTGGGACTTCTTCTTCTGGCAAGCCCAAGTCTCCAACAGCGCATTGCTGACACCCTGATCATCTTGGATGGGGTGGATCGTCATACGCTTAACCTAGCGCTCTCCCACCGCCTAGACATCTGGGAGCCTGCGCTCGCCCTGGCCAGCGACAACTGGCTATTCGGCACGGGCCCCAGCCAGATCACTGCGGCAATCAAGCCCTATCTTCCGCCCGATTCCATCTTCGTAACGCAGAACATCGATGTCATGCACGCGCATCAAGTGCTGATCGAAGTACTCGTGGGCACGGGTGCCATCGGCCTGATCTGTTTCATCGCCTACTATGCGAGGGTAGGCGTCATCGCTTGGCGGCAGCGTGGCGCATCAGCCACGTTCGGCTGGGGTTGCCTGCTCGCGTTTCTGCTCATGTGGATGCCATTCGGCAGCCAAAAGGATATCTACGGCTCTGAGCAAATGCTGCTCTCGTTCTACCTGCTGGGCCTAGGCTTCGGCTTCCTACGCAACAGGGAAACGGCATGAGCCTGCGTGTCAAATTCCTCAGCCGGCTGGCTCCCGGCGAATGGGCACGCTACTTCCCGAACGAAAACGGTCTTTGGGGGAACTGCCACTTCATCTTCGAG
>CAYTAY010000277.1:1745-3683 GCA_964435845.1 uncultured Azoarcus sp.
AGACGAAGCACGTTACGACTGGCTTGTCGCCTACGACGACATTCCGAGCGCACCGGGTCAAGCTCGCACTAGCGCCTGCGAACCACTCAGTTGCCCAGCTCAGAACACGATCCTCATCACAACCGAACCGTCGTCAATCAAAGCCTACGGCAAGTACTTCGCAAGCCAATTCGGACATGTCCTCACCAGCCAGCCCGCCTGGGCACTACCACACCCACAACGGCACTTCCAGCAGGCAGCCAACCACTGGTTCTACGGCAGCGGCAGCCAGAAACGAATGACTAGGGAAGAAATGCTCAAGAGTCCGTGCGCGGCAGACAAGAAGCACGCGATATCGACGGTGTACTCGTCGAAGCGCCAGTGGCACACCATGCATGCCCAACGGTTCGCCTTCATCGAGAAGATGCGTCAACTGCTACCTGAAATGGACCTCTTTGGCCGCGGCGCAACGCCTATGGACGACAAAGCCGAAGCCCTGGCACCCTATCGCTACCATCTCGCGGTCGAAAACCACATAGCCCCACACCACATCACCGAGAAGCTAACCGACGCGTTCCTTGGTCGTTGCCTGCCCTTCTACGCCGGAGCACCCAACGCGGCAGACTACTTCCCTGAAGGGAGCTTCATTCCCATCGACATTCGCGATCCGGAAAGCGCCGCAGCGACAATTCGCACCGCCATTACCAACGACGCATGGTCAGAGCGCCTGACGGCCATCGACGAAGCGCGGCGCCGCACCTTGGAGGAGCATCACCTTTTCGCCGTGGTGGCGCGGATCATCGGGAGTTCGGAATCGTCCCCACACGCTGCAGCCCAGCCAGGCCACGTCCTTTTGAGTCGACACGCCTGGCGCAAGGCACACCCCCTGGGAGCTTTGCTGCACATGGCAGAAAAACTGTACGTCCGCACCCGGACGCTTGCTGAAAAACAACTCACGAAGTGAAGCACATGACCCTTGGCAGCGAGAGCGTCCTGATCATCAAGCACGGCGCCTTTGGCGACATCGTGCAGGCAGACGGCGTCATTCGAGACATCCGCGCGCAACACTCCCAAGCAGAGGTCACGCTGTTTCGCAAGCTCATGAGCCGCTGCCCGCATATCAACCGCATCATCACCGACGCACGACCACCGTTCTGGAAGATTGGCGACTGGCTAGCGCTGGCGGGCAAAGTGCGCCTGGAGGGTTTCACCCACGTCTACGACCTCCAGAAATCCGACCGCAGCGACCTGTACCGCAAGCTGTTTTTCCGCTCAACGAAATGGAACGGGCGCAAGCGTGGGTACCAGCCACCCTCCGCGATTGCGGGCTACATCACTCAACTGACGGATGCCGGCATCCCCGCGACACGCTGCAACAGCCCGGACGTTTCGTGGATGGCCGACGACGTCAGCCAAATCCTCGCTACCGAGGGCGTGCGCAAGCCCTACATTGCCCTCATCCCAGGCTGCTCCGCCAAACACCCACAAAAACGCTGGCCGTACTACGCCGAGCTTGCACAAGCCTTGATTGGGCAAGGCTACGACGTAGTCATGGCGCCCGGACCCGACGAAATCGAACTCTCGAAGAGCATTCCCGGCCACACCCTGCTCGGCCCGAATGGCTTTCTCAACTGGTTCGAACTTGCAGGCGTGCTCAAGGGAGCGTGTTTCGTCGTGGGGAACGACACTGGCCCCAGCCACGTCGCGTCGTGCCTTGGCAAACCTGGCCTTGCCCTGTTCGGACCGCACACCAGCGCCGCACGCACCGGGATCTGTCGCGGCGAGTTCAAAGCAATTGAGGTAACCAACCTGGTCGACCTGGACGTGCAGACTGTCCTCAATGCAGTTCTGAGCAGAATCCCCGCTCAGGAAAACTCGGTATAAGACTTTTCTTCGACGATGCTCGAGCCACAGTGTTCGTTGATCTGATTCTTGATCACAGCGCGCTTGTCGTTCTGG
>CAYTAY010000278.1:0-3658 GCA_964435845.1 uncultured Azoarcus sp.
GAGGCAATGGCAGCGGTGCTGGCGGCGGTACATGTATCGAGGGCGGAAAAAACATCTCCTGCGGGTACTTGATTTAGTGCATCCGAAGGCCGATGATTCGCGCTATCAAGAGCCGATTCACGAGAATCTACAAGACATACTTCCTCTCTACTGTTGCCGCCCGCGACTTTGCCTTTGGTAAGGGCGGCAAAGGTCGCTCTTGTCGAACTGAATCTGCGCATGAGTCGGGCTTGAAGCATCTGATCGACCGAGTTCTCCCAAAGGTTCGCCCTTACCCCGCCTCTTCCCTTGAATCGTTGAAAATGCACACCGTACGCAATACGTTCTTCGTGGGCGCACTTGCGCTCGCCTGTCTCGCCCCTGTCCATGCACTCGCGTTCGGCCTCGATACGCTCACCGAGCGGGCCCGTGCCCTGGCCGAGCAGGCTTATCGGGCGCCCGAACCGATACCCCGGGTGATGCGGGAGCTGAGCTACGACCAGTATCAAGGCATTCGCTTCGAACCGGCGAGTAGTCTGTGGGCCGGTTCCGACAGTCGGTTTCAGGTCATGTTCTTCCCTGCGGGGCTGTTCTATACGCATCCGGTGCGGATCAACGTCATCGAAGGCGAAGAGGTCAAGCCTCTGGATTTCCGCAAGGCTGATTTCAGCTACAGCGATCCGGAGATCGAAAAGCGCGTACCGGCCGATCTCGGCTACGCCGGCTTCCGGCTGACCTACCCTCTGATCGGCGACAACGAGCAGAATCAGTTTCTCGTGTTTGCCGGCGCAAGCTACTTTCGTGGTGTCGGCCGTGATAACGCATGGGGTATCTCCGGGCGTGGCGTAGCCGTCGATACCGGACTGCCCCGGGGTGAACGGTTTCCGTCCTTCGTCGAATTCTGGCTGGAGCAGCCATCACCGGGCGACGACACCGTCCGGTTCTATGGCCTTCTCGATGGCGAAGACCTGACCGGTGCCTACGAATTCGTCGCCACACCAGGAGAGACGACCCGCCTGGATGTAAAGGCCGTGCTCATTCCACGCCGTGCTATCGAGCAACTCGGCGTGGCGCCGCTGACGAGCATGTTCTTCTACGGCGAAAACACCGCGCGGCCGCGCGGCGAGTGGCGCGGTGAGGTGCATGATTCGGACGGACTCCTGATCGAGGACGGCGCGAGTGGAGAATGGTTGTGGCGGCCCCTGCTCAACCCGGTCAATCTCGAAATGGACTGGTTCGCGGTAGAGCGTCTGGCTGGTTTCGGACTCTTGCAACGTGACGGCGGCTTCTCCTCGTATCAGGACCTTGGCGCCCGCTACGAGCGGCGCCCCGGTACCTGGGTCGAACCCCGAACCGACTGGGGTGCCGGTCATGTGGTGCTGGTGCAGCTCCCGACCGATGCCGAGACCAATGACAACATTGTGGCGTTCTGGAAACCTGCGTCACCTGTCGAGGCCGGCGCTGCCTATCACTTCGAGTGGTCGGTCGGGTTCGGGCCGGGTGATGCGGTAGCAAGCGGTCTGGCGCGGGTGGTCAACACCTTCGTCGGCGATGGTGGCATCGTCGGCGGGGGCAATGTCCCGGGTGCCTACCGCTTCGTGGTCGACTTCGAGGGCGGTGCGCTCCCGGCCACGGCAGATGGCGGAGAGGTACTCTCGAGAGTTACCGGGCTCGATGGCACGGAGGTACTCGAACACTTCGTCGAGTTCAATGAGCCCCTGCAAATCTGGCGCATGTCCGCGCTGGTCAAACCCGAGGGCGGCAAGTCGGTCACGTTGCGTGCGTTCCTGACCGACGGGGAAACCGCGTTGAGCGAAACCTGGTCATATCGCCTGCCCCCGGACAACGACATCCTCGTCAAGGGGCGCTGACAATGGCCACCATGATGAGCGAGCGGCTGCTGCGCCGGGCGCTCGGTTATCTCCGGCTGTGCGGGTTGGCGATCGATGTCGGTGTCGAGCGCAGGGTGCTTGAGCTCGTGTCAAGCGCGATCGCCGAAGAGGCGCTGCATGGCGAGTCCATCGCTGAGTCCTCGGCCTACACGCGATTGATGGCGCAAGTAGACGGCGCCTTCACCCCTCCAGAGCCGCTCTTGCCCCCGGTTACGCCGACAATGGTCCGCGGCAGCATCGGCTACGCGCCATGATCAAGCCTCCCTGGAAGCGCGCCGCGCTCGTACGGCGAAGTCTGCTGACGCTGGTGGTGCTCGGCCAGACCGCGGTCGGTGTCACGATCATGCGCCAGGTGCTGCCCTATCAGGGTGGCAACGCGGTGGAGATCGGCCTGCTCGCGTTGTTTGCGGTTTTGTTCGGCTGGATATCGGTCGGATTCTGGGTGGGGTTCACGGGTTTCGTCGTCCGGCTTGCCGGGGGCGACCCGCACGGCCTGCTGCAGCGTCACCCGCGCGGTGTGCTGGAAGCGACGCCGCTCGCCCGCACCGCGATCGTGATGCCGATCTACAACGAACCGATCGCCCGCACGCTCGGCGGCCTGCGCGCGATCTACCAGTCGCTCGAAGCGACCGGTCAGCTGGAACACTTCGAGTTCCACATCCTCTCGGACAGTCGCGACCCTGACCACTGGTTGTCGGAGAAGACCGTTTGGTACGAGCTGTGCCGTGAGCTGGGCGCATTCGGACGACTGTTCTACCGGCGACGTCCGATCAACATGAACTACAAGAGCGGCAACGTCGCCGACTTCCTGCGTCGATGGGGCCGTCGCTACGAGTACATGATCGTGCTGGACGCGGACAGCATCATGGACGGTACCAGCATGGTGGATATGGTCCGGCTGATGCAGCGCGAACCTGGTGTGGGGATGATCCAGACCAGTCCGGCCATCGTCAATGCCGAATCGATGTTCGCTAGAGTGCAGCAGTTTTCGAGCCGGCTGTACGGTCCGATGTTCACCGCTGGCCTGAGCACCTACCAGCTCGGCGAGGCTGCTTACTGGGGTCACAACGCGATCATTCGGGTGGCGCCCTTCATGGCGCATTGTGGCCTCCGCAAGTTGCGGGGATTCGGTCCGTTCACGGGTCCGATCTCGAGCCATGACTTCGTCGAGGCGGCATACATGGCCCGGGCTGGCTACGAGGTCTGGCTGGAGCCGGAGCTGCAGGGCAGCTACGAGGAGTCACCACCCAGCCTGGTCGACGAGCTGGCGCGCGATAAGCGATGGGCCAAGGGGAACCTTCAGCACCTGTGGTTGCTGCTGTTCGGCAGGCGTTTGCACATGGCTCACCGCCTGGCGCTGCTGAACGGCGTCATGTCATATCTCGCTTCGCCGCTGTGGCTGGCCTTTCTGGCCTTGACCACGATCGCAACCGCGAGGCTGGTGCTGTTTCCGATCGACTATTTTCCGGTCCCACACAGCCCGTTTCCGGTATGGCCGAAATGGAATCCCGAGTGGGCGCTCGGCTTGGCCGGGGCAACCCTTTTGCTGCTGTTTCTGCCCAAGTGGCTGGCGTTGATCGATGTCGCGGTGCGGGGGCGGAACGCTGAGTTCGGCGGCGGCACGCGCCTGGCTCTCTCGGTTCTGCTCGAGATGCTGCTCTCCGCGCTGATGGCCCCAATCCGGATGCTCGCCCACAGCCGCCATGTGATCGAGGGTCTGTCCGGCGTGAAACTGCGCTGGGCCGGACAGAACCGCAGTGAGGAAACGACCTGGCGCGAGGCGCTCG
>CAYTAY010000279.1:0-3623 GCA_964435845.1 uncultured Azoarcus sp.
CTGGTGCCCAGAAAGGGACTCGAACCCCCACGCCTCGCGGCGCCAGAACCTAAAACCCGTGGGACACACTAGCAGCAACAAACTACAACAAAAAAGCTTGCGTAGAATCAGTGTTTTACGGCACTTGTAACAGGATGTAAAACTGTGGTTTGTTGCCTGTTATTGGGGCGTGAGTGTGCCAAATTTGCACACGAAAAGCTAGCGAGCCGCACAAGAAAACCGGTCGTGTGCGTCGACCGGTTTCGTATGCCCCCCGCGCGCGCGGGTGCCGGGACTTAGTCGTTAGGAACGACCAAGTTGAAAAGCACCACGTCACGCGCGCGCGGGGGGCACTAACGGTTCCCGAGAGGAACCTTTACTACCGCGCGCCACGTCACGCGCGCGCGGGATGAGCTACGCTCGTCGCGATAACGTGATCTGCGTCCACATTCACCGCAAAAGGGCTTCACGTTCCGAACGCAGTAAGTCGAGCCGCGCCCGGTCCGTTTCGGCCTGCACCTGGTAGCGGTGCGCGATCGCCTGCATTTCCTGCGTCAGACTGACATCACGGGTCGCCCCGGCGAGGTTGTTGTTCGAATAGCGCATCGAGTCGCGCACCGCCTGCATATCCCTGTCCATCGCCCTGTTCTGCTCTCGCATGCGCCGTTCGACCGCCAGGGTCTCCCGCTCGATCTCGCGTAACCGACGATCCCGCGCCATCGACTCAATACTTTCACGTCGTGCGGTTGCGGCCTGATCGGCCGATACCGTGTCGCCAGTTGCACCAGCAGCCGGCCTGACCTCGATCACTACCGCATCGTCTGAACAAGGTTGATCGGAAAACACCGCGCGACCGTCGACCGTGCAACGGAACACCTGTGAATGCGATGGATGGGCAACCAAGGCGGCTGCAAGCATCAATGCTATGCCTTTGAGCATGTGTATCTCCCGCATGAGAGTTTCATGATAGCTCACCCACCTTCCAGCGGTTCCGAACCTGAACCACCGGTGGCGATGATGGCGTCAGACTCTAATTCCCCACATTTGCGTAGTTCGGCGATAAGCGACTGAGGCTAGTCGCTTCTTGGGAACTGGTCGCCGAGCTGAAAACTACCCAGGATTTGGGTAGATGCCCCCGCGCGCGCGGGGTCGCCAAAGCAGGAATTCCTGCTTCGAGATGTCTTCGGAGTACTCGACCCTTTGGTCGACCAAAATTGATCGCTCAAAATTGAGCGATCAAACAGGGGCTGCCTCGGGGGTTTTACTCAACCTTGAGTAAAACATGGCGATCACCCAGCGTTGGAATGTGCGCTGCGAACACATTCTGGTTGACCGATCCACCCGAACGCCTCGAGTAGTTCGCGCGAGCTGGTCGTGTGCGAAAGCATCGCCAGTGCCAAGCGAGCCGAACCCGCATCAGGAAAGAGCGCGGCCCAGTACCGTGCGGGCTCGCCAGCAGCACGGGCCGATGCGCCGTTGAGCAGCTTGTGTGATGTGCCGTGAGGTAAGCGTCTGTAGCGGCCCGCACAGCTCATGCAGACTGCGAAAACGATGTGCAGCCCCTGTTCTTCACCCCGGTATAGATGATCGGGCGGCCTCGGCATTCGGCAGGCTGGGCAGAGTCTCACGACCGACTGAGAGGGGCGCCAGCTTCAGGGCCGGAGGTCCGCCTTGCTGATTTCCTCGAGTCGCACCGCCAGAACCTCGATACCCTGCCCGTAGACGCGGATGCATTTGGATCGGTGTTCGACCTTCAACCCACGTCGCGCAATCTCAGCCAGGATGCGCTCGTGCTTGGGCGTTATGGTTTCGATCTGGTCAAAAATCGCCGTTGTCGTCGACATGGTGTTCTCCGAGTTGCAGACTGGGGGGGTGGAGTCGTCGCGCGCAACCTTGGACGCGCCCGGAGACCCCTTCGCGGCAGAAAAGGATCAGAAAACTGCCGCCCGGTACCCCCTCAGGGGCTTCCCCTCGCTTGCCAGAACGAGGTCTTTCAGGATGCGAACGGCTCCGGCCTGACACTGGCAATCGCTCGCTTCCAAATCTCAGGCAATCCGGGCTTCGACTTGCGGTTGAAGGCCAGAGCAAGCCGGGGATCACCGCAGGCAATCGCGAGCGCCTCCGTGAGGTTATGCGGAGCCCCGAAAGCCGGCGTATGCTGGATGGTGTCGGCAAACTTCGCGTCGACGGCTTCGCGGGCGGACATCCATGTTTCAGCCTCGAGCAAGCGGCGTATTTCGCCCTCGCTCTTGCCGGTGCGCGCCCGGTAGATTTCAACCAGTGCGGTGTTGTAGGCGGCAAGCATCTTTTCGTGCCCCTCCACGTCCTCGCCGGTTGCCGGATCGACCACGCGGCAGGCATGAATCATCATCAAAGAGGCGTTCGCCATTGCCAGCTTGCCGGGGTCGGCCGCCATGGCGATCACGGACCCTGCACTGCCCGCCACGCCTTCGACAATCACGTCGACGCGCGCCGGGTGATCCCGCAAAGTGTTGTAGATGCCGATGCCCTGGTGCGCCTGCCCGCCAAGCGAGTTGATTCGCACCGTGACCGACTCGACGGCTGGGGTGAGTGCGTCGGCGATGGACTGGTGAGAGACCGCAAGGTCATGAATAGGCCCGCGTACAGCGATGTCGACGTGCGCCTGGTCGGCTGCAAAATTGATAGCGATGAGGTGCTTCATGGCGCGGCCCTCAGATCAGACCGGCTTCTTCAGCCGCATCGAGTGGTGCGCCCAGGACGGCGGCGGCGTTGGTGTCGGGGCGCAGTGTAGCGCCGGCCTTGCGGGCGGCTGCGACTTCGGCAAGCTCGCACTCGTAAAGCTCCCGGCGTAGGGCTTTGCTCAGCTTTGCGCGCTCAGCAGGCGTGATGCCTTCTCCCATGGCATCAGCGGCCGCCTGTGCTTGCTCGATCAGGCGACCTATGAACACGTCTCCCATCAGGCCAATCAGCGCCGAATGCATCCAGCGGGGGGTGTCCGAGTGCCGGAACAGTTCGCCCACGTCGGACGGATCGCGAGCAATCTGTTCGGCTGCAACCCGGAACGAGGTTTCGAAGTGTTCCGCCTGGAGCGCGCACCGCTCCCGGATCGCCCGCGCGATGGTCTCGCCGTCAGCTGGCCGGCTGTCGAGGTCGGCCAGTTGCGCGCGGATCGCTTCGACCTGCTTTCGGATTTCGGTCAATGAAGCCATATCAGCGCACCTCCACGAACATCTGCGGGTTATCAATCAGATCGAGGGCCCGCGCGGCGCGCTCGATCTCGCCCAGGTCGGGGCCGTCTGGTATTGGCGGCAGCGCGGCGGCAAGGCTGGCCTCGTGGCGTTCGAGAGCGTCGATAGCTGCGTCGACGTCCGCTTGCGCCCGCTTGAGGTCGCGCTCGAATTGCGCCTGAACACCGTCTGAAATGGCTTGCGCCTGATCGGAGTCCATGCCCCGCGTGTAAGGCACACGGTAGGATCCGCGAGCGTTTTGCACTTCATTGAGGCGCAGCTTTGCCTTGGGAATTTTGTGAGACAGACGGATTCGTACTGGGTCAGCGTCGGCCATGGCCGCGCGGCGCGCGTTCATCACTGCGCGCCTTCTTTCGAGTTCCGCACGGGCGGCTTTCTTCCAGCTCATTGTTCGTTCTCCGTTGTTTCGCGGGC
>CAYTAY010000280.1:0-3618 GCA_964435845.1 uncultured Azoarcus sp.
CAGTACATGGTGAAGACGCTGCCTGCGGTAATTGACCCGATCTCACTGAAGATCTCCGATCTGATCGAGTTGCAACTCGATATTGCGCGAGAGGAGTTCGAGCTTGCTCAGGCGCGATACGTTTCCGATCTCCGGCTCATGGTTGGACTGGGCGGGTTGGCGATCGTTGCAGGGGTTGGATTCTCATTGGTAATTCGCCGCAGTATCCTCGCACAGTTGGGAGCTGAGCCAGACGAGCTGGCATCCTCAGCTGCTGCTGTTTCAGAGGGGCGTCTGGCCGACACCGTCGGGGGGGAGTTGAAAGCGGTTGGGGTAATGGGCTCTATACAGATAATGAGGAACTACCTCGTGGACATCATCCGTGGAATATCGGCTGGCTCTTCGGAGCTTGAACGGAATGCAGTGCATTTGGCTGAAACATCCGAACGCGCTTTGTCCACGACGCTACAACAGCGAGATTCTGCAAGTCAGATGGCGGCCGCGATTGAGGGGCTGGCGGCGTCGATAGGCCAGATCTCGGATAGTTCGGCTGTAGTTAACCGTGCCGCGGATGAGGCTCGTGAGGCGGGTCAGGCTGGGTTGGATGTGATCAAGTCGACGATCGTTGGAATGGACGAAATTGAACGTGTCATTGAGTCCAGTGCCAGCAGTATCACTCGTCTGAGTGAGAAGTCGAAACGGATAGGAACCATCGTTCACGTTATTCGTGAAATTGCCGATCAAACCAATTTACTTGCGCTGAATGCAGCCATCGAAGCAGCTCGCGCTGGCGAGCAGGGACGCGGCTTTGCAGTTGTAGCTGACGAGGTGAGAAAACTTGCGGAGCGTACAGCCTCTTCCGCTGCCGAGATTGTTGGTGTGGTTGACGATATCGGTGACGGTATGGACGAAACCAACCGACAGATATCCGACGCGTGTGCGCAGGTAGTGGAGGGAAAGCTGCGAGCGGCAAGCGCTGGTGATGCGATGCTGCATATACGTACCGTGATCGATGCCACCCAGAACGGAGTGAGCAGTATCACTGAGGCGCTGCATGAACAGCGTCAGACCAGTCTTGAGGTGACTCGGCGAGTTGAGCAAGTCAGTGCTGCAATAGAGTTGATTGCTGGTACTCAGCGCGAGGTTGGAGCGTCGGCCGCGTCCTTGAAGCAACTCACGCACGACCTGAATCAGATGACCTTGCGCTTCCAACTCGCCTAGTCACGGGCCCCTTGCAGTCGCTCCTGCGATGTCGGGTGCCCAGCGCCCAGGGGGCAAGGCAAGCGGGAGGCAGAGTCCATTCCGGCTCGACGCCAGACTTGTGGGTCTGCTGATCACGATCACAAGGTGATGGGCTCGGTCTTGCGCGTGGCGTTCGATGGCATTTACCGACGCCCTGGACCGCTCTAGCTTGCTGCTGAAGTCACGACCCTGAGTCGTGGTTGGATGCCCACGTAGAGACCGTTGCCCGACTCCTTGGCGGCCTTCTTGGCAACGGCCGCGGCCGACGCAACCTCTTCCGGGCTGATGAACTGCCCGTCGGTGATATGAACAACGCCAGCGGCGATTGTCGTGAGAGGGAAGAAGGTCTTGAAGCCGCGCCGATCCTCGCTTTCGAAGCCGTTCTTTGCCAACTCGGTAGCGTCGAAGAGTGCCCTCGCTCGCACGTTGAAGTTCTCAACGGCCGATTCGCAGCGCCTGCGCCAGTCTTCGCTCTGGAACAACACGACAAAATCGTCCCCGCCGACGTGGCCGACGAAATCCTGGGATGGATCGATGCTGTTTGCGATAGTTTGGGCGGCGAGCTTGATCATTTCATCCCCGCGCCAGTACCCGTAGAGATCGTTGTAGGGCTTGAAGTTGTTCAGGTCGAAATACGCAGCAGCAAAGGGAACCTGCGAGTCGAGCAGGCGGCGAATGTGCTCCGTGATCGGGATGTTTCCGGGCAGAAATGTGAGTGGGTTGGCGTGGCGTGCTGCTTCGATCCGACGTTCCGTTACTGCGCGCACCAGGCTCTCGCCCGTTGCAAGCCCGGCGTAGCGCCCATCTTCTGTGATGATGAAACCCTCGTACAGATAGCGCTGGTCGTCACCTGACAGGACGGGGATCAGGGAATCGATCGTTGCAGATGCCTCGACGCGCAAGGGGGTGGCGTTCATGAACAAGGTGCATGGGCGACGGCCGTAGAGATCGTGCGAGTACGGCTGGGCGAACTTGTCGACGAAGGCGCGGCGATTCACCAAGCCGACCGGGTAGTGTTTCTCGACGACCGCGACCGCATGCAGTTCGGGGTGGTTTTTGAAGAGCTGCATCAGGCCCGCGTTGGATAGGGTCGCGCATACCGTTGGTACCGGTACTTTCAGGCGCCCGACGGTGTCGGCGATGTCCGGGCGCGGTGAAGAGTTTGGCATTACCGATATCTTGGACGACTGCAGGACGGCACTTGCTCTCTCGCCAATGTTCGCGGTAGGTCGTTCCAACGGCCGGGCTATGAAATAGCCCTGCCCGTAGTGGCAACCCAGATCGCGCAGGACGGCAAGTTCCTCCGCGACTTCCACGCCTTCGGCCACCAAGGGTGTGCCAAAGGCGGCACATAGATCGAGAATGGCACGGACGACCTGGACCTTCCGGCTGTCCAGGTGAATCCCCCTCACGAAGAACTTATCGAGCTTAACGATCTGGGGCTTGAGCTCGGCCCACAACCGCAGGCTTGAGCGCCCGTCGCCAAAATCATCCAGCGCGAGGCCCACTCCCTGAGCGGCAAGTGCGGCGAATGCAACGCGCAAGGCGTCTGCATCTTCGACGCGTTCGTGCTCGGTCAGCTCGAGAATGAGCCGAGAGGGCGGTAAGCCGACGTCAACGGCGCAATGCAGCAGTGCGCCGCCGCCGAAGAAGCTGAAAGCGACGATCGATGATGCGCTTAGATTCAGGAAGAGCTTGCCTGGCAGATGAAGGTCTGCGAAGGCCCGGATTGCACCCTTGCAGGCCGCGATCTCGAGTTCGAGTCCAAGGTTGCACGATTTGGCCAAGCGCAACAGTTCCTCGGGGCGCTCGAGTGGCGTTCCCTCGGGGCCACGCATCAACGCCTCAAAACCAAGCACAGTCGATTGGTTGATGTCGATGACTGGCTGAAAGACAAACCGAAGCTTGCCCTCGTCGAGAAGCTGTCGCAGTTTCAGGGTGAGTCCGGCGTTGTACAGCACGCTTATTCCGAGGCAAAGGCAATGAAGCAGTATCGGACAGGAGCGTTAAGCTGGGATTAAGTAGCGCGCTTTCTCCAAGGTAAGCGAGTACAGCGTTGTCGACCGCTCACAGCTCAGGTGCGGCCCTTCCTTGCGTCAGGGCCGGGTTTCAGATCAGTTGCCGGCCTTCGAACGCAGCACGGCGAGGTTTCTTTGCCAGGCGGCCAGCGCATCCTGGTCGTCAACCAGGGCGGCAACGCCGTTCCTGTGCTGTGCCGATGCGCCAGCGCGGGATTCGGAGAAGTTGGCAGGGGCGCTCCCGGCGGGGCTGCGAGCGGCAAGCAGCGCGTTGCCGGTGTCTTGCGGGCGAGGCATGGTAGGGACGTTCATGATGGTTTCTCCTGGTGACATCAAAAAATAGTGCGGTGGCGGGACGCATGCCCTGCATGCGCTGAGA
>CAYTAY010000281.1:0-3563 GCA_964435845.1 uncultured Azoarcus sp.
TGCGGTCGCTTTCATATAGAGAACCACCCATGATCGAAATCAGCCCAGCCCAACGCCGGGAACTGCGCGCCAGCGCCCACCACCACAACCCGGTCGTGAGCATCGCCAGCAACGGCCTCACCCCTGCGGTCATGCAAGAGATCGAGCGCAGCCTGCAAGCGCATGAACTCATCAAGATCAAGGTGCACGGTGTCGAACGCAATGAGCGCGAGATACTCTTGCACGAAGTCTGCAACGCGCTGGATGCCGCTCCGGTCCAGCACATCGGCACCATTCTCGTGGTTTGGCGCCAGCGCCGCGACGATGAAAAATCCGGCGCACCCGCCGCTGCCCCCAGGCTCACCGGCGACCAGCGCCCCTCCAAAGCCAAATCCGCCCGGGTGTTCGCCGCCAACGCCAGGCGCTCGGTGCTGATGCGTGAAGCGGCCGAGCGCAAGCGCAAGACGCCGCGAAGCGCCAAACCGGGAGGATCCGGGCGCAACCGTTAAACCTGGAAACCTCAGACGTAGAGCACGTCGATGATTTCGTATTCCCGAACGCCTCCCGGCGCCCTCACCTCCGCGATGTCACCGGAGTACTTGCCGATCAGCGCCCGCGCAATCGGGGAACTCACCGAAATCTTGCCTGCCTTCACGTCCGCTTCGTCGTCACCCACGATCTGATAGGTGACGGTGTCACCACTTTCCAGATCCTCGAGTTCGACCGTGGCCCCGAAGACACAGCGACCATCGGCGTCCAGCAACTTCGGGTCGATGATCTGGGCGCTGGAGAGCTTGGCCTCAAGTTCCTTGATGCGCCCTTCGAGGAAGCCCTGGCGCTCCTTCGCAGCGTCGTACTCGGCGTTTTCAGACAGGTCACCATGTGCCCGCGCCTCGGCGATTGCGGCGATGACGCTGGGGCGTTCGACGGTCTTGAGTCGGTGCAGTTCAGCCTTCAGCGCCTCGGCGCCGTTTACGGTCAAAGGGGTCTTGTTCATACGGCAGGATTCAGTTGCGCATGCAGTGATTGCAGACTGTACACATCGAGTCCGTCCAGATGTCGCATGCCCATGCAGCCGGCACGCGCGCCCTCAATGGTTGTAAACACCGTGAGCTTGGCGGCGAGCGCACTGGTGCGGATCGAGCGGGAGTCCATGATCGCCTGACGCTTTTCCTCGACGGTGTTGATCACCAGCGAGACCTCACCGTTCTTGATCAGATCGACAACGTGCGGACGCCCCTCGTTGACCTTGTTCACCGCCCTCACCGGCAGACCGGCCGCCTCGATCGTCGCGGCAGTGCCCCTCGTCGCGACCAGCGTGAAGCCCTGCTCGACCAGCATACGGGCCACCTCGACGGCGACTGGCCGGTCGCCGTGCTTGACGCTGATGAAAGCGCAGCCCTTGGTCGGCAGCTTGGTGCCGGCAGCGATCTGCGACTTGACGAAAGCCTCGGCAAAGCTCGGGCCGACGCCCATGACCTCGCCGGTCGATTTCATCTCCGGCCCGAGGATGGTGTCGACTCCGGGGAACTTGACGAAGGGGAAAACTGCTTCCTTGACCGAGTAGTAGGGCGGCACTACCTCGCCGGTAATGCCCTGGCTGGCAAGCGACTGGCCTGCCATGCAGCGTGCGGCGATCTTTGCCAGGGGCAGGCCGCAGGCCTTGGAGACAAAAGGCACAGTGCGCGAGGCGCGCGGGTTGACCTCGAGCACGAAGACCGTCGCGTTGTCACCCTCCCCCTGAATCGCGAACTGCACGTTCATCAGGCCGACCACGTTCAGGCCACGGGCCATGGATTCGGTCTGGCGACGAAGCTCATCCTGCAGCGCGGCCGACAGCGTGTAAGGCGGGAGCGAGCAGGCGGAGTCGCCCGAGTGCACACCAGCTTGCTCGATGTGCTCCATGATGCCGCCGATGATCACCTGTGTACCGTCGGACAGTGCATCGACATCAACCTCGGTGGCATCGTTCAGGAAGCGATCGAGCAACACCGGGGCCTCGTTTGAGACCTTGACCGCCTCGCGCATGTAGCGCTCGAGGTCGCGTTGTTCGTGCACGATCTCCATCGCCCGGCCGCCCAGCACGTAGCTCGGGCGCACCACCAGCGGATAGCCGATCTCGGCAGCCAGGCGCACCGCCTCTTCCGGCGTGCGTGCGGTGCGGTTGGGTGGCTGCTTGAGGCCGAGATCGTTGAGCAGCTTCTGGAAGCGCTCGCGGTCTTCCGCGGCGTCGATCATGTCGGGGCTGGTTCCGATGATGGGCACGCCGTTGGCTTCGAGCGCCCGGGCGCGCTTGAGCGGCGTCTGGCCACCGAACTGCACGATGACGCCGAGCGGCTTCTCTACGTGCACGATCTCGAGCAAATCTTCCAGCGTGATCGGTTCGAAATACAGGCGATCCGAGATGTCGTAGTCGGTAGACACGGTCTCGGGGTTGCAATTGACCATGACCGTCTCATAGCCGTCCTCGCGCAGCGCGAGCGCGGCATGCACGCAGCAGTAGTCGAACTCGATGCCCTGGCCGATGCGGTTGGGTCCGCCGCCGAGCACCATGATCTTCTTCTTGTCGGTCGGTTGCGCCTCGCACTCGTCCTCGTAGGTGGAGTACATGTAGGCGGTCGAGGTCGCGAACTCGGCCGCGCAGGTATCCACCCGCTTGAACACTGGACGCACGCCGAGCGCATGACGATGCAGGCGCACCGCAGTCTCGTCGGTGCCGAGTAGCCGGGCAAGGCGGCGATCGGAAAAGCCCTTGCGCTTGAGGCCGCGTAGTTCCTCGGCCTTTACCGCCTTCAGCGATCGGCCCGAGACCAACTTCTCGGTGCGTACGATGTCCTCGATCTGGGCGAGGAACCACGGGTCGATCTTGGTCAGGTTGAACACTTCCTCGAGGGTGTAGCCCTCGCGGAAAGCCTGCCCGACGTACCAGATGCGCTGCGCGCCCGGGTTGATCAGCTCGTGCTCGAGATTCTCGCGGTCGGTCTCGACTTCATCCAGACCGTAGGCACCGACTTCGAGCCCACGCAGTGCCTTCTGCAGCGACTCCTGGAAGCAGCGCCCCATGGCCATGACTTCGCCCACGGATTTCATCTGGGTGGTCAGGCGGTCGTTGGCTTGCGGAAACTTTTCGAACGCGAAGCGCGGAATCTTGGTGACGACGTAGTCGATGGACGGCTCGAACGAGGCCGGTGTGGCGCCGCCGGTAATGTCGTTCTTCAGCTCGTCCAGCGTGTAGCCGACAGCGAGCTTGGCCGCGACCTTGGCGATCGGAAAGCCAGTGGCCTTGGAGGCGAGCGCGGACGAGCGGGATACCCGTGGGTTCATCTCGATGACGATCATGCGGCCATCGTCCGGATTGATGGCGAACTGCACGTTGGAGCCACCGGTATCCACACCGATCTCCCGCAGCACGGCGATCGAGGCGTTGCGCAGCACCTGGTATTCCTTGTCGGTCAGGGTCTGCGACGGTGCGACCGTGATCGAGTCACCGGTGTGAACACCCATCGGGTCGAGGTTCTCGATCGAACAGACGATGATGCAGTTGTCGGCGCGGTCGCGCACGACTTCCATCTCGTATTCCTTCC
>CAYTAY010000282.1:0-3559 GCA_964435845.1 uncultured Azoarcus sp.
CTTCTGCATCGCACTGCGGGCAGCGCTTGGTCGGCGCCTCGCCATCACCGGCAAATCCATCCAGATCGACTTCCTGCTCCAGACTGCCATGGCGCAGGGAGGCGGTGCCAAAGTCCAGCACCACGCAATCGGTCTTGATGACGCCAGGGTGCTCGGCAGGGTCGACTACGCGCAGGCCGCGCCCGACCATCTGGATCAGCGTGGACTTGTAGGAGCTGGGGCGGAGCAGCACGATGCAGGAGGTCGGGGTGTAGTCATACCCTTCTGTGAGCACGGCCACGTTCACCAGCACCATGACATCGCCAGTCTCATACGAAGCCAGGGTGAACTGCCGTTCGGCAGGTGTCATCTCGCCATGAACCACTGCGGCCCGAACCCCCGCCGCGTTGAAGGCCTGGCAGACGGCATGGGCATGATCGACGGTGGCAGCGAATGCAATGGTCTTGCGACGGGCGGCATGCTCCAGCCAATGCTGGACCACCGCCGCATTGACAGGCGTGGTGTTCATGATCGACGCCACGGCATTCATGTCGTAGTCGTCGGTCAGTTTGCGCACGCCGTCGAGTGCGTCACGCGTTCCGACATCGACCACGAAGGTGCGTGGTGGCACCAAATGCCCAGAGCGGATCAGCTCGCCCAACCTGATCTGGTCTGCGACATTGGAGAACACCTCACGCAGGCCCTTGCCATCCCCGCGATTGGGCGTAGCAGTCACGCCGTAAATCAGCGCATGCGGGTTCTTGGCCAGGACCGAGTCGATGACCTGCCGGTAGGTGGGCGCCGCGCAGTGGTGAGCCTCGTCGATCACCAGCATGTCCAGCGTGGGCATCTGCTCGAGGTTGCGTGCCAAGGTTTGCACCATGGCGAAGGTGGCCTGACCCGACCACGATTTCTGATGCGCATCGAAGACCGAGGTGCTGACGTGCGGATTGACGCGGCCAAACTTGGCCAGGTTTTGCGCGGTCAATTCGTCGCGGTGCGCCAAGATGCAGGCCTTGGCGTCCGGATGTTGAAGAAACTCCCCGGCGGTGCCGGACAGGCAGATCGTCTTGCCTGCACCGGTCGGCGCCACACCGAGGGTGTTGCCATGGGCTTTCAGGGCCGTGACGCAGCGGGTGACGAATTCCCGCTGCCGAGGACGCAGCATCATGGGTAGTCCTCCTTATTGCGCCCAGGCAGGACGAGTGGGAACGGCTGGCGCCGATGTCATAGGGGGCGTACCGGCGGGAGCCGAAGGCGCTTGGCTTGGGGTGCGCATCGGCTGCCCCATCAGAACGGCATACTCTTTGTGATCCGGCTGAGTGGCGGCCTTGATCACGTTCTTGTCGTCGCCGTTCTGATCCTTCTCGACATCAATGCGGGCGACAAACTCCACACCATCCAGATCGGCAAAGCCCTTGATGCGGCGCGCACTCTGCGCCTGTGGCGAGTTGTCTGCCGGATGTATGCCTCGTGCCGAGTTCAGAATGGCACGCAGGAAGCTGCGTCCGATATGGGTCCACTCCGGGCCCTTCGGACTAGACAGGCCAATCAGTCCGAACACCACGCGTTTGGCAAACGGTCCCTCCAGAATGGTGAACTTGGCGTTGAGATAGATCGCACCGGTCTTGTCGGAACGGGTCGCGTAACCGCCAGTCCAGCCTTGGCTTGGATCGTCATACCCACCCGGGCGAATGGCCATGATGACCTTGGCCAGGGTTTTGGGTGGGATCAGGGCGTACTCGCGCTGGTCTTCGGCATCGTTGAAGTCATTCCAGGCGGCGTTGTTGCTGTAGCTGTTCATGAATACTCTCCTGCTTATTGCGCGCGCGGCGCAGTGATCTTGGAAATGAGGCGGCCCAGATGCGGCTCCTCGACGACTTCCAGTCGTCCGGAACGGTCTTTGGCGGGGTAGCCCCAGGGGTTGATGTGCTGGCAGACGAAGGCGCGATAAGGGGTGCCGTCATCCGACTTGAGCACCACCATCGAGATGGCCTGATCGACAATGCCGGGCAGTTCCAGCGCGGCTTTGGAGCCTTCGATCTGAGGGCTGAACACCTTGCGGTTGAAGTCATCGAGCTTTTCGTCGAGGATCCCGACCAGCCAGATGTCCTTGTCACGGACATGCTGCAACTGGGTGAGCCACCCGACCAGTTCGCTGGCATGCAGGCCATAAGCACCACGCGTGTCGGGCTTGCCGGTTTTTTCGGAGAAGGCCTGCGGCTGCCCCTTGGCCCACTGCAGACACAGGCGCCCCGCAACCGTGATCGAGTCCACAAAGATCAGCGAGTACTTGGCCAGCATGGCGGGATCGCCATACAAGGCACACACTTGGTCGTAATGCGCCTGGCTGTAGGACTGGTCGTCACGCAGCGCGGGGTTTGGGCCACCGATGTAGCAGGCCAGATCGCGGCATTCCTGCCAGGTGCGTGGCCGCACGCTGTCGCCAGGCCAATCCAGCACGGCCAGATCGCCAGCCTCCAGGTCAATGAACAGGGTGCGGGTCGCATCGGCGGTTTTGAGCAGCGTGGTTTTGCCCACACCTGATGGCCCAAGAATGACGCCCTTGGAGCCACGCTTTTCTGCGAGGCGCTGCTCGGCGGTGATGAAGGGAAAGCTCATATCAGACCTCCCCACCAAAGATCTCTGTGACCTTATCCGTGCCTAGCGCGCCCCGGGCGCGGGCCAGATCGTGCAGGCGGCGCAAGGAATGCAACTGGCAGGAGATCTCAGACGAGCGGGCTTCCAGGCCCTGGATAGCGAAGGCCAGGTCATCGACGGATGCCTGATCGAGGGGAAGGCGGTCAATGTCGGTCTGCCCGGCGTGACCCGGGACGCGGATGGTTTCCGGCAGGTCCGACAGGGACAAGGTTTTTTTGCGCAGGGATTCGATGAGGTTTTTGAACATGGTGATTACTCCGAAAGCAGGGCGAGACGGAAGCTGGGCTTGCCCACCTTCACGGTTCGCGCGGGGATGAATTGCTCGCGCAGGGCACTGGCCCAGGCGGAGAACTTGGTCTCTGAGACGCGATAACTGACGTCGATAAATTCGCGGGGGTTGTCGCCGTTGGCGGCAATGCGCGCATCCAGGTTGGCCAGCAGCGCCTGATCCCATTCGACTTTCTTGGGCAGGTCGGCCGTGATGCGCACCTCGCCGTCATCGAAATGGACGACACCGCTGTCTTTGCCGGCGACCTGGCGCAGGTGCTTGGCGCGCTCGGCATACTTCAAGTTCAGGGCGTGTTCGATGTGATCGACTTCAGCCTTGGCAGTGGCCAGACGGTCGGCGGCCAGCGTCTTCAGCTGGAAAAGGCTGCGGGCATCGAATGCGGCCAATTCGGTCGCCGGGATGGACAGCAAATCCTCGTGTGGAGGGGGTAGATGGCGTTGGCTCATGCAACACCTCCGGCCATCACGCGCGACGACGTGCTGCTGTGCAGACTCCTCGCCTCGTACTCTTCGATGTCCTCGACGCGGTAGAGGACGCGGCCCTGCAATTTCAGGTACACAGGCCCGATACCGGCGGATCGCCAGCGCTCGAGCGTGGCCTCCGCGACATTCCAGCGCTCAGCCAGTTGGC
>CAYTAY010000283.1:0-3531 GCA_964435845.1 uncultured Azoarcus sp.
CGGCGATCATCCGCGCGAGCCGGTCGAACTCCTCCAGGTTGGAGTGCAGCACTTCCCGATATTCGTCGGCACTTCGACTGCGTGACAAGGCCACCTGGGTTTCGGTCATCAGGTTGGAGACCGGCGTGCGCAGTTCATGGGCGATGTCGGCCGAGAACTCGTTCAACCGGCGGAACGAGCTTTCGAGCCGCTCCAGCATGCCGTTGAAAGCTTCGACCAGTTCGCGCATTTCGGCCGGAGCGTCCTGCTCCGATAGCCGTTCGCCCAGGCGTTCGGCCGACAGCCGGCTCGCCGTGGCAGTGACCCGGCGCATCGGCGCCAGGCCCTTTTTCGCAGCAAACCAACCCAGCAGGGCCGCGAGCAATGCGGCCGCCGAGATGCCGACGCCAAACTGAAGTCGCATTGTCCTAAGGAAGTGCGCATGGTGTGAAATATCCAGGCCCAGCAAAACTTCTGCGGCGACGGGTTCCGGCAGGTGAGCCGTGATCGTGGCCGCCTTCCCGATGAAAGGAGTACCTTGCCCATCCTGCCATTTCATCAAATCACGGTGTGAGGGTGGAGGCGGACGGGTCGGCGAATCGAAACGATCGTCGAGTACCGCATGCTGCCAGCCTCGCGCCGGAATGCTGACACGAAGCGCGACCGTGTCATGGCCAGCCAATGCGTCGTCCAGCCGGCCCGGCAAGGCGACGAGTGCGTCCTCGGATTCGGTGGTTGGGGTAGATCAAGCAGTCGTGTCACCAGCCGCCATTTCGATCACGGCAATGGCAGCCGGGCGTTCACGTTCAAATTGTTCCGGTCTGGATGAGGCCGACTGACGTCTCGGATGGCGCGTGACATACGAGCGCTGTGACTCCTGCAGGGGCGACGCAACAGCCGGACCGGACGGCGAGCATCTGCCCATCTCACGTGTTCGTCATGTCAGCTTTGACACTGCGCACGCGACGGCACCCGACCCGCTGCTGCCGGTCGAGCCGTCAGAGACTCGACGGCAGGTATCCGATTACAGCGGTCACCCCGCACGGCTGCTCATTGGCTCTACGTTCGCCACCGGGGGATTTCGCCACTAATGGTGGCAATCTCGTAGTCAGCTGGCGTTGCCCATGAATTCTGGCCGTAATCCCCCGCCGTTTGGCTGACTCCAGTAGATGAGTTTGTTCGGGCCTTAAGTTAGGAGCCACGTTTCGGAATCGGCGCCGAGCAATCCTTGAAGTTAACGTAAACTTTGTCACCGACTTGCAATTGCGCATCGGCGGGCAACTTTACGGCTCGTGCATACGGATTTCCATTGCGCAGAAATGCGACCATCACATAGGGCGCGCTCCCTTCGGTGTCTGACGCTTTGGTCCTGCAATCGTAGAACGACGGTCGCTTCAGGTCTTTCGCGGGCCCGATTTCGACGACTGTCCCTTTGCGCCACCCATCACTCTCTGCGTACCTGTCCTCGTGCACGATGGTGGTCGCGCATCCAGTCATACCACCCAGCGACACGGCGACCAGCCCTAATGCCATAAACGTCTTCATCTGTTTATCTCCAGAACAAGTGGAAGACCGCCCGCAGCATCGTAGCCGCAGGCGGTCAAGCGACTTCACTTCAGCGTGAAACGTGCGGTGGTGGAAGGCTTGCCAGGAAGAGTGACGACCGCGACCAGCTTGGTGCCGGCGCCGACCTTGAAGCTGCCCTTGGCTTCAAGCCGATCGCCCGCCGGCTTGAGCTCGACTTCCTGCTTGTCAGCACCGGTCAGGAGCGTGAGCTTTGCGCTGCCGTTGGCCACATCGACCGGTTTGCCGTGATCGCGAAGATGCAACTGGATCACGTCGGACTTGGCAACGAGTTCGAGATCGAGATCCTTGACCTCAACCACCACCCCGCCATGCATCGACTCATGCTCATGAGCATGGTCATGCTTGTCGGCGGCGAAGGTGGGGCCCACGGCGGCCAGGGCAGCGAGGGCGACTAATCTTGAGAACTTCATGGTTTTTCCTTTTCGGGTTTGCGTGAGGTGGATGAAGCAGCGTCAGAATGCTTCGGCATTTCGATCGTCGAGCAGGCGCTCCGCATCGCGGCGGCCGAAGAGCCAGAACATCGCGGGGGTCAGGAAGGTATCGAGCAGGGTCGAACTGATCAGGCCCGAGAAGATCACTACGGCAACCGGATGCAGAATTTCGGTCCCCGGACGTTCGGCCTCGAACAGCAACGGTGCGAGTGCAAACGCGGTGACCAGCGCGGTCATCAGCACCGGCGACAAGCGCTCGATCGAACCCCGCAAGATCATCGTGTGGTCGAAGCGCTCACCTTCGATACGCATCAGATTCAGGTAATGGCTAACCTTCAGAATGCCGTTACGCACCGAAATACCCGCCAGCGTGATGAAGCCAACGAGCGCTGCGACCGACAACGGCTGGCCGGAAATCCACAGTCCAATGACCGCCCCGACCAACGCAAGCGGAATGTTCGCCATGATGAGAACCGACAGTCGAACCGACTTGTAGCGGCTGTATAGCACCACGAACATCAGTACGAGGGACACGAGCGAGAGCAACCCGACCAGGCGGGACGCCTCTTCCTGAGCCTGGAACTGCCCGCCTAGGGTGATGAAGTAGCCCTCGGGCAACCCCATGTCGGCCACAACGGCGCGGATCTCCTCTATTACATCTGACAGCGGACGCTGCTGCGCATTGGCTGAGAGCACGATGCGGCGTTTGCCGTCGTCCCTGCTGACCTGGTTGGGACCATCGCCATCCTCGATTGACGCCAGTTTCGACAAGGGCACATGTCCGGTCGGCGTCTCGATCAGGATCTGAGCCAGCCCGTCTACCGAGCGCGCAGTCTCGGGTAGCCGCACGACCAAGGCGAACCGTCGACCACCCTCGACGATCTGAGTGACCTTTTCGCCCTCGACGAGGTTTTGCAGCGCGGCCAGAATCTGCGGCGCCGGCACGCCGTACCGGGCGGCTGCCGCATAGTCGATCCGCACCTTGATCTGCGGGGCGAGCACTTGCTTCTCGATCTCCAAATCGGCGAGTCCCGGTATGGTGGCAAGCCGCGCGCGCAATGCATCGGCCTGACCACGCAGGGTGTCGAGATCCTCGCCGAAGATTTTGATTGCGATCTGCGAGCGCACGCCTGAGAGCATGTGGTCGATACGGTGCGAGATCGGTTGCCCGATCGCGATCGCCGCGGGCAGGTTGACCAGTCGCGATCGGATGTCGGCGGTGATTTCCCCCATTGAGCGGGTCAGCTCACCGGCGGGTTTCAATCCCACATCGAGCTCGCTGACGTGCACGCCTTCCGCATGCTCGTCGAGCTCTGCCCGCCCGCTTCGACGTCCGACGTGTGTTACTTCGGGGACTGCTTTTACGAGCACTTCGGCTTGCTGCGCGAGTGCCGTCGACTCCGCCAAGGTGACACCCGGATTGAGCCGCATGCCAATCAGCAAGGTGCCTTCGTTAAACGGCGGCAAAAAGGTCGTGGGAAAGAACGGTACCGCAGCGGCAGCAATTGCCACCGCAACCGCACCCGCTGTGACG
>CAYTAY010000284.1:0-3526 GCA_964435845.1 uncultured Azoarcus sp.
CCCAGGCCACGCCGGGCAGCCCGGTCTTGACCTGATCCAGGTGTTCACGCAGCAGATCCTGGGAAATCTGCCCGCGCACGCGGAACATCAGTTTCTGCCGCTCGCTCGCGGTTTCTACCGTCTTGGGAGTAAATTGCGCCACACTGGCGACGAAGGAAACGCTCGCTGGAATAACAAACTCCGGCGCGGCATCCAGAATGATGCGTACCTCGGTGCCCAGCGCGACGCGGCCGGCCACGGTCTCGGGCAGGAAGAAGGTGATGTACACGTCCGACAGGTCGATCAGGTTCAGGACACGTCCGCCGGCTCCGAGCACCTCGCCAGGTTGCGCCACGCGAACCTGAACCCGTCCGTCGCGCGGGGCACGCAGTTCGCTGTCGCGGATGTCCGCTTCGATGCGATTGATGCTGGCCGTGGCAGCGGACACGCTGGACCTCGCGCCGACAAGCTGCGCCTTGGCGGCCTCAACCGCGGCGCGGGCAGCGGCGGTCTGTGCTTTGCTGGCCGCGAGCGTCGCCTGTGCGCCCCGTACGCGCGCCCGGTCATCGTCCAGCTCCTGTATCGAGGCGGCACCCTCTTGGGACAGGGTCTGCGAACGTTTCAGCCGCCGTTGCGCAGCGTCGAGCTCCGACTCGCGCTGACCGACCAGGGCCTGCGCCGCAACCACGTCGGCTTCACGCAGCGCCACCTGGGCCTGTGCTGCTGTCACCGAGTGCTCGGCCTGTTCACGCATGGCGAAGGCTTCGTCGCGCTGCGCCTCAAGCGTTTCCAGTTGCATTCTGGCCAGTGGCTGACCCGCCGCGACGAAGTCGCCTTCACGTACGAGGATGTCTTCGATACGACCGGGAAGCTTGGTGGCGATATCGATCTCGGTGGCTTCGATCCGGCCGTTGCCGCTGATGAACCCTTCGCCGGGCCCGCTGTCGGCTAGCTCCGTCCAGCCCCGCCAGGCCAGCGCGATAACAACCGCTGCAGCGGCAACAACCAGGAGTTTTTTCTTGAGAGAGGATGAGACAGTCATAGGTTTCGCGTGCCTTAACGGGTTGATGGGGTGGAAGCGGGCGTCGAGGTCGCACTCTGCGCCTGGCCGGTTGCGGTGAGGGTGCCGCCGCCGAGCGCGGCATACAGCGCCACCTGACTGGATAGCAGCGCACGGCGCGCCTGTACCAGCTGTTGTCCGGCATCCAGCAAATCGCGTTGGGCGTCCAGCACCTCCAGGAAAGCGGCCGAGCCGTTGTCGTAGCGCAACTGGGCCAGCCGCGCGCGTTCGCTTTGCGCTTCCAGATTGGCCCGCTGGATCGTCAATTGCTCAGCCAGCCAGTACTTGGCGCTCAGTGCATCGGCCACCTCGCGAAAGGCCGTTTGAATGGTCTTCTCGTAGCCGGCAACGGCGATGTCGCGGCGCACTTCGCTCAGTTCCAGGTTGGCGCGCCGCCGCCCGCCATCGAAGATGGGCAGCGACAGGGTGGGCATGAAGGTCCAGGCGCGGCTGCCGGAATCGAACAGGCCGTCCAGATCGGAACTGGCCGTGCCGAAGCTGCCGGTCAGCGCAATGCGCGGCAAGAACGCCGCGCGGGCGGCCCCGATGTTGGCATCGCCAGCGCGCAATTGGTGTTCCGCGGAAATGATGTCCGGGCGGCTGACCAGCAGCTCCGAAGGCAGACCGGCCCGCAGGTCGGCCAGCACCGTTGTTTCATCGAAGGGTGCTTTGGCGGGCAGCGGGCCAGGATCAGCGCCCACCAGCAGCGCCAGCGCGTGCAGTTGCGTGGCGCGCGCTTGCTCAAGCTGGGTCAGCAGCGCCTGAGCCTGGTTCAGCAGGGTCTGGACTTGGGTGAGATCCAGCTTCGAGGTCGAGCCGACTTCAACGCGGCGCCGGAAAATGCGGTAGGAATTCTCGCGAGTCGCGACGGTTTGACGGGCGATAGCCACACGCTCGTCAATCTCGCGCAAGCCCAGGTAACCGTCCGCCACCTGGGCGATCAGCGCCAGGTGGACGGCCTGGCGCGCAGCGTCGGTTGCCAGCCAGGTTTGCAGGGCGGCGTCCTCGAGGTTGCGGACCCGGCCCCACAGATCCAGCTCCCAGGTGCTCAACCCCACCTCGGCCCGGTACTCGCCGCCGACCTGCGATCGGCCCGACATGTTTAGATCGCCAGGGACGCGGGCGCGCCCACCTTGGGCACCGAGGCCCACGGCAGGAAATCGATCCGAGCGCTGAATGCGGAACGTAGCGCTGGCTTCCTCGACACGCAGCGCGGCCAGGCGCAGATCGCGGTTGTTCTCTAGCGCTGTCTCGATGAGGCGTTGCAGCAAGGGATCCGTGAAGTACGCCTGCCAGGCAAGTTCTCCCGCATGAGCACCCTTGGCGCCTGATTCAGGATGACCAGACCAAACCGCTGGCACCGGCGGGGGCGGAGTATCAGGAGCGGGAGCGAGCGACATGCAGCCGGTCAGTACGACGGCGCTCAGTGCCAGCGAGGCAGTGCGCAATTTGAACTCAGACAATAAAGGAAAAGCTGGAGGCATGATCACGTTCCGTACGGGGTTCGGGCTGAATAGGGCCTGGTTGTAGAGGAGTAGCCGCCCACGTACAGCGACGCGCAGGCATGTCGGTCACCAACGAACGCTGCAATCGAGCGCGACTTTGATGGCTGTTCACGCCACCTCCCTATTAATGTCTGCACTCTCGCCTCTAGCAACCGGTCGATGGGGCTCTCCTTCTTCATTTTCCGGCGTTCCGGGTTCGTATGCGTCCCTGCGAATAGTGCGCGTTATCGCACACTATAAAGAAAACGACTGGACGGTTGCTTGTGATTATACGTTACAATCCCGAAAACGCAACTAGCCGTTCACTAGGCACTGCACACCCGCCAGTTGGAAGTGCTCAGCCTGGGCTGACCATGCGCCCATGGTGGAGCCGGTGACCAGCCCATGGTACAGTCCAGTCAATTTTTGAACAGGGACCTTTGTATGCCAACCAAAAAAGACGACGTACCAGGCAAGCGCCGCTATCTGTCTTCTGTGGCCAGGAGAGAGGAAATATTGGATGCGGCGTTGATCGAGTTTGCGGATCGGACATACAACGCCGTGTCGATGGAGCGCCTGGCGGAATGTGCGGGCTTATCCAAGGCAGGCATCTACGCCCACTTCAAAAGCAAGGAAGAGATTTTTCACGCCTTGCTCGAACGTGCAACCCAGCAGCTTCGCGATTTTCAGGGCTGGCTTCCGGATGAAGAACTGACGCTGCCAGAGCTGGTAGACGCCTATCTTGATCGCCTTTACGCGACGTTTGAATCCCCCGCTACGGTATCGATCTACCGATTACTTCTGACCGAAAGCGCCAGAGCACCGGAACTGGTGAAGCGTTGGCATGATGAGGTAGCGCGCGGACTGCGCAGGCGAGCACAGCTCATCATCCAAGGCAGCATAGACCGGGGGGTTGTTCGTCCGAGTGTCCTGACTGAGCACTTTTTCCCGCTGGCGCTCGCTCCCGCACTGCTGTGGCTGAACTCTTCGATGCTATCCAGGG
>CAYTAY010000285.1:0-3461 GCA_964435845.1 uncultured Azoarcus sp.
CGAGTACCGCGTGATCGCGACTGCCGATGGCCAGTACGACTTCCAAGGCCGGATGCTCCCCAGCCTCTCGATGATCGCCCGCGAGGTCACCGGCATGCGCTGGTCGGGACCGCTGTTCTTCGGACTCAAGCCGTCTGCCAGCGCCAAATCGAAGTCGTCCACCAAGTCGACGACGCACTGCCGAATCACATCACGCTATTTGACCTGGCGGTTGATCCGCTAGCGCTGCGGGATGAGCAGCGGGAGAGGATCAACAGCAGCCGCTGCAGCGGCACGTGACATCTGAATAGCCCGTGCCACAGCCGTCAAACGCATGCCGGTCTGGGGCCCGTCCATTCGCGGCAGATACGCACGGTTTGTTCGGTGGCGAGCGCTTCCTGGGTCAGTCCGCAACGCGCGCCATCACGCTCGTTCAGGAAGTGGGCACACTGTCGGCACAAACCGAACGCGCGTTGGCCGTTGAGATGCTGCAGCGTTGACAGGATGCGGCGCAGGTTGTCGTGCAGATCGGCCGCGCCCACCGGCAGCTGGCTCAGCGCCTGTTCGATGCGCTCGGGCCAGCTTCCGTTCAGCATGGCCTCAGCGGCTGGCGTCAACCCAAGGTGCACACGTTTGCCATGACGCGGGTCGGGCGTCTTGATCAGCAATCCCTTGCGTTCCAATACCGCCAGCGTCTGCGACACCGTACCCCGGGTGATGCCGAAGTATTCGGCGATGGCGATGGGGATGTCGCTGTAGCGGTTGGCCCGCGACAGGTAGTGCAGCACCTGGATATGAATGGGCAGCAGCCCATGGCGTGCCGCTTCCTCACGTACGGTTTGCTGCATCAGCGCGCCCAAGCGCTCGAGCAGGAGAGAAGTTTGGTTCATGGGCATAATGTATCGCCTCGATTCATGTATTGACAAGCAGGATGCATTGACTCTATAGTGCATCATGCATCGACTCGATGCATCGTAGCCACTATTCAAGGAACCCATCATGAACAAAGCCCTGTTTTTCCATGCCGGCTGCCCGGTGTGCGTGTCCGCCGAGCAGCAATTCGTTCAGTCGCTCGATCCCGCCCGCTACGCTGTCGAAGTCGTCCACCTGGGCGAACAAAAGGCCCGTATTGCAGAGGCCGAGTCGGCAGGCGTCAAGTCGGTACCCGCGCTGGTTATTGATGGCCAGCCCTTTCACATCAACTTTGGCGCGGCACTGGCCGACCTGAAATAAACGGAATGCCACGCCCCGCAGAAGGATCACGACTACGTGTTCAGCCGCCTGTGTGACTGACGAGGAACCCGCCATGCACGAATGCCCGATGGCACCCGACTGGGAGGTCAGCCAGTGGTTCAATACCCGCTCGCCCCTGCGCCTGGGGCAATTGCGTGGGCGCGTCGTGCTGCTGCATGCCTTCCAGATGCTGTGTCCGGGCTGCGTCAGCCACGGCGTGCCGCAGGCCGAGCGGGTGCATCGTGAGTATGCCGGGCAAGGGGTGGTGGTCATCGGCCTGCACACGGTCTTCGAGCACCACGCGGCGATGATGCCCGTGGCGCTCGAGGCCTTTTTGCACGAATACCGCGTGACGCATCCGGTGGGTGTGGATGTGGCCGGGCGTGAAGGCAGTCCGGTGCCACAGAGCATGCGCCGTTACGGCTTGCAGGGGACCCCCTCGCTGATGCTGATCGACCCAGCCGGTCGATTGCGCCTGCACGAGTTCGGCCGGATAGACGATCTTCGGTTGGGGGTGCTACTGGGTCGCCTGCTCGCCGCCCACCCGCTACCTGCATGCCATGCCAGCGGGTAAGCGGCAGCTTGCCGTAGCGCGTCCAGCGGGGGCGACAGGAACGTACGCAGACCTACAACGACCTCGGAAAGCTGAAGCTCGATCAGTGCGTTCTTCCTCAGGAATGCCTGCCACTGGGTCTGCTTCTGCCGGTCCTGTGCGAATTCGTCGCTCAAGCCGAAAGGGACGCCATCCCGCAGTGGCGTCCTGCGGCGCTCAAAGGTGGCGTGGATCGCCCGGCAGAGGAGTTCGCCGTCGAAGTCGGTGTGGCGTGCCAGTATCCAAAGATCGAAGTAATCCTTCATGCGACTGTTGGCGATCCCCAGCGAGGAGAGCGCCTCGAACTTCTCGGCGACCACGGTATAGCGTGGATAGATGCGCAGCTTTGGTGCCTCGAACTCGGGCAGCATGACGGGGTACTCGACATCCTCCGGCCCGGGCGTGACCGCGTCACCGAACCCGATGTTGACCTGGATTGGACAGCGCGCGCCGTCGATCAACCCGAGCAGTGTGACGCGCACGCCTGCGTAGTTGGCGTCTTTTCGAATCTCGGCAGCCCGCACGGTGTCGGCTTGAAACGCCACGCCATCGGGCGTCTCGATCGTACAGATATCCTTGAAGATGCTTTCGACGTGCGGCAGTTCCGCCGAGCCAAAACCCAGAAAATCAGCATCTCTGGTCGGACGGAGCGGGATGTCGAACCACAGGTCAAACAGCAGGGCGCCCTTGAGCAGGAACTGATCCGCGTGCTTCGAGATGCTGATCCGGTACAGAAGGCGCTCAATCGCGTAGCGAGTCAGGACCAGATTGAAATCCTGCTTGGTCTCCCGTGCGCGGTTGAGCAGTGTCAAGCAGGCGCGCACGCACCGATGCCGCGACGTTGCGCTCGTTCATGACAGGCTTTCCATGTAGGGGCGCATCACATTGGCCACGCGACATAGGGTGGCATAGCGCCAGAGTTCGTCCATGCTCACGCGCTTGGCGCGCCAAGTTTCCTGCAGCGCTTCCATCGCGACATCGAGGCCGATCTTGTTGCGGAACTTGAAGCAGTCGGCCACGGTGCGGGCGACATTGGTCACGCGCACGGTCACGCCATCGATCTGGTGCTCTTCAATCCCATCGGTCAGCGCGGCACCCGAGAAGCGCACGATGCGCAGCGGGGGATAATCCATCTTCGGCGCACGGGCCTTGTTGGGAATGGCCAGCCAGACCTCGAACGGTGACTGCGTGGTGAGATCGTGCACGCGCAGTGCCGACAGCAGGCAGACGATGGCTTGCGGGTGTTTGCGTGCCACCTCGGCCAGCGTGCCATGCTCGGACACGCTGCGATCAGGACGAGCGTACAGACCGCGACCCACGCGGGTGAGCAGGCCCTGCCGAACCAGCCGCGTCAGGGCGATACTGGGCAGCCCAAGCGCATCGAGGTCGCGCGGGCGAATGAGGCCACGTTGAGCGGCGAGATCCAGAACACTTTGATGCGAACTTTCCATGTCGCCATGATGTTGCATTACGTCGGTAGTTGTCAATAACTACCGACGTAATGCAACGTGTATGGTTTCCTTTGCCTGCCGATGCCCCAATCCAACCGCTTGATTCGTCCGCGCGTAACTCTCTGATCTGTATGGGGCTGCCTTGTGGCCTTTGCGGACTTCGGGCCAGTTCCAGAGAGCGAGGTCGGAGCGAGGAATGGCCAGGA
>CAYTAY010000286.1:0-3428 GCA_964435845.1 uncultured Azoarcus sp.
GCGAGCGCGAAGGGCGCTTGTTGCAGGTGCGCGCCGAGCGGGATACCGGGCGGGACGAGGTGGAGGTGGAACTGCAGGCGCGGGATGGACGCTTGCATGCTGATCTGCAAGTGGGTGCGAACGTCGCCAGCGCAATGGCGTTGCGGTCGAACAGTGACCTCTCGCAGGAAGGAGTGAAGTTACACGGGGAAGGGTTCATCGTTTCGAAGGAATTTGCGCGAACGCTTGGCTGGGGTGATGACCATGACCATCACGTTCGGCGCTATATTCGAGATTTCCGTAATGGCCGAGATCTTAGTGATAGACCACGTGGGTTGATGGTGATCGACCTCTATGGATTTTCTGTTGACTACGTAAGGACCAAGCTCCCCCGGGTCTATCAGTACCTTCTCGAGAGAGTGAAGCCGGAGCGAGATCAGAACAATCGAGCCACGTATCGCGAGAATTGGTGGTTGTTTGGTGAGCCGAGGCGAGACTGGCGCAAAATTGTCGGCGGTCTCGGGTTCTATATTGCAACGGTGAAGACTGCAAAACATAGGGTCTTTCAGATTCTCGACGAGTCCATCCTCCCAGAAAGCAAGCTGATCGCGCTAGGCTCGTCCGATCGGATGCATTTGGGCGTTCTTTCGAGCCGTCTTCATGTTTGCTGGACATGGGCGAATGGGAGCTGGTTGGGTGTCGGGAACGACAGCACTTACGTTAAGACCCGCTGCTTCGAAACCTTCCCCTTCCCCGACCCCATCCCCGAGCAGGCCGCCCGCATTCGCGACCTCGCCGAGCAACTCGACGTCCACCGCAAGCGCCAGCAGGCGTTGCACGACACGCTGACGCTGACCGGCATGTACAACGTGCTCGAAAAGCTGCGTGCCGGCGCGCCGCTGTCGGCCAGGGACAGGACGATTCACGAGCAGGGCCTGGTGTCGGTGTTGCGCGAACTGCACGACGCGCTCGATGCCGCGGTGTTCGAGGCCTATGGCTGGCAGGATCTTGGCGCCGAGCTGGTCGGCAAGCCGGGTGCCACCACGCCGCTGCCGGACAAGCCGGCCGCGCAGGCCGAGGCGGAAGAGGCCTTGCTACACCGTCTGGTGGCGCTCAACGCCCAGCGTGCCGCCGAAGAGGCCCGTGGCCTGGTGCGCTGGTTGCGTGCGGACTACCAGAACCCCGGCGCGACCTCCGCCCAGCATCAGATCGAAGCCGACCTGGGCGACTCCGCGCTTGTCACGGCGACAGTGGTCGCGCCAGCCGGCAAGGCGACCTGGCCGAAGCACATGCGCGAACAGGTGGCCGCGGTGCGCGCCGCGCTGGCGCAACAGGCGCTGCCGGCCGAAGCCATCGCCGCACGTTACAAACGCAAACCGCTCGCCGGTGTACTCACGGTGCTCGAGGCGCTCGAAGAGTTGGGCATGGTGGCATCCGAGGCCGGAAAGTATCGCCTGCAGGCTTGAGCGTCTGCGGGGTTGCTTACGCGCTTGCAGTGCCGGGTTCGTTGCAGGCTGCACGCGCCGGCGCTGCGGCAACGGATCGAAGGCCTGGATGTTTGCCATGCGTGTGTCCGGTGCAAGGTGTACGAGGGTCAGGCTGTCAGGGTGCCGATGCGGTCGAGCTCGGCCTTGAGGCGGTCGCGGTCTTGCGCCAGTTCGCCCAAGGGCAGCGCCAACATGGCCTCGATGCGGGCGCGCAGGATGCGGTAGACGGTAACGAAGGCAGCGTCGATCTCGGCGTCGGTACCGGTGGCGTGAGCCGGGTCGTCCACTCCCCAGTGGGTGCGCAGCACCGGGCCAAGATAGGCCGGGCAGCTTTCGCCAGCCGCGCTGGCACATACTGTGATGACGATGTCCGGCGTGACCGGCAGGCCGTCCCAGGATTTGCTGTGCAAGTCGTCGATGGCGATGCCCTCGCGCTGGAGCAGCGCCCGCGAGCGCGGGTGGACCTCGCCGGTGGGCTGGCTGCCGGCGCTGACCGCGCGCCAGCCTTTGGGTGCGAGGTGATTGAAGGTGGCTTCGCCGAGAATGGATCGGCATGAGTTGCCGGTGCACAGGAAGAGGACGTTCATGGGCTGGTGGCTCAGGAAAGTATTGAAGTAATGCGTGTGTTTCCGGTTTCATCATGAATCTAGTCACATGAACGGCTCAAGTGACGAAGGCGCTTGCGGCTCAACAGCACCCCATATTCTTGACACCGTCGTGACGCCCGCCATAGGGTGCCGTTGAGCGGAACGCGAAACGCACCGTGCACCTGCATCGTGATGCCTGCGCTCCGCTTGCAAACACGCAATGGTGCCATGCCAGCTCTCCGCTACGCTGCTATTCTCACACCCTGATCCGTCTCACCACAACAACAAGACGCTCCCCAAATGAACTCCTCATTCCTGGAAGGCGGCCGGGAAGGCTTTCGCACTTTCCTGCCATTGTCGGTTGGCCTCGTCCCCTGGGCGATCGTGACCGGGGTCGCGATGCGTTCGATCGGGCTGTCTCCGCTCGAAGCCTTCGGCATGAACGTCATCGTGTTCGCCGGTACGGCGCAGCTCGGCACCCTGCCGCTGCTTGCGGTGGGCGCGCCGATCTGGCTCATCGTGCTCACCGCGCTGGTGCTCAATCTGCGCTTCGTGATCTTCAGCGCCGCGCTGGCACCCGCCTTTGCCGGTGAGCGTTGGCCGCGACGGGTGTTGGCCAGCTACCTGCTGGTCGACGGCACCTTCGCGGTTTTGTCGGACCGCCTGCTCAAGGCGACCGATCCGCACTGGCGCTGGGGCTGCTACATCGTGCCGTCGCTATGGTGCTGGTCCCTCTGGCAGCTTTTCGTCATGGTCGGCGTGTTCGGTGCGGGTGCCTTGCCGCAGGACTGGTCGCTCGAGTTCATGGCGACGATCGCGCTGCTGGTGATGCTCGTGCCGATGTGCGCAACCCGGCCGATGATGCTGGCCGCAGTGGCAGGAGGCGTCGGCGCGGTGCTGATGCGCGGCTTGCCGCTCAAGCTTGGCCTCATCGCAGGCATCTTCATCGGTATCGTGGCCGGCTTTGCCGCAGAGCACTGGGCGGCGCGCAGGAGGTCGTCATGAGCGAAGGCTGGTGGTTGTGGCTCACGCTGTTCCTCATCGGCTGCACGACGATACTGACCCGCGGCAGCTTCATCATCCCGGGAGAACGTGCGAGACTGCCGCCGGTCGCGCACCGCGTTTTGCGCTACGCACCGGCCGCGGCGCTGGCGGCGTTGATTGCCCCCGATCTGTTGCTCGACGATGGTGCGATCGATCTCTTCAACCCCAAGCTGCTCGCTGGCCTGCTGGTGGTTGCGATTGCCTGGCGCTCAAGCAACCCGTGGCTGCCCTTCATCCTCGGCATGGGTGCACTGCTGGCGATGCGCAAACTGCTGGGCTGGTGAGGATCAGCCCGACTGCCGGATTGCCAGCACTGCCTGATTGCGCTGGG
>CAYTAY010000287.1:0-3419 GCA_964435845.1 uncultured Azoarcus sp.
CGGCACCGTCGCCGCAATCACCTTCGGCTCGAGGCGCTTGTTCGACGAACGTCACCGGCTGAGGCTGGACCGACTGATCACACCCAGGGTCATCTGAAGCTCACCCTGGATGCGGCCCGTCGTCGGCCAGCCGTCGGTGTTGCTCACCTTTCAGCCCTACGCTCACAGCAAGAGACATCTCCGCCACGCCCGGCCATCTGAGCACACAAGAGGACCCCGAACAAGGCTCCACTCCTCACTCGCTCTCCCGGAAATGTAACAAGTCGCCCAGCAGAGGCATTAAGCAAAACTACGGGGCTCATATCGAACTTGATTCTTATCATGGAGGGGAGTGTCGACCGACATTAGGTTGCCCCGAGGCCGCTGACCGCCAGCCGCTCCCGGGCAGCGGTCTGCGGACACAACTGCGATCTCACCGCAACCCGCAACCCGCAACCGGTTCTGGCAATGGCTTGTAACCATCCGCGCTAGCCTGAACAAATCGTTTCACCCATACTGGACACAGAAACCTGAGAAGGCGCGAAGGGAGGCGTGTCCTTTTTCAGGCACAAACACGGCCGCAACCGTTCAAAAAAGAAGCCGGCATGCAAATCCCGAACACTTCCTCGCTGCACTGGCGTCTCTGGCTGATCATCCTCATCGCGGTCACACCGCCATTGCTGATCGGCATCGTCGAACACCAGCGTGTACGTGCCGAGGCAGTCGAAACCATCAGGCTGTCGATCGACAACTTGCTCTCCGCCGCGGAGGCAGCGGAGCGGCATGCCGTGCGCGACGTGGGTGTCATGATGCGCATCATGGCCAACGCCAGCGACATGCGGGAGCTCGACGCCGAAGCTTGCAGCGGACTCGCTCGCAGACTGCGACAAGCCTTGCCTGGGTTCGTCAATCTCGGTGCCGCGACACCAAACGGGGCAGTCTTTTGCAGTGCAGAATCGTCCAGCAGTTCGATCGATGTCTACGACCGGCAGTGGTTTCAGAGCACACTCGACACCCAACGCCTGACCAATGGAGAGTTAGTGGTAGGGCGGATAACGAAGAGGATTTCGGTCACTTTCGGCTACCCGCTTCGTGACGAGAATGGTGAGTTGAAGGCTGCGCTGTTCGCAGCACTGGGATCGTACTGGTTCGACAGACTGCTTGGCAGTTATGGCCTGCCCGAGGACTGGGAAGCAAGTCTGTTCAGCCGGAACGGTCACATCCTCGCCCGCTACCCCGTCGACAGATCAACGGCCCCGGATTACGTGCCGGTCGAGGTAATCGATGCCTTTGTCCGACTGGCGGGCGGTGTTGGCGAGGTCGCGGGTCTGGACGGCAAGTCGAGGCTTTACGGTGTCTCAAAGGTGCACTTCGCCCCCGATGACCTACTGGTGGCGATCGGGGCACCAGTCGATCAATCGCTCGCCACCATCGATCAACGCTACCTCTATCGTGCAGCTACCCTGCTGCTCGTCGCGTTCATGTCAGCCCTGCTGGCACGCCTGTTCGTACGCAGGCTGATCGAAGACTGGATCGACAAACTCCAGCACACCATCGAGCGAATCGCGCACGGTGACCTCAATACGCGGGTTTCGCCCGCGTCTGCGATACAGGAATTCTCCGCTCTCGAGACCGGTATCAACGACATGGCGGCGAGCCTGAGGCTCCGCGAAGAGGACCTCTTGAAGCTATCGACCGCAATCGAGCAAAGCCCAGGCTCGATCGTCATCACCGACACCGACGGCAGAATCGAATACGTCAATGAGGCTTTCCTGCGCACCACCGGATATTCGCGTGAGGAGGTGATCGGCGAGAACCCACGGATTCTCAATTCGGGCCTGACTCCCGAAAGTGTTTACCAGCACTTGTGGTCCACGCTGCCGAAGGGGGAAGTCTGGCGCGGCGAGTTCCACAACACGCGCAAGGATGGCAGCCACTACATCGAAATGGCCACGATCGCCCCGATACGGCGCGCTGACGGCACCATCACCCATTACGTGGCGGCGAAGGAGGACATCACCCTGCGCCGGAAATCCGAAGCCTTGCTGGAGAGACTGGCCTACTACGATGCCCTGACCGGGCTCGCCAATCGCAACCTGCTCCGTGACCGATTGGCTCACGCTGTAGCCAGCGGTGCTCGTGCTCAGTCTCACGGCATGCTGCTGATGATGGACGTGGACCGCTTCAAGCTGCTCAACGACACACTCGGGCACGAAGCGGGTGACAAGCTGTTGTGCGAAATCGCGCAACGTCTCAGGCATTGCGTGCGGGAGGAAGACACGATCGCCCGCCTAGGTGACGACGACTTCGCGGTGCTGGTGGGACATATCGGCGCGACCGCAACGGACGCGCTGACCCATGCCGAGCAAATCGCGCACAAGATCGAGCGGAGCCTCGCAGCCCCGTACGATCTTCTTGGTGACGGCTCCGCCCATGTCGCCACCTTGAGCATGGGATTGACGCTTTTCAAAGGCCGGGACACAGCCGCCGAAACCATCTCTCAACAGGCTGAAGTCGCGCTCGATCAGGCAAAGCGGGACGGGCGCAACACCTATCGCTTCTTCAACCCGGACATGCAGAAAATGGTCGAAACCCATGTCCGAATGGAGCGCGCTGTGCGCGCAGCCATCGAGAACGAAGGATTTACCCTGCACTACCAACCGCAGTTCGACCGCGCGGGCAAGCTCGTCGGCGCCGAGGCGCTGATCCGCTGGCTCGACGACGCCGGCAAGCCGATTTCACCGGCAGACTTCATTCCGCTTGCCGAAGAAACCGGACTGATCATACCGGTCGGTCGCTGGGTCATGGCGCAAGCCGCCCGGCAACTCGCGCGCTGGCAACGCGAGTCAGTGACCGCTCACTTGTCGATCGCGGTGAATGTCAGCGCAAGACAATTCCTTCACCCAGAGTTCGTGGAGCAGACTGCGAGCATTGTTGCAGACAGTGGCATCGAACCAGGGGGCTTCAAGCTCGAGCTGACCGAAAGCGTATTTCTCCGCGATCCGGAGGAGGCCATTCGCAGGATGTTGCTGCTGCGCGAAATCGGCCTGGTACTCGCACTCGACGATTTCGGCATCGGTTACTCGTCGCTGTCCTACCTTAAGAACCTGCCCTTCGACCAGCTCAAGATAGATCAGTCCTTTGTCGCCGATATGCTGGAGGACAGGAACAGCATGAACATCGTTCGTGCCATCATCACGATGAGCGAGTCACTCGGACTCGCGGTCGTTGCCGAGGGGGTCGAAACACAGGAGCAACACCATGCGCTTGAATCGCTTGGCTGCCCCTGTTATCAGGGCTATCTCTTTGGCAGGCCGGCCCCGATCGAGCAGTGGCCCGACCAATGGTTTTCCCCGCGCGGGCAGACCGGGACCTGAAGCGCACACCTCGAACGAGACACCCCATGACCAGCACAAAATCCCCGCTCAAACTGCTTGGCA
>CAYTAY010000288.1:0-3416 GCA_964435845.1 uncultured Azoarcus sp.
TTGACATCCCAGACGATGAGCTTGGCGATCATCGGGTCGTAGTGCGGGCTGATCTGGTCGCCCTCCTCGACGCCGGTATCCACCCGCACATGCAGGCTCTCGGCCGGCGGTGCGAGGTGCAGCAGTGTGCCAGTGGAGGGCAGAAAACCCTTGTCCGGATCCTCTGCGTAGATGCGCGCTTCCAGTGCGTGACCGCGCAACTGAAGCTGCTCCTGCGCCAGCGGCAGCGGCTCGCCCGAGGCCACGCGAAGTTGCCACTCGACCAGATCCAGGCCAGTGATCATCTCGGTGACCGGGTGTTCGACCTGCAGCCGGGTGTTCATCTCCATGAAGTAGAAGCTGCCGTCCTGGTTGGCGATGAACTCGACGGTGCCGGCGCCGACATAGCCGACCGCCTTGGCGGCGGCGACCGCCGCCTGACCCATCGCCGCCCGACGTTCGGGAGTCATGCCGGGTGCGGGCGCCTCTTCGAGCACCTTCTGGTGGCGACGCTGCACCGAGCAGTCGCGCTCGAACAGATACACCACCTTGCCCAGGGTGTCGCCGAACACCTGGATCTCGATATGGCGCGGCTTGACGATGTACTTCTCGACCAGCACATGCTCGTCACCGAAGCTCGAGACCGCCTCGCGCTTGCACGAGGCGAGCATGCCGAGGAAGTCCTCGCTCTTTTCGACCAGGCGCATGCCCTTGCCGCCGCCACCGGCAGCCGCCTTGATCAGCACCGGATAGCCGATGGCATCTGCCTGCCGGTGCAGGTGGGCCGGATCCTGGTCGTCGCCGTGATAGCCCGGCGTGAGCGGCACCCCGGCCGCTTCCATGAGCTTCTTGGCCTCGGACTTGGAGCCCATCGCCCGGATCGCCGCCACCGGCGGGCCGATGAAGACGATGCCCTCGCGCTCGCAGGCGTGGCAGAAGGCCTCGTTCTCGGACAGGAAGCCATATCCGGGGTGGATCGCCTGCGCGCCGGTCTGCTTGGCCGCGGCGATGATCTTGTCGACCACCAGATAGCTCTCGCGCGCCGAAGCCGGCCCGATCAGCACCGCCTCGTCCGCCATGCGGACATGGCGGGCAGCGGCGTCGGCCTCCGAATACACCGCAACGGTCTTCACACCCATGCGGCGCGCGGTCTTGATCACGCGGCAGGCGATTTCGCCGCGATTGGCAATTAGGATTTTTTCAAACATGAGTGTTCTCCAACCTTCAATACCAATGAGCCACGGCCCAGGCATGCAATCAGTTCTCTCCCTCCCCTTGAGCAAAGGGGGAGGAGCCTGCTTACTCCGACTCCCACTCCGGAACCCACGCCGCCGGGCGTTTGGACAGGAAACCGTCCAGCCCTTCCTTGGCCTCCGGCGTTGCGCGCAGTTGCGCAATGCGCCGCGCGGTATCCTCGACCACCGCGTCGTCGATCGGTCGGTTGCCCACGCCACGAATCAGATCCTTGGCGGCGGCCTGTGCCCGCGGGCCGCCCTGGAGCAGCGCAGAGACGACCTCGGTGATCTTTTCGTCCAGCGCCTCGGGGGCGACCACTTCGTGCGCGAGACCGATCTCGAACGCGCGCTGCCCGCCAATGCGTTCTGCCGTCTGGAAATAGCGATAGGCCTGGCGCTCGCCGATGGCTCGAATCACATAGGGGCTGATCGCCGATGGAATGATGCCGAACTTGACCTCGGAGGTCGCGAACACCGCCTTTTCGCTGGCCACGCAGATGTCGCACGCGCTTGCAAGTCCCATCCCACCACCGAGCGCCGAGCCATGCACCCGTGCGATGGTCGGTTTGCTCATCTCGGCCAGTGTGCGCAGCATGCCCGCGAGCCGCATCGCGTCGGCGAAGTTTTCGCTCTCACTCGCGGCGGCTGCGGCCTTCATCCAGTTGAGGTCCGCACCTGCCGAAAAGCTCTTGCCACGCCCGGCCAGCACCACCGCGCGCACCGACACATCCTCGTCCAGCGCCTTGCACGCGGCGGTCAGGTCGGCGATGACCCGTGCGTTGAAGGCGTTATGAACATCCGGGCGATTCATCCAGACGGTGGCGACACCACCAACGCGTTCGATCTCGAGTGTCTCGTGCATCGTCTCCCCCCGATTACATCCGGAACACACCGAATTTGGTCTGCGGAACCGGCGCGTTGAGCGCAGCCGACAGGCTGAGGCCGAGCGTGCGCCGGCTCTGCGCCGGATCCACCACGCCATCGTCCCACAACCGGGCGGTGGCGTAGTACGGGTGACCCTGCACTTCGTATTGTTCGCGGATCGGTGCCTTGAAGGCCTCTTCATCCTCGGGGCTCCAGGTGCCGCCCTTGGCCTCGATGCCGTCGCGACGCACGGTGGAGAGCACGCTCGCGGCCTGCTCGCCGCCCATCACCGAGATGCGCGAGTTCGGCCACATCCACAGGAAGCGCGGGCTGTAGGCACGGCCGCACATGCCGTAGTTGCCGGCACCGAAGCTACCGCCGATGATCATCGTGAGCTTAGGCACCTGCGCAGTGGCCACTGCAGTCACCATCTTTGCGCCATCCTTGGCAATGCCGCCGTTCTCGTACTTGCGACCAACCATGAAGCCGGTGATGTTCTGCAAAAAGAGTAACGGGATACCGCGCTGCGCGCACAACTCGATGAAGTGCGCCCCTTTCTGCGCCGATTCGCCGAAAAGAATGCCGTTGTTGGCGACGATGCCCACCGGGTAGCCGTAGAGCTGGGCGAAACCGGTTACCAGTGTGGTGCCATAGCGCGCCTTGAATTCGTCGAAGCGCGAACCGTCGACGATGCGCGCGATGATCTCTCGTACATCGTAGGGTTTGCGCGAATCTGCCGGAATGATCCCGTAGATTTCCTCCGGGTCGTAAATTGGATCGTCACCGATACCGAGCTCCAGCGAGATCGTCTTCTTACGGTTCAGGTTGCCGACGATCCGCCTCGCAAGGTATAGCGCGTGATTGTCGTTCTCGGCCAGGTGATCGGCCACGCCGGACAGGCGGGTATGGACGTCACCTCCGCCCAAATCCTCTGCACTGACGACCTCCCCGGTCGCGGCCTTGACCAGCGGCGGCCCTCCCAGGAAGATCGTGCCCTGATTGCGGACGATGATCGCTTCGTCGGACATCGCCGGCACATAGGCGCCACCCGCCGTGCACGACCCCATCACGACAGCAATCTGCGGAATGCCGAGTGCCGACATATTCGCCTGATTGAAGAAAATCCGCCCGAAATGATCACGATCGGGAAACACTTCGTCCTGAGTCGGGAGATTGGCGCCGCCCGAGTCGACCAGGTAGATGCACGGCAGATTGTTCATTTGCGCAATCTCCTGCGCGCGCAAGTGCTTCTTGACCGTCATCGGAAAATAGCTGCCACCCTTAACGGTCGCGTCGTTGGCCACGATCATGCACTCGACGCCCTTGACCCGACCGATG
>CAYTAY010000289.1:0-3366 GCA_964435845.1 uncultured Azoarcus sp.
GGTCAGACGTTGAACAGGAAGTTCATCACGTCGCCATCACGCACGACGTATTCCTTGCCCTCGGCGCGCATCTTGCCCGCCTCCTTGGCTCCGGCCTCGCCTTTGTACTGGATAAAGTCGTCGAAGGCGATGGTCTGGGCGCGGATGAAACCGCGCTCGAAGTCGGTGTGGATCACCCCGGCTGCCTGCGGTGCGGTGTCGCCGACATGGATGGTCCAGGCGCGGACCTCCTTGGGGCCGGCAGTGAAGTAAGTCTGCAGGCCAAGCAGCGTGAAACCGGCGCGGATCAGGCGGTCCAGGCCGGGTTCCTCGAGGCCCATGGATTCGAGGAAGTCCTTCTTGTCGGCGTCGTCGAGGTCGGCGATTTCGGCTTCGATCGAGGCGCACAGTGGGACTGCCTGCGAGCCCTCGGCGGCAGCGTGCTCGCGTACTGCATCGAGTCGGGGGTTGTTGTCGAAACCGTCTTCGGCCACGTTCGCCGCGTACAGCACCGGCTTGGCGGTGATCAGGCAGAAAGGCCTGAGGTTGGCCCATTCTTCCTTGGATAGGTCGAGGGCGCGCACCGGACGGGCCTGGTTGAGTTGGGCGAGGCACTCCTCGAGCACTGCGACCAGCAGCTTGGCGTCCTTGTCGCCGGCGCTGGCCGGCTTGCGGTAGCGGGCCAGCGCTTTGTCGACGGTGGCCAGGTCGGCCAGCGCGAGCTCGGTGTCGATGATCTCGATGTCGCGGATCGGATCGACGCTGCCAGACACATGGACCACGTTCTCGTCTTCGAAGCAGCGTACCACGTGGACGATCGCATCGGTTTCGCGGATGTTGGCGAGAAACTGGTTGCCCAGCCCTTCACCCTTGGACGCACCCGCCACCAGGCCGGCGATGTCGACGAATTCAACGATGGCGGGCTGGATTTTCTGCGGCTTGACGATTTCGGCCAGTTGCGCGAGGCGGGCGTCCGGTACCTCGACGATGCCGACGTTGGGCTCGATGGTGCAGAAAGGGTAGTTCTCGGCCTGGATGCCGGCCTTGGTCAGGGCATTGAAGAGGGTCGATTTGCCGACGTTGGGCAGACCGACGATTCCGCATTTCAGGCTCATGTGAATCCTTGTTTTCCCGGGGTTCAGGCCGGGCGTTCGCCATGGCCTTGATCTGGAGTGTAAAACCTGTGATTGTACCGTGACGGGATGGGGCGGCCAAAGCGCGCCGATGTTTGTCGCGGCTTGGTGCCCGAGGTGAATCGAATGAAATTGGGAGGCGAAATGAGCGGGATCTGGATGGATGCGGTCGATGTGCGCAGCGCGTCAGCCCTGGCCGATGGTGTGCTGGTGCCAGTGCAGTCCGAAGAGATGGAGGTGGTCGAGAACGGCATGCGCTTCGCGCTGCGCTGGGTGTCCTCGCTCGCGGCCAAGGATGCGGTCAAGAAGGAGGTCGCGATTCCCGGTGGCCCGCGTGACCCGGCCTTCAACCCGTTCCTGAATCCGGATCCAGCCCTGACCGTCGGCCCGGTCGGCGCAGCACATGTCGCAATCCTCAACAAGTTTCCGCTCTGCGCGCGCCATCTGGTGCTGGCGCGACGCGACTTCGAAGAGCAACTGACACCGTTGGTGCGGGTCGATTTCGATGCCCTCGCCACGGTCATGGGAGAGGCCGGCGGGCTGGGTTTGTACAACGGCGGCGTCGAGGCAGGCGCAAGTCAGCGCCACAAGCACGTGCAGTGGATCCCGGAGGCGCCCGGAAACGCGAGCCTCAAACTCTATGTGCCAGGCCTGCCGGCGCAAGCGGCACCGCTGACCGTGGCAAGACACCCTGCGCTGGCCATGAAGCACTGCTTCGTACGGGTCGAATGCGGCAAGGGCGTGGCGCTGGCGCGCGCTGGCGCAAGCATGCACGCCGGATTCGAGCGAGCCTGTACCGAGCTGGGCTTGGCGCCGGGGGGCGAAGGTTTGCTGCCGGCCTGCAACCTGCTGGTGAGCGACGGCTGGTTGCTGCTGTTGCCGCGCAGCCGAGAACACTTCGAAGGGATTTCGTTCAGCGCCGTGTGTTTCGGTGGAACACTGTACACCCGTCATCGCGACCAGATCGACGCGATACGCGAGGTCGGGCCGCTTCAGGCCATGGCTGCGGTCGGCTGCTAGCTGCCCTCGGGCGTTTTTGCCGGCTTGGCGGGCTTGGGGCGGACATTGAGTCTGGAGGCTGCGGCGGTGAGTTCTCCGCGCTGGATCTGTGGCCAGGCCGACAAGGCCTTGTCGATCGCCTCATCGATGGCCTCGCGCTCTTCCCGCCTGGGCGGCTTGAGCACGAAGTTGACCACCTCGTTGCGGTCGCCCGGATGACCGATGCCGATGCGCAGACGCCAGTAGTCGTTGGTGCCGAGATGCGCCGACGAATCCTTGAGCCCGTTGTGGCCGCCGAGCCCGCCGCCGAACTTCAGGCGCAGTTGCCCCGGAGGGATGTCGAGCTCGTCATGCACCACGAGGATCTCGGCCGGCTGGATACGGTAGAAGCGTGCGAGCGAACCCACGGCCTGCCCCGAGCGGTTCATGAAAGTCTGTGGCATCAGCAACCACACTCCGGCTTCACGGGAATTGGCCACCAGGCCGTGAAAGCGTGATTCGAAAGCGAAGCGCGTGCCGAGCTTGCCGGCCAGGCGCTCACAAAACCAAAACCCGGCGTTGTGCCGGGTTTCGGAGTATCGCGTGCCGGGGTTACCCAGTCCGACGACCAGTCGCGGTGCGATCTGGCTCATTGCCGGTGGACTCCCCGACGTTCACGGGGCGGGTGCGTCACTCGCCGTCTTCCTCGCCTGCGGCTTCAGCTTCAGCGCCACCGCCGGTCTTGAGCGCAGTCGCGACCACCGGGTCGCTTTCGCCGTGGTGAACGAGCTCGACGCCGGCGGGCAGTTTGAGCTCGGAGACGTGCACCGAATGGTCGGCCTCGAGGGCGCTGAGGTCGACTTCGATGAACTGCGGCAGGTCATTGGGCAGGCAGCTGACTTCGATCTCGTTGATCACATGCGAGATCATCTGGCCAGCCAGCTTGACCGCGGGGCTGGTCTCACCGTTCACGAAGTGCAGCGGCACCTTGATGTGCAGTTTCTCGGTGGAGCTGACGCGCTGGAAGTCGATATGCAGCACCTGCTGCTTGAAGGGATGCCATTGTGCATCACGCAGGATGACCGACTGCTTGCTGCCCTCGAGGTCGATGGTCAGCACCGAGGCGTGGAAGGCTTCCTTGCGCATCAGGTGATAGAGTTCGTTGTGGTCGAGGGTGACCGCGACTGCGTCCTGGTTGGCACCGTAGATGATGCCCGGCAACTGGCCGGCGCGACGCAGGCGGCGGCTCGCACCCGTTCCCTGCAGGTCACGCTTG
>CAYTAY010000290.1:0-3353 GCA_964435845.1 uncultured Azoarcus sp.
AGTTGCTGTGATTCCCGTCATGACGCACCTCTTGCGTGTTCAACTATCCGCCAAGTGTACGCCTTTCGGTACGTACGTCAAGACGAACGTCTTGCAAAAGGGTAGGGAGTACGGGCGACAATGAAGGGGCGAATGTCCGGCTTCTTGGAGCCGTGGCGTTTGTTCTCCACAATCTCGAACCCGGTTGCATGAATCGCCTCTTCCAGCGCAGCGGCTGAAAAGATGGTTACGCCAGGAGCCAGGCCGACAAGGCGCATGAGCGGAATGGCCAAGCGGATAATCGGGTTCATGTCGCCGACACACGGTGTCTTGGAAATAAACAGGCCGCCGGGCAAGAGCAGAGTACGGATATGGCCGAGAACGTCGGCCAGATTGCCCGCCAGGTGGAGATAGTTCAACCCGATTACGACGTCGAAACGCGCGCTTTCCTGCACCAATGTGGCGGCGGTTGCCTGGCGGAAAGTGAGTTGATCGCCCATGCCCGCTTCTCTGGCCTTTGCGAGCTTTTCTTGCGCAATCGAGATCATGTTGGCGGACAGGTCGGTGGCAGAGTATCGCTGCACGGCGTCCGCCAGACGCAGGGCCACGGTGCCGGTACCGCAGCCGAGTTCCAATACCCGGGCATCGGGCGAGACAAGCTCACGCATGCGCACCACCGTCCGCTCGAAACCGGCCTCGTCGGCAATGCGGGAGGCAGCGTACTTCCGGGCGGCCTTGTCCCAGAACCGAGCGTCTTTGTCACTCATACTCATATGCCGATCGCACTCCATCGTCGCGCCAGTGCTCTTCATCGAGTCCTGGCGACCTGTTTGTTGAGCAGTTCAGCATGCCCGTGTTTTGGATACTCTAGCGCAGCGCGCTGCGGCATTGCATGAACGCGGTGCAAGACTCTCCGGAACAGCGATTGCGAGGACTTTCCACGTCTGAACGGCACGGAGATCCGGGCTGATTCAGTCTGACCACCTTGCGAAACGGCGCTTTCGCGACACCGCGTTTCAGTCCGCAATATGTCGACAGTGATATATGATCTGGCCACGCAGGGGACGGGTTGCAACGGGAGGGGTGGCGCGCGGCGGCACGGGTTTGTTCGCCCGCCGACGGGTTCGACTCCGCTCTGGAGCTGTGACCAAGCTGAGTGGGATGAGATCGAGATTGACGAACAGTATCGTCGAACCGGGTGGCGTGACCGACCGAGTCGTTAGCCTGCAGCGCTGGCTGCTGCTGGCAGTGGTGTTCGTGCTGATCGGGATCGTATGTGCCCTGATCCGGGCGCTGGTGGCGCCATACGATGTACGTTGGACCGGGTTCATGTTGCTGGCTTTCGGCTGTGGCGGGGCTATCGGGCTGCCGGTTCTGGTCCGCATCGGTCACCTTCTGCGGGCCCACGAATTGTTGCTGGTAGGCGCGCACGACGGCGCCTTCGAGTGGAATCCGCTCACGAAGCGTCTACGCGTTGGCAAACGTTTGCTGGCGATTCTGGGCTACTCGCAGGATTTTCTTGACGACACCCACGCCTGGCTCGGCATCGTCCACCCGGACGACCGGGCGCGCTACAACCACGCGGTGGCCGCCCACCTGAAAGGCGTGACCGACCATTTCTACTGCGAGTACCGGGTCCAGGCGAGCGATGGACACTACCGCTGGTTGGCCGCACGCGGTATGGCGGTGCGCAATGCCAAGGGTGTGGCGAACCAGATGGCGGGATCGGTCTCGGACATTACCGAACGGGTCGAGCGCGAACAGCGCATCCGCGAGCTGGCGGTGATCGATCAACTCACCGGACTGCCCAACCGGCGCAGCCTGATCGAACGCCTTCCTGCGGCGCTGGCCGCAGCGGAGCGAAATGGCCACAGGTTGGCGGTGTTGTTCATAGACCTTGACCGTTTCAAGAACGTGAATGACGCGCGCGGTCATATGTTCGGCGATGCGTTGCTGGTCGGCATCACCGCCCGCCTGCCGAAGGCGCTGCGCGCTTATGACGTGTTGTTGCGCCACGGGGGCGACGAGTTCGTGGTTCTGCTCACCGGATTGGCTAACAAAGCGGAAGCCGAGGACGTCGCGCGTCGCTTGCTTGAACTGATCCAGACGCCGCTGGCGGTCGAGGACAGCGAAATGAGGGTCAGTGCGAGCATTGGCGTCGCGCTGTTCCCCGATCACGGCAAGGATGCCGATTCCCTGCTGCGCTGCGCCGACATCGCAATGTATGAGGCCAAGGGCGGTGGTGGCAACGATGTGCATTTCTTCGAGGATCGGATGAAGGTCCGCGTGAGCGCGCGGGCCGGCCTGGAGCAGCGTTTGCGAGTGGCGATCGAAAACGGCGATCTGACACTGCACTTTCAGCCGCAGCAGTTGTTTTCCAGTGGACGACTGACGGGAGCCGAAGCGCTGGTGCGTTGGCAGGATGGTGAGCACATGGTGCGCCCGGACGAGTTCATTCCGCTGGCCGAGGAAACCGGCTTGATCGAACCTCTCGGGCAGTGGGTCATCGACCATGCGGTCGGGCAACTGGCACAGTGGCAGAAAATAGCCCCGCCGGGCTTTCGCATTTCGGTCAATCTGTCGGCGCGGCAATTCCTCAAGCGTGCGGTCGAGAACGACTTCTTTGCATCGAGCGCACGCCACGGCGTGGCTGCCAACCTGATCGAGCTCGAAGTGACCGAGTCGGTGCTGCTCAATCCCGAGGGGGCCGCGCTGCGCGCGTTGCAGAGTCTTCGAGAGGCCGGATGTCTGATCGCACTGGACGATTTCGGCACCGGCTATTCATCTCTGTCCTATCTTCAGTTGCTCGAGTTCGACACGCTCAAGATCGACAAGTCCTTCATCTCGGATATCGATACCCGCTTCGTGGCGCGCAGCGCGCGCAACGGCGCGGCGATCGTCACCGCGATGATTGCGCTGGGGCGCCAACTCGGCTACCGCATCGTCGCCGAAGGGGTGGAGACTCAGGAGCAATACGACTGGCTGGCCGATATCGGTTGTGACGTATGCCAGGGTTACTTCATCAGCCGTCCGCTTGCCGCCGATGCGTTCGCCGACCGCTTCCTGCGACACGAGAACGACGAGGCGACCGTCGCTCACTGAGTCGGCCGTATTTCACTTCCCTGGAAGCGGAGACTCCTTCTTCTTTATGGGGAAGTGCTCCGCATTGACTTGCCAGATTCTTCGTCCGCCGAACGTTGGCGGTGTCGAGCGGTATCCTGGTCTTTGTTCCTGTCGCATGCCAGTCCCGAAAAGCACTCAATGAAAATCCCGACTCCGCGCATCCAGTGCGCCGAGCAGTTCGGAGAGGTCGACGACGCGGCCGGCCTGGAGGTGGACGACTTTGCCCTGGCGGCTGATCTGGCCGTAGACGC
>CAYTAY010000291.1:0-3282 GCA_964435845.1 uncultured Azoarcus sp.
GTTCGGTGACATGCTGCTGAACTTCGTCATGGCGATGATGTTCATCGTGCTGCCGGCTTTTTGGGTAGCTGCGCTCGCCTGGGTTGGTGTCCGCGTAGGCAACATTTCGCAGATGCTCTCAGCAGCCACCGATGGCGCCAAGTCTGCGGGAGGCAAAGGCGCTGACCTTGCAATCAAAGCAGCGAAGGCAAAGTAGCGCCGAGAGTGGCGATTCGCTACTCGTCGTCTGCGCTGCCGCCGTCGATGCGTACCTCTCCCCGGTAGAGACCGTATCCGTCCAAGCCGTTTCGCCACTGAGGCTCGTCATCGTCACTGCTTTCGTCGGCGTCAGCGTTGCGTACTACCCAGGCTGCCAAAATCACAAACGCAAGCGGCAGCGTCAGCCAGAACGCGGAGTAGAGCAGCACACCGAGCACGGCGAGCTTTACGACCCACAGGATGGTCTTGGCCAACCCCGCGGGCAGACCTTGCGCCACCAGCCACCCGCACGCACGCACGCCTTCCGATCCAGGCGCACAAAGCCGCTCCACAGCCGGGCCAGCGTCCGGCCTGTGCGCTACGCGAAAGTGGTCTGTGTAGCGGGTTTCATGGTGGCTGCCGCATGGTCCTATTGGTTCTCGTTCGACACCTGTTCCAAAGCACCCTTGATTGAATCCTGCGTGCTTATTCATACAATGCGTGAATTTCTAATCCACATCTAATCATGGCCATGCACGCGAGGCTCGGCAGCTAGACGCCATGGCCTTGGCCCAAGACGGCGCCAAAGAAGTTGTGTTCGGCAGTCTCAGGCATCCGGCCGCCTCTCAAAGAAAAAGCACTCCGGCAAAATGGCCGGCGCAATGTACTCAATATCCTCTACGGACACACCACGGGAAAAGAAACTGTCTCGCCACTGCCGAACAACCACAACGATTCGATCAATCTCCTGGCGTGCGTCCTCTACAGACAGGCCGAACCGTGAGGCCTGGGACAAGAGGTTATAGATGCTGGCAGTACGGCCGTAGCTGCCCACGGTCAACGCGAGATCACGTCGTTCGAGGCTGACCACGGGTGCGGGCACCAAGTCGTAAGCAGGAGAAAGACGCCAACCTTTCTGCCGACGCAGCAAGGCATGGTTGCGCGGATGATCGTCATTGTTGGTCACGGCCGCGTTGAAGACCATCCTGCGGAACAGCTCGGCGCAATCCGCTTCGGGCTGGTCGGACCAGCGCCGCAAATTTTCTGCTAGCAGGGGGTAGGACCAACGATCCCTGTCCAGATGGCTGTCACCACAGTCGAGCACGGTCAGGCCACTGACCAGGCCAAAACGCAGGTAGCCACCTTCGGCATGTTCCCGGTCAAAACGCCTCAACATCAGTACATCACTGCTGCCAACGGGTTGCAGCCGCGCCTGGGTGACGTTCAGACCACACCGACTGGCCAGATCAAGCGTCGCAAACTCCACCCGCTGTAGATTGAAGCGGTCATCCTTGGCAGGAAACTTGCCGAGCCACAAGCAATGGCCGTCTTCGATCGTCGCCTTGGGCCGCGCGCCGCCCATGCTGGTTCCGGGATCGAGTTGTTCGAGCAAATGCGCGGCCACACGCTTGCCTTCTTCGATCGCCTGCGAAGCGGCAATCAACTGGTCCAGTTGATGCGTTCGGTTGCAGGTGCGCCTGGGTGCGGGGGGGGCGGCCTTCAAGCCAAAGCTCAGATATCCGGCCCCGTCCTGGGGGCCATGAAGGAGATAGTCGATCTCTTGAAGGTCGGCCGGGTCTCGCTCCAGTTTGTGCTCGATGACACGACGGCCCCATGCATCCGGGGCGGCGTCTCGAACTGCGCCAGGGATGCCCTTGAGTTGCGTGAACTCGAAGACCTGCTTGGCCAATGGCAGCCGGAACGGATCGAACGCCACCGCATCAGGTCTCGCGAGATAACGATCGCCATAGCGGAAGCGCCCGACCTGGGTTCCATCTGGCAAGGTTTGCACACGCAGCAACGCCGCCGGTACCGTCTCCAAGGTACCAGGGAGTTGGATGTAAACGTAAGCTTCGCGTTCAGAAGTCATAGTCGTCGCTGGCCTTGCGTGGCTTGCCGGCACGTGTTGGACGCCGTGCAGCTTCAAGCGCCTTGCCGTGCAGATCGGCGTCGGGATCGGCCACGCCGTTCAGCGTCCGATCCAGTCCCAGGGCCCACAGGACGGTGAAACACACTCCAACCGCGGTGCCCGGCTTGCCCAGCTCCAGCGCGGTCAGCGTGTTGCGGTTGATGCCGGCCTTGCTCGCCAGATCAGCCACGGACCAGCCGCGCCGGATGCGTGCGATCCGAACGCGCTGACCGAGCTGCGTCACCTGCTCGGCGACTTGCATCGGGATCTCGAACTTGCTCATCGAACTAGGCAGTTTCCGTTTCAATGCCCACAATACTAGGCTATGCTGCCATGGGCCGCAAGTGCGGGTGTTCATCAACTGCCACTCAAACCAGGCTATAGACCGCGTAATGCCTTATATTTTAGGCACGCAACCACTTCTGATGCAGGGAAAGAGCATCCGGCCTGCTTCCGAAAGCCATAGGGGATGCCATGGACAACCCGTTCGACGTGCAAAGCAAGCGAGGTTCGCTGTGGCATCGCTGGGACCCGCACATCCATACACCTGGCACGGCCTTGAACGACCAGTACACCGGGCCGGACCCGTGGGAATCATTCTTGGGCGTCATCGAGACTTCGAACCCGCCTATACGGGCGCTCGGCATCACTGACTACTTCGGGATCGAGCGCTACGAACAGGTCGTGAGCGCACAGCGGGAAGGCCGGCTGCAAAACGTGGGGTTGATCTTTCCCAATGTCGAGTTGCGCTTGGGCATCGAAACCGCGAAGGCTTCGGCCATCAACGTCCACCTGCTCTTCTCGCCGCACGATACCGATCACGTCGAACGCATCAGGCGCTTCCTGCTGGAGTTCGAGTTTCCTTATCTTGGCGAATCCTACCGATGCCAGCGCGATGACCTCATCCGTCTGGGCCGCGCCCACAAACCGGGACTGACCGATGACGATGCGGCCCGATCTGAGGGTGCCGCCCAGTTCAAGGTGAATTTCGACCAGCTCAAGCAGGCTTGGTCGAAAAACGAATGGGTCAAGAAGAGCACGCTCATCGCTGTCGCTGGCGGCGAGAAAGATGGCACCTCGGGGCAGCGTCCATATCAACCTCCGGTTGGTTGGAGCGGGTGAAGGGAACAGCACCCGGTCGCTAACTCGTTTATTACGAACGTCTTTTCCGATCCAAGCGTCACGGAATGGACTCG
>CAYTAY010000292.1:0-3233 GCA_964435845.1 uncultured Azoarcus sp.
TGCTGCACGACAAGGATCTGTGCATCGGCTGCGGCTACTGCTTCTACGCCTGCCCCTTCGGCGCGCCGCAGTATCCTCGGCAGTCGGCCTTCGGGGTGCGCGGCAAGATGGACAAGTGCACCTTCTGCGCCGGTGGCCCCGAGCAGACGCATTCCGACGCGGAGTACGTCAAGTACGGCTCCAACAGGATCGCCGAAGGCAAGCTGCCGTTGTGCGCCGAGATGTGCGCGACCAAGGCCTTGCTTGCCGGCGATGGCGACGTGGTGTCGGATATCTACCGCCAGCGCGTGATGCGTCGTGGTGGCCGTCCGCAAACCTGGGGCTGGCAAGCAGCTTACGGTAATGCCTGACGGGACCTGGGCGGACCCCAAAGAGGGTCCGCCCGATTCCTGGGGTATGACCGGAATGACGAAAGGAGTGAACAAGATGCCGTACAAAGCGATGCTTGTAGCGCTGGCAGTCGCCAGTCTGTCCCTGTTGACCGCCTGCGAACAGGAGGTCGTTTTCCATGAGCCGGGCGTCTACAAGGGCAAGCACGACGAAACGGCTACGCAGGAGGCCGCAGAGCGCAGGCAGCAGCAGTTGCGCGAACGCGCCATGACCGGCATGACCGACCGTTAGGAGTCTTTGCCATGAGTGATTCAACTGTAAGCAAATCGCACCAGCGCAGGCGGCGCTCTATGTTGTGGAGTCTCGCCCTGATTCTGGTGCTCTCCATCGCGCTGCCGCTGGGCTATGCGCTCGCGCAGTCCGGTGGTCAGGGCGTGCAGCAGCAACAGCAGCAGCGCTTCGGCCAGGATCGGGCAACCAATCCGAGATCCGACATGTGGCGTGATGTTCGCGAGGGTCAGGGCGGTTTCACCACGCAGACCGGTCCGTATGTCACTAACACGTTGATCTCCAACGTCGGCGAGACCTGGCGACAGTTCCGCATGGGCCCGCTGATCACTTATGGCGGCTATCTGCTGATCGGCGCGCTCGTGCTGGTCGTTCTGGTGTTCACCTTGGTCGGGCGGATCAAGCTAGCGCACGGGCGTGCGGGCATGACGATCGAACGCTGGAAGCCCTTCGAGCGCTACCTGCACTGGTTCACAGCAACGACTTTCGTCATCCTCGCGATCACCGGTCTCAGCCTGCTGTTTGGACGTACCGTACTCATACCGGTGATGGGTCATCAGGCCTTTGCGGCCTGGGCCGATATCGGCAAGACGGTGCACAACTACGTTGGCCCGGCGTTCTCCATCGCCGTGTTGCTGATGATCGTGATGTGGGTGAAGCACAACATGCCCAAGGCGGTGGACCTGAAATGGTTCGCGGCCGGTGGTGGTATCTTCGGCAAGAGCCACCCGTCTGCAGGCAAGTTCAACGGCGGTGAGAAGGTCTGGTTCTGGGTGGGCATCGTGGTCTTTGGCACCGCGGTCGGCGTGTCCGGCCTGCTGCTCAACTTCCCTCTGTTCGGACAGACTCGCGCCGATATGGCGCTTTACCAAGCGATCCATGCGATCACTTCGCTGCTCTGGATTGGCTTCTTCTTCGGTCATGCCTACATCGGTACCCTCGGTACCGAAGGCGCGCTCGAGGGCATGACCACCGGCCGGGTGGACGTGAACTGGGCCAAGCAACACCATGACCTCTGGTACGAAGAAGAGATCGCCAAGGGCGTGAAGCCGCAGCCGGTCGAGTCTCCGACCACCGGGTCGGTGGGAGCCGTAGGCCAACCCAGTCAATAGGGGGCCCTGGGCAAGGCAGCTGATGAGCCCCTCCTTCCCGCCAAGGGGGAGGCTGAATGGGAATGGGTTGGAACAATGGCATGACATTCGCGGAGAGGCGATGAAATTCCTGCGCACGGCGCGACTTGACGACAGTGACGACCATGTGTACTCGCCGGCTGCGGTGGCCGGCGAGCCTGCCGTCACCGGCACCTTCGTATTCAGCTTCGCGGAGGACGACCCGGAGAGCCTTGCGGGTGAGGCGAGACAGGCCTTCCGCACCGGTTTCCTTGGTCTGAACAGCTTCGGCTGGAGCACGATCGCCCGTATCGAAGAAATCGACGACGTCGAGTACAAGAGTATCGTCGAGACCCTGGCCCAGCATCTTGTCGAACACCATGGCGCGCCCTCGGTGGACGAGGCGCTGCCCTTCGCGCGGCAGGAGGTCGACTATGCGGCCAGCCTGTGCGATGACGCACCGGGCACGATGCTGATCATCGAACGCCATGCGGACGAGGAAGGTATACATGAGGCCTTTCGCAAGGTCCGGTCGCAGCCGGTGAGCCAGGTCGCAGACTGGCGCGGCCAGGAAGGCGAGATCCGGATCTGGGACATGTTCCCGGATGACGGCGCCCGCTGAGGACCCGACCGCAGCCGGCGAGTACACATGGTCGTCACTGACTGTTGCCATGTTTCGGGGGCTTGTCGGCTCGACAAGCCCCCGGACGACGACGCCACCCGAGGGGGTGGCGCTGTCGTCGAGGCGTCAACCGTTCAGGCGATGTCGCGCAGCGGAGAAGGGTTGGCCTGTTCGACCCCGATGCCGGCGGTCTCGGTGAACATCTGCATTGCACGATTCTGTGCGTTTGCGGACTGGTCGGTCGAGGCCTGGGTCGTGGTTTCCGGAGCGGCCGTCGGCTCGCCTGCGTTGCCCACCGGCGCCCCAGCACTGGATGAAGGCGTGGTTGCGCTGGTTGCCGCCGGCAATGGGTCACGCGCCGCTACCTCTCGGGCAGCCGAGCTGATCTGCACCTCGACTCCCGGCGGCACTTCGGCCTGGCGAGGAGACGCATTGGCCGGGTTTTCCGCAGGCGAGCGCAGCGCATCGACTGGCATTGCGGTCGTGGCGCTGTTGCGGTCAAGCGGCAGGGGGGTATTCATCTCGATCATATTCGACTCCTTACTGGCCAGCCCCGATACCGGGACCAGTGTGGCCTGTCCGTCGGTCGGATCGCCACCTCGAGCTTCCGCAAAAAAGCCAGCCCAGATTTGCAGTATAGAACGTTCGGTGACGACTGTGGGCGTTCGGCCACCATTTGCATGAAGCGTGTCACGAGGCGACCGCGATGAGCTTAGTGTGAAAGTCGCCGAGCCGACTCACCAAGCCCTACTCTCCTGCTTGCGGGAGCGGGGTTGGGGGTGAGGGAAACGGTCATGGTGGCTTTCATGAACCGGGATGGACTGACTCCACTCCACGCCCTAGGGACTTTGTTCGAAGCTGCCAAGTTCCTCGCGCGTATTGAT
>CAYTAY010000293.1:0-3220 GCA_964435845.1 uncultured Azoarcus sp.
GCCGTCGATGCTGAAGATGCTCTCGATGATCACCGAACCCGCGAGCAGGCTGGGGAGCAGCGTCGCCGACACCGTAATGAGGGGCAGAAGCGAGTTGCGGAAGACATGGCGCCACAGCACGGTTTCCTCGTCCACACCCTTGGCGCGGGCGGTGCGCGCGTAATCGGCTGCGAGATTCTCGAGCAGCGACGAGCGCGTGAGCTTGGCGAGAAAGGCGAGCCCGCCATAGGACAAGGCGATCACCGGCAACACCAGATGCCAGGCCCGGTCGAAGAGATAACCGCCCTGCACCACCTCGACCCCCGCCGCCCGCGCCAGACCGATGCCAATGCCCACCCCGAGCCCGCCAGCCACCCCGATGCGCAGCGCGGCACTGCCCAGCCCGGCCAGACCGCCGACCAGCAGCCCACCAACGGCTGCAAGCACCAAGTGCAGCATACCGGGTGTCATGCCGTTCAGGTCGGCGGCCATCAGATAGCCGAGCGTCACACCCAGCACACCACCACCGATTCGCCGCGCCGCACGGGGCGCCTTCGCCGCTGCCCAGACCAGCAGGGTGGCCGCCAGACCCACGGCAAAGAACATCCACATCACATCCGACATCGAGCCCAACCATGGCAGAAAGGTCTGGTCCACTGCCTCACGCCGCACCAGACCGGCGGTCGGAAACCATCGCCAGTATTGCTCGGAGGCAAAAAAGCCGATGAACAGCACCCCCGCGAGCATCGTCGGCACCGACCACAGGCCGAGCAGCACCACGTTGGAGGCGACATCGAATCGCCCGCCCCGCGCCCGCGCGGCCTGTACGCCGATGGCGATCGACACTGAGTAGATCAGCGGGATCGACAGCAGATTGAGCAGCAGCGTGATCGGAAGACGCTCGGCGAGCAGGTCGGTCACCGGCCGGCCGTAGCGGAAGCTCACGCCGAGATCCGAGCCCTTCCACAGCGAGAAGCTGCCCAGCGATCCGTCCGCCTCGCGGGTGAAGCCAGCCGGCGAGATGTTGTTGAGCCAGCGCAGATACTGCACCGGCGCCGGCTGGTCGAGGCCGTAGAGCCGGTTATAGTAATCCTCGAGCGCGCGACGGGTCTCAGGCTCCAGGTTGGTGCCATCGACCAGCGACTGCGCGCTGATGCCACCGGGCGCAGCCGCCATGACGACGAACACCACGATGGTGATACCGAACAGCGTCGGCACCATCAGCGCGATGCGGCGAAGCAGATAGATCAGCATGCCGGCGACGACCAGGCCGACTCGATGTCGGTATGGGCGAAATCCTCGCCCTTGAACAACAATGGCACACCGCGCACCTTAGCCAACGCATAGCTGAACACATCGCCGAAGTTGAGCCCGGCCGGGTGACCGCTGCCCTTGCCGAAGGCGACAAAGGCAGCGTAGGCCGCGTCGGTTTGCGCAGCGTCCGGCGCTACCCACTCGAAGCAGGCCTGACGCAGGAAGTCCTCTGCTAGCACCACCGCCCGCTCCCCCTTGCGACCATGCACCACCATGCGGGTCTCGAGCACACTCGGCGTGCTGAGCAACACCGGCGCGCTCGACTCGATGAGATCCAGAAAGCCCTCGCGCTCCGGCTCGCCAAACAGCACCGCCACCAGAGCCGAAGTGTCCGCGACGATCATCTCGGCAGCCCGTGCGCGTCCCACTCCATCGGATCGGCTGCGTCGGGTCGATCCGGAATGCGGTCGATCTGAGCCAGAAGGGCAGTCAGGCGAGCGCGCGGCGCGCTCGTGCCTTCGAGCGCCCGCAAGGACATGTCGACCGCCTGCTCCACCGCAGCGGTCTTGGATAGCCCGGTTTGCGCCGCAAGCCGCTCGACCTTGCCGACGACCTTGGGGTTGGCGATCTGGAGAGACATATCAAGCCTCATTGTTTATATGTACATGATCAATATAGATCGTCCTGCAGTGACCATCAACGCCTGCGCTGGACCGCTTGAGGCACGTAGACCTCGACCGGCACCGCCATCAGATTGAGCCCGAGTGCGGTGTTCTCGATGTTGGCAATGCGGTTGTCGACAAAGGCCAGGGTGTAACGACGGAACAGGAAGGTGTAGGGCTGATCCTCGACCAGGATGCCCTCGGCCTCGCGCCACAGCCTCATGCGCGCGTCCTCATCGACCTCGGCACGCGCGGCATCTATCAGCACATCCAGTGCCGGATTGCGGTAGCTCATGAAGTTGTCACCACCCTCCATGGTCTGGGTCGAATGGAACATCTGGAAGATGTCGATTTCGATGCCGGAAGTCCAGCCCAGCGTGATCGCGTCGAAGTCTTTCTGCCGCAGGTTCTCGAGCATCACTGACCATTCGGTGGGGCGCGGGCGCATCACGACGCCGGCGCGGGCGTAGAGATCGCGCAGAAACAGCACCATGCGCCGGGTATCTTCGTTGTCCTGGAAGAAGGTCAGCTCGAACTCGAAGTTCCGACCGTCCGGCCCCTGCAGGATGCCATCACCGTTGCGGTCGGCGTAACCCGCTTCGGCGAGCAGCGCGCGGGCGCGTTCGAGGTCGAAGGGAATCGGCGTATTGGCCGGGTCGTGCTGCGGCGAACGGGGGCTGAATGGGCTTACTGCCCGCTCGGCATAGCCGAGCATCACCTCGTCGATGATGCGCTCGACATCGGTCATCAGACTCATCGCCTGCCGCACCCGCGGGTCGGCAAAGCGGGTTGGCTGGCCGGCGCGCTCCTGATTCCAGGCGATGTAGGCATAGCCTGCGGTGGGGCTCATGTACTCAAAATGGTGGCTGCGCGCCATCAAGCCCTCGTCGTCGAGCAGGCGCTGATACTCACGCGGACGAGCACCGTAGAGGTCGATATCCTGGTTGCGGAAAGTGGTCAAACGCGCACTGTCGTTCTCGATGACCCGCCACACGATGCGGTCGAAGGGCGGGTCGACCGGTCCCCAGTAGCGCGGGTTACGTTCGAGTTCCACCCGGCCCTGGTCCGGCGTCCAGGTCTCGGGGTTGGCGAGGCGGTACGGACCTGAGCCAAGCAGCAGGCCCCGGCTTTCGTTGAAGGTGCGCGGGTCGTCGAGGTAGCGGCTATAGAAATGCGCCGGCAGCACGGACATGCCGCCCGCGAGTTGAAGACTGTTGAAATAGGGTTCGGCAAAGAAGAACTCGACCATCTGGTCGTCGAGGGCGGTCACTCGTTCGATGCGCGACAGATAGGCGCGGTCGCGCGGCGCAGCGATCACCTCGTTC
>CAYTAY010000294.1:0-3200 GCA_964435845.1 uncultured Azoarcus sp.
CATCTGGGCATCCTCGGTGGGCGCATGGTCATACAGATCGAACAGCTCGCGGGTATCGTTGAGACTGAAGCCAAGACGTTTGCCGCGCAGGATCAGCCCCAGCCGCACCCTGTCGCGCCGACTGTAGATGCGGCGATTGCCGCGCCGCAGGGTCGACAGCAAGCCTTGATCCTCGTAATAGCGGATCGCGCGCGTGGTGATGTTGAACTCTTCCGCGAGTTGGGAAATCGTAAACGTGGTTGTCCGCGAGGAGCTGCCCGGACGCAGCGAATTATTTCCAGACCTGTTCGACATGATGCTCTCTGCAACTCCATTCACCGATCTGCGCCGCACGTAGCGTATTCGCCCGCCGCACCGCAGACGAGAGGCGGAACAACGGTTACGCAGTTTCGACGAGATTCAGCCGTCAATGATATTGACGATTACGTAAACGTCAAGCAAAAGATGCGTGCAAACCCGGCTCAGTCGTGAGAGTTCAAGCCGCGCGGGCTATGCTCAAGTGATATTGCCGCTATTGTCCGACACGGTCAGACGCGTTCGACGATTATCGCGATGCCCTGTCCGACGCCGATGCACATTGTGCACAGTGCGCGACGCCCACCGCTCGCCTCGAGTTGGCGGATGGCGGTCAACACCAACCGCGCACCTGAAGCGCCGAGCGGATGGCCGAGCGCGATCGCGCCACCGTTTGGATTCACGTAGGGCGCGTCGTCCGGCACGCCAAGTTCGCGCAACACCGCAAGACCCTGGGCGGCAAAGGCTTCATTCAGTTCGACCACGTCGATGTCCGCGAGCGTGAGGCCGGTGCGTTGCAGAAGTTTTTGCGATGCGGGCGCTGGGCCAATGCCCATGATGCGGGACTCGACCCCCGCTGTGGCCATGGCCACCACGCGCGCACGGGGCGTGAGGCCATTGCGTGCCGCTGCCGCCTCGCTGGCCAGCAGCAGCGCGACCGAGCCGTCATTCACGCCTGATGCGTTGCCTGCGGTCACCGTGCCGTCCGGGCGAACCACGCCCTTGAGACGCGCGAGCGCCTCGAGCGAGGTTTCGCGTGGATGCTCATCGGCCGCCACGATTACCGGGTCGCCCTTGCGCTGCGGTATCGCCACCGGAATCAATTCGCCATCGTAGAAACCGCGCGCCAGCGCTGCCGCATAGCGCTGCTGGCTGCGCCAGGCGAACGCGTCCTGATCTTCGCGTGCGATTCCGAACTGGGCCGCGACATTCTCGGCAGTCTCCGGCATCGAATCGATGCCGTGTGCCGCCTTCATGCGAGGGTTGACGAAACGCCAACCGATGGTCGTATCCTCGATCTTCGCGCTGCGCGAGAAAGCCGTGTCCGCTTTCGCGAGTACGAAAGGCGCTCGGCTCATGCTCTCCACGCCACCGGCGATCATGATGTCGGCCTCACCGGCACGAATTGCCCGGGCTGCAGTGCCTATGGCATCCATACCCGACCCGCACAGGCGATTCAGGGTCGCGCCAGGCACCGTGACCGGCAGGCCCGCGAGCATGGCCGCCATGCGGGCGACGTTGCGATTATCCTCCCCCGCCTGATTGGCGCAACCGTAGTAAACATCATCGATCTGAGCTGGGTCGAATCCCGGATGGCGCTCGACCAAGGCCTTTATCGGTAGCGCTGCGAGATCGTCGGTTCGCACCGACGACAATCCGCCGGCGTAACGGCCGATCGGGGTGCGGACACCATCACAGATGAATACTTCAGTCATTGCATCAGCCCTTTGAAAGTGCGTGAATCAGACTCGCGGAGCCAGCGCACGACTGCCCGGCCTGGTAGGCCCCGGCCAGCCCGCTCACGCCCTGGATGAAGATGCGCGACACGATCGGCGCCATGTCTGCGTAGGAGAGAGGCCCGTCTGGCCGCAACCAGGTGAAGGTCCAGTTGATCATGCCAAACAGGATCATCGCAACCGGCTTGTCCAAGCCCTGCCGGCGCAACCCGGGTTCGACGTCTTCGATCGCATCGGCGAAAGCGGCCACCACCCGTCCTTCCTTGGCTTGCACCGACAACCGAAGCTCGGGACGAAGAAACTTGACGTCCTGTACGATCACCGCATGGTGGCTCTGGCTGCTCGCGTACACTGCGAGAAAGCGGGCGATCAAAGCTTCGAGATGCGGCAAGGGCTCAAGCCGCGCAACGACGACCGACTCCACCAGTGCCACCAACCGATCGATGTAATTGTCGGCGATATCGAAAAGCAGATGCTCCTTGTCGCGATAGTAGTGGTAGAGGAGAGGCTTCGAGACACCACATGCGCGCGCGATTTCAGCCATGGACGCGCTGTGGAAGCCGCGCTGCGCGAACAGGAGCGCGGCGGCCCCGAGTATCGCCAAACGCTGCTGTTCGAAAGTTGCCGCTTTTCCCCTGGCCATTAGTTCTCCTGTGTTCGTGGCATTCAGCGCTCGTCGAAGCTGATCACAACGCGCTCGGTCAGCGGATGTGCCTGACAGGTGAGCACGTAGCCGGCATCGATATCCGGCTGCTCCAGCGTGTAGTTCTTGTCCATGCGCACCTTTCCTTCAAGTACCTTAGCCCGACAGGTGCAGCACACCCCCCCCTTGCACGAATAGGGCAGATCCATCCCCGCCCGCAGGGCGACATCGAGAATGGATGGATCCTCCACGCTAAACTGCATCACGCGGCGCAAACCATCGGCAACGATGGTGATCTGCGCCTGTGCCGCATCCCCGGGCTCGACATGATGAGCCGGTCCCGAATCCGGCACGCCGAAGCGCTCGAGGTGGATGCTTTCGGGCGCCATGCCGGATGCGAGGAGTCCAGCCTCGACCTCGTCAATCATTGCGCCCGGCCCGCAGATGAAGGCGACATCAATGGTATCGACCGGAATCAAGGTATCGACGAAGACCTTCACCCGCTCGCTATCGAGGCGTCCATTGAACAGCGCTACGTCCTGCTCCTCGCGGGAGAACAGATTGTACAGAACGAAGCGGGAGAGATAACGGTTCTTCAGATCCTCGAGCGCCTCCGCGAACATCATGCTCGATTGCCGACGATTGCCATAGACGAGGGTGAAGCGGCTGCGCGGCTCGGCCCGCAGCGTCGTCTTGATCAACGACAGGATGGGCGTAATGCCGCTGCCGGCCGCGAAGGCGACGTAATGCTTTTCGTTGGCCGGATCGAGCTGGGTGTGAAACCGGCCCTCGGGCGTCATCACCTC
>CAYTAY010000295.1:0-1865 GCA_964435845.1 uncultured Azoarcus sp.
GCGCCTGCAACTGACCGACGACGAGATCGCCGCGGTGATGGGGCATGAGATGGCCCATGCCCTGCGCGAGCATGCACGGGAGCGTGTGTCGCGCAGCATGGCGACCGGGATGGGGGTGTCGATCGCGAGTGCGGTGCTCGGCGTTGGCGGGCCTGGGCAGGACATCATGTCATCTATCGCCCGAGTTACGTTCGAGTTACCGCACTCCCGGCTGCACGAGACCGAAGCCGACCGGATCGGGGTGGAACTCGCGGCACGAGCCGGCTACGATCCGAGAGCCGCAGTGACGCTGTGGGACAAGATGGCGACCCGCTCCGGTGCCGCGCCACCGCAATGGCTGTCGACGCACCCGGCGCATGCCAACCGCAAGCGTGAACTGGCCGAGGCGGCCAACCGCGTGATGCCGCTCTACCTGGGCGCCAGACGGTAGTCTCCGCGACGGACGAGCGTGGACGCGGTTCAGTGCGGTGCTATCCAGCGTTGGCGGCCTGTGAAATAATGGCGCGTTTAGATTCACTGGAAGTGATCGGATGAAGCCGCACACCTTGTACGAGAAACTCTGGGAGAGTCATCTCGTCCGTCAGCAGGACGACGGGACCGCGCTGGTGTACATCGACCGCCATCTGGTGCACGAGGTCACCAGTCCGCAGGCCTTCGAAGGGCTCAAGCTGGCCGGGCGCAAACCGTGGCGCGTGAGCTCGATCGTCGCGACGGCGGATCACAATACCCCGACCGATCACTGGGACGAGGGTATCAAGGATCCTGTCTCACGCACGCAAGTCGAGACTCTGGACGCCAACATCCGTGAGTTCGGTGCGCTGACCTACTTTCCGTTCCGTGACGAGCGCCAGGGTATCGTGCATGTGATCGGCCCCGAGAACGGCGCAACGCTGCCAGGTATGACCGTAGTGTGCGGCGACTCCCATACTTCGACTCATGGGGCCTTCGCCTGTCTGGCGCATGGTATCGGCACGTCCGAGGTCGAGCATGTGCTCGCTACCCAGTGCCTGCTGCAGAAGAAATCGCGGACCATGTTGGTGCGGGTCGATGGCGAGATCGGTCCGGGCGTGACCGCCAAGGACATCGTGCTCGCCATCATCGGACGTATCGGCACGGCCGGCGGCACAGGGTTTGCGATCGAGTTCGGTGGCCCGGCCATCCGCGCATTGTCGATGGAAGGCCGGATGACCGTGTGCAACATGGCGATCGAGGCGGGCGCGCGTGCCGGGCTGGTGGCGGTGGACGACACCACCATCGAATACCTTCGCGGCAAGCCCTACGCGCCGAGCGGAGAGACCTGGGACAAGGCGGTGGCCTATTGGCGTACGCTGCATTCTGACGACGGTGCCGAATTCGACAAAGTGGTGGTACTCGACGCGAGCCAGATCGAGCCGCAGGTCACCTGGGGCACCTCGCCCGAGATGGTCACCGGGGTCAGCGGCAGGGTTCCGAACCCGGCGTCCATCGACGATCCGGTCAAGCGCGACGGTGTCGAGCGCGCGCTCAAGTACATGGGTCTGTCGCCGGACATGCTGATCGGCGAGATTCCGGTGGATCAGGTTTTCATCGGCTCATGCACCAATTCGCGCATCGAGGACTTGCGCGAGGCGGCCAAGGTGGCGCGTGGCCGGCGCAAGGCGGACAGCGTCAAGCGCGTGCTGGTGGTGCCCGGGTCCGGGCTGGTCAAGCGGCAGGCCGAGGCCGAGGGCTTGCACGAAGTGTTTCTGTCGGCGGGTTTCGAGTGGCGGGAACCGGGTTGTTCGATGTGTCTGGCGATGAATGCAGACCGCCTCGAGGCGGGCGAGCACTGCGCCTCGACATCCAACCGCAACTTCGAAGGGCGCCAGGGTGCTGGCGGACGAACT
>CAYTAY010000295.1:1948-3195 GCA_964435845.1 uncultured Azoarcus sp.
CATTCATGGCGTCGGCAAGGATATCGAGAAGGGTGGCGAAGCCATCCAGAGGGCTGTCAAATAATGAAGGCATTCAGGCAACTGGACGGCTTGGTGGCGCCGCTTGATCGCGCCAACGTCGATACCGATGCGATCATTCCCAAGCAGTTTCTCAAGTCGATCAAGCGCAGCGGCTTTGGTCCTAACCTGTTCGACGAGTGGCGTTATCTCGATCACGGCGAACCGGGCCAGGATTGCGGCGCACGGCCGAAGAACCCGGATTTCTTCCTCAATCAGCCGCGTTATCAGGATGCGCAGGTGCTGCTCACCCGTGACAACTTCGGCTGCGGCAGTTCGCGCGAGCACGCGCCCTGGGCACTGGAGGACTTCGGTATCCGTGTCTTGATCGGCCCGAGCTTCGCCGACATCTTTTTCAACAACTGCTTCAAGAACGGCTTGCTGCCGATCGTGATTTCGGCGGATACCGCCGACACGCTCTTCCGTGAATGCGCGGCCAACGAAGGCTATCGGCTGTCTATCGACCTCGAGTCGCAGACGATCACCCGGCCCAATGGCGAGATCGTGAAATTCGAGGTAGACGCATTCCGCAAGAAGTGTCTGCTCAACGGTTGGGACGATATCGGCCTGACCCTTCGTCATGCCGACGAGATTCGCGCTTTCGAACAGAAGCGGCGCGACCAGCATCCCTATTATTTCGCCTGAGTGTCTTGGCCTCGGGCTTGTCTGGAGAAGCAATGAAGATCTGTGTTTTGCCGGGTGACGGCATCGGTCCGGAGATCATGGCCGAGGCGGTTCGGGTCCTCGAAACCCTAGAACTGGGATTCGAGATGGAAGAGGCGCTGATCGGTGGCGGTGCAGTGGATGCCACCGGCACACCCTACCCGGACGCGACCAGCAGTTTGGCGAAGGCTGCCGATGCCGTGATGCTGGGCGCTGTAGGCGGCCCGAAATGGGATACGCTCCCGCGTGACCAACGGCCCGAAAGAGGTCTGCTCGCGATCCGCAAGGAACTCGGCCTGTTCGCCAATCTGCGTCCCGCGATCCTCTATCCGGAACTGGCAAACGCGTCTTCGCTGAAGCCCGAGTTGGTCGCCGGGCTCGACATTCTCATCGTCCGCGAACTCACCGGTGACATCTACTTCGGCCAGCCGCGCGGCATCGAGGAGCGAGGTGGCGAGCGCTACGGTTTCAATACCATGCACTACACTGAAAGCGAGATTCGGCGTATCGGTCGGGTCGCGTTCGAG
>CAYTAY010000296.1:0-1928 GCA_964435845.1 uncultured Azoarcus sp.
CTTCGATGCGGCCTTCATCGCGCTGTCTGCCGCGCTCTCCGGGGTCAAGGACATTCGTGAAGCGATTGTTCAGGCAGGGGCGAACCAGCGGCTCGGCCGCAGGACGATCCTGTTCGTCGATGAAGTGCATCGTTTCAACAAGGCACAACAGGACGCCTTCCTGCCGTATGTGGAGCAGGGGTTGGTCACCTTCATCGGCGCCACGACCGAGAATCCGTCCTTCGAGGTGAATTCGGCCCTGCTGTCGCGTGCAGCCGTGTATGTGCTTGAACCCTTGAGCACAGAGGAACTGGCACTGTTGTTCGAGCGGGCGCGCTGTGCGGCCTGTCCGGACCTGGCCTTCGAAGCTCAGGCCAGTGAACGACTGATCGGCTTTGCCGATGGGGATGCCCGGCGCTTGATCAATCTGGTCGAACAAGTGCACATTGCTGCCCGTACTGCGGGCATCCATCCGGTCGATGCGTCGTTTGTGGATGAGGCACTGGCGAGCAAGCTGCGGCGTTTCGACAAGGGCGGTGAAGCCTTTTACGACCAGATTTCTGCGCTGCATAAGTCGGTGCGGGGCTCTCACCCGGATGCGTCCCTGTACTGGTTGTGCAGGATGCTCGACGGCGGAGCCGATCCGCTGTATGTAGGGCGTCGCCTGATACGCATGGCGGTGGAAGACATCGGCCTGGCCGATCCGCGTGCGCTGGAGATCACCCTCAACGCCTGCGCGACCTACGAGCGGCTCGGTTCGCCCGAGGGTGAACTGGCACTGGCTCAGGCGGTGGTGTTTCTGGCGTGTGCTGCAAAGTCGAACGCGGTCTATAAGGCCTACAATGCGGCAAAGGCGTGTGTGGCTGCGGACGACTCAAGACCCGTGCCGATGCATCTGCGCAATGCACCGACGCGCCTGATGAAGTCGCTGGGCCACGGGCAGGGATATCGCTATGCGCATGATGAGCCCGAGGCCTATGCCGCAGGCGCATCGTACCTGCCCGAAGGTATGGATGAGCCGGGGTGGTACCGTCCGGTGGGTCGGGGCATGGAGCAGCAGATTGCAGCCAAGCTCCAGCACCTTCGGGAAATGGATCGCACGGCCCGGAAGAAACCGGGCGGGCAGGGCGCAGGAGAGGGTTGAAGCCCGTTCCCGGAGAGGGGGGCGGGCGGCGTGATCTTGCGCAAAAGAAAGCCCGCCGGACGGACTTCGGGGCAAGTCTTCCGGCGGGCAAGCGGCATGCTCGGCCAACGTGGCGGTACGATGACCGGTGACGGGGAGATCAGCCGGTCGGGCACGAGCATGCAGCAGCAAGCGTCAGACCTGGAGAGTGAGTGGGCTGACGCTTGGTGAGGTTAGTGGCGAGCGTCGCCAAATGCGGGGGGGTGATCGTGGAGAAACTGGGCGCACACGCGCATTGCACGCAGCGCCTTTTCATGCTCGCCACGCTCGTTGGCGCGCTCGATCAGGTCCTGCATGTAGCGCGTCAGCAGCACCACGCCTTCGGGGGTCTGGACCAAGCCGCACACCAACTGTGCTGCTGCCACATCGGGGATGTCCTCGTGCTCGGCGATGAGTTGCACCTCATCGTCCGTCAGGTCGCAATAATCCAGACAATCGCGTATGGAAAGCATGCTGTTCTCCTCAGGTTATGGATGATTGCGGTTTGTGCCGCTTGTTGTAATCTGATTCAGTCTAATGAGTAAGACCTTGAATGCCAGTAGAAGTTTGGCGTCACGTGTGACCTAAGCGATTGTTTTTGTTAATTTTGTTGTGCACTGCCGCATATCCTGAGGGGCGCTGGCAGAATCGTATGGCACGGCAGCTTGCGGCGATTTTCTCGAACCGTTGTCAGGTCTGTTGTACATTCAACTGAATTCATTGAGTTAACCGGATTTCTCATGCTCGACATTCAACGCTTTCGCAACAATATCGACGACGTGGTGCA
>CAYTAY010000296.1:1938-3182 GCA_964435845.1 uncultured Azoarcus sp.
CTGGCCCGTCGAGGAGTCGATTTCGATCCTGCTGCCTTTCAGGCTCTGGAAACCGAGCGCAAGACTCTGCAAACCCGCACGCAGGAGCTGCAGGCACGGCGTAACAGCCTTTCCAAACAGATCGGTGTCCTCAAGGGCAAGGGAGAGGATGCTTCTGCGGTGATGGCCGAGGTGGCTGGGCTGGGCGATGAGCTGAAGGCCAACGAACAGGCGCTGAGCGTGTTGCTGGAGCGAATCAACGCACTGGTGGCCGGGTTGCCCAATATTCCACACGAGAGTGTGCCGCAAGGCAGGGACGAGCAGGACAACGTGGAGGTGCTGCGCTGGGGCACGCCGCGCAGTTTCGATTTTGAACCGCGCGATCATGTCGATCTGGGCGCAGGACTGGCGGGGCTCGATTTCGAACTGGCTGCCAAGCTGTCAGGTTCGCGCTTTGCGGTGATGCGTGGCGGGGTTGCGCGCTTGCATCGCGCCCTTGCACAGTTCATGCTGGATACTCATGTTGGCGAGCACGGCTACACCGAGCTGTATGTGCCCTATATGGTGAATGCCGCCTCGATGTACGGTACCGGTCAGCTGCCCAAGTTCGAGGAAGACCTGTTCCGGGTGCCGCGCGGCGATGACACCTTCTATCTGATTCCGACCTCCGAAGTGCCGGTGACCAATATTGTGCGTGGTGAAACCGTTGCGTCCGATGCACTGCCGATGAAATTTGTCGGACATACGCCGTGTTTCCGGTCCGAGGCCGGCAGCTATGGTCGCGATACGCGGGGCATGATCCGTCAGCATCAGTTCGACAAGGTGGAGTTGGTGCGTATCGAACATCCCGAGCAGTCCTGGGCTGCGCTCGAAGAGCTGGTCGGGCATGCGGAGGCCATTTTGCGCAAGCTTGAACTGCCGTATCGCAAGATTGTGCTGTGTACCGGTGACATGGGGTTCTCGGCGGCGAAGACCTATGATCTGGAGGTGTGGCTGCCGGCCCAGAACGCCTATCGTGAAATTTCGTCCTGCTCGAATTGCGGTGATTTTCAGGCGCGCCGCATGCAGGCACGCTTCAAGAACGCACAGGGCAAGAACGAGTTGCTGCACACCCTGAACGGTTCCGGCCTGGCGGTGGGGCGGACCCTCGTGGCGGTGCTGGAGAACTATCAGGAGGCAGACGGCTCGGTGCGGGTGCCGCAGGCACTGGTGCCTTACATGGGCGGAGTGGAGCGGCTGGAAGCGCAGGGTTGATCCGGTGCAGA
>CAYTAY010000297.1:0-3167 GCA_964435845.1 uncultured Azoarcus sp.
TGGAATGCCTGCTCATCACCGGCCAGGACGCCGACTACCAGCTCAAGGTGGTGGTCGCCGACATGGACGGCTACCAGGAGCTGCTGCTCCAGCGCATCACCCGCATCCCGGGCGTCACCGGAGTGCACTCCAGCTTCGTGCTGCGTCGCGTGATCGACAAGACGGCGCTGCCGATCAAGAGAGCGTAATTCCTGGGGAAACGCTGGATAAATCCGTTCGCCCTGAGCCCTTCGGCTGCGCTCAGGAGAGCCTTGTCGAAGGGCATTCCTCCGAAAATCAAGGGCTTCGACAGAGCCTGTCCCGAGCCTGTCGAGGGGCTCAGCCCGAACGGTCGGGAACAAATCAGCGCTTCCCTGGCCCTGCTTCTTCTTCAGGCGCGGAGAATAGGAGTTCTTGCGGGCTTTGGAGAAGTCATGCTCTTCGCGCATTGTGCCGTAGGAGTTGGGTAAGGGTGTATCTGCACAGTAGTGAAACTGTACGCCTAAGGCAATCCCGACAGCGGGAGAGTCGTTTGCAATCTCGCACCTTCGTCCCCCGCTTGAGCCCGCTCAGGCGAATAGTGATTGTCCTGCGCCGCCGGCTGCGGCACCCTGTCGTATCCACAAAAGACAAACCTCGACCCCGAGGTGGAGACAGAGGGACCGAACATGACCAGACCCCTGGACGGCATCATCGTGCTGGCCTTCGAGCACGCGGTGGCCGCACCCTTGTGCACCCGGCATCTTGCGGATCAGGGCGCACGGGTGATCAAGATCGAACGACCGGGCGTGGGCGACTTTGCGCGCGGCTACGACAAGCGTGTGAAGGGCTTGTCCTCCTACTTCGTGTGGACCAACCGCTCCAAGGAAAGCTTCACCCTCGACCTCAAGCACTCCGGCGCGCGCGAGGTGCTCGAGCGCCTGCTGCAGAAAACCGACGTGGTGGTGCAGAACCTCGCGCCGGGCGCGGCGGCACGGCTGGGATTGTCGATCGCGGCGTTGCGGCCTCGCCATCCGCGCATCATCGTATGCGACATCTCGGGTTACGGAGGCGATGGCCCCTACCGCGACAAGAAAGCCTACGACCTCATGGTGCAGGCCGAGGCCGGGTTGCTGTCGGTGACCGGCACTACCGACGCGATGGCGCGCGCCGGCTTCTCGGCGGCCGACACCTCGGCGGGCATGTATGCCTATTCCAGCATTCTCGCTGCGCTGCTGCTGCGTGAGCGCACCGGCGAAGGTTCGCACATCGACCTGTCCATGCTCGAGTCGCTGACCGAGTGGATGGGCAACCCGATGTACTATACCTACGGCGGCGCCCAACCGGCTCCGCGCACTGGCGCCTTCCATCCCAGCGTGGTGCCCTACGGCCCCTTCGAGGCCGGCGACGGCGTGGTGATGATGGGCCTGCAAAACGAGCGCGAATGGGCGATCTTTTGCCAAGAGGTGCTGCAGCTCCCCGAGGTGGCGACCGATCCGCGCTTCATCGACAATACCTCGCGTACGGAAAACCGCGCCGCGCTGGAGGAGATCATCGTCGGTGTGTTCAGGCAGATCGGCTCGAAGGGCGCGCAGCAGCGTCTCGAGTCGGCGGGGCTGGCAACCGCGTCGGTGAACACCCCGGCGGATTTGTGGCGGCACCCGCAGTTCGAACATCGGCAACGCTGGACCGAGGTCGGTTCGCCCGTCGGCGCGATCCCGGCCCTTTTGCCGCCGGGCAGCAATGACCGCTTCCACCCCCGCATGGACGCGGTGCCGGCCTTGGGTGAACACACCGACACCATCCTCGGCGAGCTGGGTTTCGCCGCCAACGACATCGCAGGCCTGCGCAGCGCAGGCGCCATCTGACAGGACACTCCGACCATGAAAGTGAACCTCAACGAACTTCAACAGTGGGTAGGCCGGAGCGAAGAGGCCACCGACCACATCGTGCCGGTGCCCGTGGTGGCCATGGCGGCGACGCTCGACCGTGAAACCGCGCCGTCCGAGGCCGGTTCCGAGCTGCCATCGCTGTGGCACTGGTTGTACTTCCTGCCGGTGCATCGGCATGCTGACCTCGGCCACGACGGGCACGCCCGTCGTGGCCGATTCCTGCCGCCGGTGCCGCTGCCGCGCCGCATGTGGGCTGGCAGCCGCTTCGAGTTCCACCAGCCCTTGTGCGTGGGTGACACCGTGCAGCGGCGCTCGCGCATCGAGGACGTCACCGCCAAGAGCGGCCGCAGCGGCGAGCTGGTTTTCGTCAAGGTGCGTCACCACTATTCCAGCAAGCGCGGGCTGGCGATCGTCGAGGATCACGACATCGTCTATCGGGAGGAGTCGAAATCCGACGCGCCCAAGCCGGTGCCGCCCCAGGCCCAGGGCGACGCCGCGTGGGAAGTGGAGCTGCACCCGGACGAGGTGCTGCTGTTCCGCTACTCCGCGCTCACCTTCAACGGACACCGAATCCACTACGACTGGCCCTACGTGACCCAGGCCGAGGGCTATCCCGGCCTGGTGGTGCATGGCCCGCTGATCGCCACGCTGTTGCTCGAGCACATGCAGCGGCAGTTGCCCGGGGTGAAGTTGGCCGGCTACGAATTCCGCGCGGTCAGCCCGGTGTTCAACACCGAACCCTTCTTCGTCTGCGGCCGCCCCGAGGCCGACGACAAGACCGTGAAGCTATGGGCGCGCGGCGCCGATGGCGCTCTGCGCATGGAAGCCACCGCGACGCTGGCAGGCGGATGAGCTGATGCAGGCGCAGCTTCGCGGCTCACGCCGCTCCCACAGGCAATGGAGGCGCTTGCGGGAGGGGTAGGAGCGGCGTAAGCCGCGAACAGAGCACGCGCTACCCGCAAACGAATCCTCCGCCCCGACCCACCCCGAACGCCTCCAAACGCCACCATCACCTGTGGGAGCGGCGTAAGCCGCGAATAGAGCACCCCGATCCACCCGATACCAGACAGGATCCACCCAAAATGGACAAACACGACGACCCCCATCAGGAAATCCGCGACGCGGTGCGCAGCCTGTGTGCTGAATTTCCGGACGAATACTTCCGCAAGATCGACGAGCAACGTGGTTACCCGGAAGCCTTCGTCGACGCGCTGATGGAGGCCGGCTGGCTGTCGGCGATGATTCCCGAGGAATACGGCGGCTCCGGCCTCGGGCTGGCCGAGGCCTCGGTGATCATGGAAGAGATCAACCGCTGTG
>CAYTAY010000298.1:0-3166 GCA_964435845.1 uncultured Azoarcus sp.
GAACGGATACGGAACCTGTTGGGTAACAGTTGCCCTTGCCGGACCGACGACACGATGGCCAGCGCCTTCTCATAGAGTTCGCGACGCAGCGGAGAAATGTTCATCGACTTCGGCGTGGGCGTGAAGATGAACTGGTTCTCGCCGGCGTGAGAGGTAACGACCGTGGGCGGCTTGACGATGCCATCTTCTGCCAACCGCTTCAGTAGCACTACGTCCTGCGGATCGATCTTGCGGCCACCGATCTCGCCTGTAGACACGATCAGCGACAGCGGCCACCCCTGTGCCGCTCTTACCAATTCCAGCGTGCGCTTGACGCTGTTAGCCCCCCGGTTCGCCACATGGTCCGCGAAGACGTCCGCGTTCTCGGAGAAGTAGGTCGGGTTGAGTAGAATGCTCTTGGAGCGCGCGCGCCGCGACACCAGGACGCTGGAATCAAATGCTTTGCGGTCGGCGCCGAGCTTGCCAGCAAGGGAGTCGGCGTTCTGGGGCGAATTGGCGAGGGTGTCGACGATTTCCAGCGTCAAGCGCTCGAACTCATCGAACTGCGACTTGCTCGCTGCGTACTCGCCGATGCCGTCGTACAGGTCGTCAAAGAACGGCACCACCGGCAGGATTGAGACGATGCGAGATCCATCTTGGTTGATGCGCACGAACTCGACTTCCGCGAGCAGCCTGACGATGCGGTCCACCGACAGTCGCGGGATGCCCAGCATGGTGGACGCCACCAGCTTGACCTTGTCGTAGTCCAACAGCGGAAGCCCGCGGATGTGCAACGCAAGTTGCACGGCCATGCCAATCTCAGGGATGCCCTCGAAGCGGGGCACCTCCTTGTCGCGAATCGTCAGCTGAATCTCATGGCAGCGCGCGGCTGCAATTTTCCTGTCCACCTGCTACTCCCTGGAGATCAAAGCATGCGGGGCGGAGCACCACTTCTCCGCGCGGAAAGGATACACGAAGCTCCCTAGCTCACGGGGCACACATGCCTCACGGGGTGGAAAAGTCAATCAGCGCGGAACCGCAGGATGGTCCCTTTGCGCCTCATTCAGTGGCCCAATAGCTGACGCCCGCAAGTGCCAGCTTCTGGCCGATAGCACCCTCCCAGAATCATCGCCGATAACTGCCGGTCACTCAACTTCGGCGCAAGCTGTTCAGGAGGATGGGTAAGCAATTGAATTTGTAAGGCAAGCCCCTTGACGTAGCCGAACCCGATGGGCTGAACGCGATGGAGCGAGCCAACGGCCATCATTGTTGATAGAATCGCTAATCATAGCGTCTATAGGTTGGCAAGCAGCTACAGACAGCTAATCACGGAAGACGACATGGCCAGCGCAGATCAACTTAAGGCGCTTGTGAAATCCCACATCAACCGCGACGACACGCAGTTCTACTCGGTCGCCATGCAGGTTGCGGCGCACGAGGCGAGGGTGGGGCATGGCAAGCTAGCAGAAGAACTGCGCGACATGATCGACGCAGCGAAGGCGCACGTCTTACAGGGAGAGAAGGGCAAGTTGGTCCAGATGGCGCGCCCCCGGGGCGAACTGGCCAATCTGCTCCTCGTGAGCTACCCAAAGAACCGCATCGCGGACATGGTGCTGGACGACACGATCCACCAGCAACTGCAGCGGATCATGAAGGAACAGCAGATGTTCGCGCGCATCCGCGAGCACGGCCTGTCTCCTCGACGCAAGCTGCTGCTGGTCGGTCCGCCCGGCACGGGCAAGACGATGACCGCGTCTGTGCTCGCCGGAGAACTCGGCATCCCGCTCTTTCTGGTACGTCTGGATGCGCTCATCACGAAGTTCATGGGCGAAACGGCCGCCAAGCTGCGGCAGGTCTTCGACGCCATTGCCGATGTGAGGGGCGTGTATTTCTTTGACGAATTCGATGCGATTGGCTCCCAACGCGGGCTGGCCAACGACGTCGGTGAGATCCGCCGCGTACTCAACAGCTTCCTCCAGATGATCGAGCAGGATCAGTCGAACAGCCTGATCATTGCAGCCACCAATCACCCGGAGATCCTTGACTACGCCTTGTTCCGCCGCTTCGACGACGTCATCGAATATCACCTACCGACACCGGAACAAACTGTCGAGTTGGTCCGTGCGCGCTTGGGTAGTTTCGCTCCCAAGCCGTTCCCTAAGAAAACTATCACGAGCAGAGCGGATGGCCTGAGCTACGCCGAGATTCGGCGTGCCGTTGATGAAGCCATCAAGGAGGCCGTCATGCACGACGAAGCCAGGGTGGGATTAGATGCTCTTGGGCGTGCCCTGGGGGAGCGGCGATGGCTGAACGAGAAACTGAAACAGAACAACAAACCGGTTATCCATGACGGATCAGGCACCCGATAAGCGGAAGCACCTCGTTCTTCACAACACATCGAAACCACAGGGCTTTACGGCACACTCCCCTGTGGTGCAAAAGAAGCCACTCCCGGACCTTCCACGGCAGCAGCACGGTCAGGCGTTGCAAGCCCAGCTTAAGGCACTTGAGCCAGTAGCTCAGGCTGCGGCGGAGGCACAGCAGCACTACGGCCTTGAAAGCGGTCTGGGACTGCAGATCCAATTCGTCGGTCAACCTGACGTCGAACTCGCGTTCCAAAGTCTAGCGGACGAGCGGAAGAAGATCGAACTCCTCTGCGTTTACACGGAAGGCCCGATCACTTACGCCAACGTCTTTGTGCCCGACGGCCAGTTGGCGCGCTTTGAAAAGTACGTCGCCGAGTACCTAGAAGAGAAGAAGGACAAGAACGGTAATCCCCGCGATCACAAGCCACTGCTCAACACGATCGCCTCGATCCGCGCAGCGGAGCTGCGAGCGTTATGGACCGATGACCTGGATCTGTTGCCCAACGACGAGAGCGAACCTTTCTGGTGGGAAGTCTGGTTGCCCGTGCGCGGCCAACGGCAAGCCGTTCTGGAGGACTTCAGAAAGCTCGCCGAGCTGGCCGGTTGCACCGTCAATGACCAGCAGGCCAACTTCCCCGAGCGAACGGTCGTGCTGATGTACGGCTCGCAACAGCAGTTTGCACAGTCCGTCATGATGCTGAACTGCGTGGCCGAACTACGACGCGCCAAGGAGACCGCTGAGTTCTTCGACGGCATGGCGCCGGGGGAGCAGCAGCAGTGGCTGGACGCGACGCTCGAGCATGCGCTATTTCCCATGGAGG
>CAYTAY010000299.1:0-3160 GCA_964435845.1 uncultured Azoarcus sp.
CAGAAATTCTATTTCGCTCAGATGCAATACCGGCTTGCGACTGCGCAGGCTCTTCGCTGCCAGGAAACCCGCCACTCTGACCGACGCGCCCGGAGGTGCGGCTGCCAGCAGCGCTGCGAGCTCTCCGACGGCCACGGCATCGAGCTCGACCGACACTTCTCTTTCGAGCCCCGCCTCGGCTTGTTGCGAGACATGGCGGAGACTTGCGGCTGCGACCGCCACGCCGGCTGGCGTCCTGCGCAGAGGCTCGACGGCTTCGAGCCGCGCTTCGAGCAACAGTCGGTTAAGACCGGCGCCCGAGTCAGGATGAGGCAGTTTCGGCCTCTTTGGACTCTTCGCCGTCACTAGCGCCGTCTTCGGCGCCGTCACTAGCGCCGTCGGACGAGCCGGTGGTCAGCGAACGGGCCTTTTCTTCCTTCATCATCGGCGAGGCGACGGTCACGGCAGCCTTCTTCTTGACCACGAGGTGGCGCAGGATGGCATCGTTGAACTTGAAGGTGACCATCGCCGGCACCTGCTCGGACTGATCAGGGTGGACGATGAACACGATTTCATAGTGTCGCATGCAGACTCCTTGTGGTTTATGACAGCCCCCCGGCATGCGATGGTTCCGGTGGAGCAAGGGAAAGCGCGAGATTTTAACATGGTTCCTTATTGGAAAGCACTGCTTTTTCAATCGACTGCATGACTGCAAGCACTTTCAGCGCGGTCGAGCCTCCCAGATCTTGCGCAGACGCTTGACGCTGACCGGCATCGGCGTCTTCAACTCCTGGGCGAACAGCCCCACCCGCAACTCCTCCAGCAGCCAGCGAAAGGTCTCCAGCTCAGGGTCGACAACGCCCACCTTGAGCCGGGCGAACCGCTCGCGCTCGAAGGGTCGCGCAAGCGCGAGCCATTGACCCATAAGCTCGGCATCTCGCGCCGGGTTGTTGCGCAGCTTGTCGATACGCACCGAAACCGCCTTGAGATAGCGGGGAAAATGCGACAGATGCTCCCACGCAAAAGCCACCAGAAACGACTTGGGCAACAGCGCGTCGAGCTGGCTTCCGAGGTCGGCCACCACATCGGGGTAGGCCTTGAGACTGCCGATCCGCTTGCTCACGCTGGCGTGTTCACTCAACACCTGCCCCGCCAGGCGCATGAACTCCTGGGCGACCAGGCTCAGGCGGGCCCGCGACTCGCTGCAGCGCTGCTCGAAAGTCCCGGCGTCGGTCGGCAGCGGCTCGACGAGACACACTCGGGAGATCGTCGCGGCCACAAGCTGGGATTTCAATTCGGCCTCGGTGCCAAACTGGATGAAGCCCAGGGCCAGATCACGCATTCCGGGCAGGCGTTCGATGGCACGGACCTGCTCACGCAGAGAAAGGGCGAAAAGTCGTGCCAGTCCCTTGCGATGCACCCTGGCGGCTTCTTCAGGGGTGTCGAAAGGCCTCAGCGACACGCTGTCGCCATCGTCGTGAAGCGCGGGGAAACCGATCACGTCGCGACCGGCCACTTTGAGCTCCAGCAGTTCCGGCAGTTCGCCGAAAGTCCAGGCGGTGAGCCCTGCGAGCGCGCCCAAGACTTCGCTCTGGCTCTTTGGCTGGCCGCCGTCCCTCGTCGGCTTGCGATCCTCGTCCGGCGCCTGCGCCGCCGCGGGCTCGGCATCGACGATACGGGCGGCGCGAAAGCGTTCGGTCACCTGCCGACCGTGTCGCGCTCGCAACTCGGCCAGATTGCGCGATTGTCCCAACACCCGGCCGTGCTCGTCGACAACCCGGAAGTTCATGAAAAAATGGAGCCGCAGGTTCTCCGGACGGAAGGAGGCAAGCGGCAGTTTCAGCGACACCCGTTCCTCCACGAAGCGCTGCATCGCAACCAGCAGCGATACAGACATATCGACCTCGCCCGCTTCGACGGCCGAGACGAACGCCGCCGCACTGTCTGCAATGGGCTGCAGGCGGTGTCGGTGCTTTTGCGGCACGGTCTTGAGCAGCGCGGCGGCCTTCTCGGCAAGCAGCCCCGGCACCAGCCACTCGCAGCGCTCGGCCGGGATCTGGTTGAGCATCGCCAGCGGCACCGTCAGCGTCACGCCGTCGTCAACTTCGCCGGGCGCGTGCGCATAGGCGAGTTTGAGCTTTTGCCCGAAGACCTCGAGATTGGCCGGAAAGCGCTCGGTAGTGATGCCCTCGGCGTCGTGGCGCATCAGCTGCTCACGCGTCAGGTGCAGCAGCTTTGGATTCGCGCGCTCGGCTTCGCGGCGCCATCTCTCGAAACCCGCGACATCGAGCACCTCGGGTGCGATCCGCGCATCGTAGAAGGCCTCGATCAGCGCCTCGTCTACCAGCACGTCAGGTCGGCGCGACTTGTGCTCCAGGCGCTCGATCTCGGCGATGAGTTTCTGGTTGTGGCGCAGGAAGGCCATGGCACGCGCTGGCCCCTCCGCAATCTCCCCCTGGACCAGTCCCTCGCGGATGAACAGGGTGCGGCATAGCTGTGGGTCGATCTCCCGGTAGCCGACACCGCGTCGCGCATAAAGCACCAGTCCGTGCAGCGTGCCCCGCTCCCAGGCGCGCACCGCTCCCGCGCTCTTGGACCAGTGCGGCTCATAGACCTGGCGCTTCACCAGGTGCGCACCCACCTCCTCCACCCACTCGGGCTCGACCCGCGCCACACAGCGGCCAAACAGACGCGAGGTCTCGACGAGCTCTGCACACATCACCCACTTGCCCGCCTTGCGCGCCAGCGCCGAGCCCGGATGCGGCCAGAAACGGATGCCGCGTGCGCCGATGTAACCACCGCTTTGCTGTCCGCGCCCGCCCTGCGCCTCTTCGGCACGGCAGCCCACGTTTCCGAGCAAACCGGCGAGCAAGGCCTTGTGGACCGCCTCGTAGCCGGCCGGCACCTGGTTCTCCTTCCAGCCGTGCTCGGCGCACAGGGTCGCGAGTTGCCCGTGCACATCACGCCACTCTCGCATGCGCAGCCACGACAAGTGGTGCTGCTTGCACCACGCCTTTTGCTTGGCCCCGGACTCGTGGCGGATGACCTCGTTCCAGCGCCTCCAGAGGTTGCGATACCACAGAAACTCGGACTGCTGGTCCTGTTCGCCGCCGCGAAAGCGGGCATGAGCCTGATCCGCCGCACCGGGCGACTCCTGGGGGCGAACCCGCGCATCCTGAAC
>CAYTAY010000300.1:0-3147 GCA_964435845.1 uncultured Azoarcus sp.
CCGCGCCAGCGTTCAGTTTGCAGCAGTTTTTGAAGATCTAACTGAGGAAAATAGGTTAACAAGTAGTTGGATGAGTGTGGTCACCCGATTTGATGTTCCTCAGGTCACGAATCGTGATGGGATGTAGATGTGATCGTGTCGCCAATAGTGGCAACGCCGCCGGGCATTGCTGCATGGCGGCGTTTTCGGTTGGAGCGGGTCGTTCAGAACGGTGGCTCGTCGGGGTCGAGTGATCGGAACAGATCGGGCTGCACGAATTCGGGCTGGGAGCACGAATCTCTTGCACGGCCTTGCAAGTAGCGATGGATCTGTCCGAAGTAGCGTGACTCGAATAACACCATGAAATCGGTAATCAAGCAGTGCAACTCGAGGACGGCTTCGTCGGATAGATCGGGCCAGGAAATCTGCGCAGGTTCGCGTTCAGGACTCATCGATAATCTCCTTGTGTGATCAGCGCCGCGCCGAAGCCCGGCGCACGGTGGCGGTCTCAGGCGGGGCAAACACCTCGAGGTAGAGCTTCTCATCGAGTTGCGGCAAATCACGCTGGGCGGCGATGGCGAGCAGTTCGGCCGCCATGGTGGTGAGGATGCGGTAGTTGCCCACGGCGTGATCGCACAGGGTATGCACGAGCCCGGCGCTCATCAGGCTGGCGTTGCCCGCCTGGCTCATCAGGTGCTGCAGGCAGGCGGCGAGCACTTCGCGGCTGGCCGGCTCGGTCACGAGGCGGGTGCGAATGCGCGAGCCCAACGGAATGAGCTCTTCACGGCGCAGCTTGTCTGGCAGACGCGCATCCCCGGCGAGCACCACGCACAACAGCGCTTGCGAATCGAACTTGGCACTGGCCATCAAGCGCAGCTCCGAGAGCACCGCCGGGCTCATCTCCTGGGCCTCATCGATGAGTAGCACCGCGCGGCGCCGAGTCGTATCCAGATGGGCGAACCACGCCTCGCGCAACGCCTTGAAGCCACCCCAGCGGTTGTGGGGGCGCAGCGGTACGCCAAAGAGGTCGCCCATCTCGCGATAGAAATCGGCCAGATTGCATTGCGGATGGACGATCGCTCCCACGGTGAGGTCGGGCAGGCGCGCAAGGCGCTCGGCCAGCAGACGCATCACCACGCTCTTGCCCGATCCCGGGTCGCCGTGAATCATCGCAAAGCCACCCTCGCGCACCAGCGCGTGCTCGATGCGCCAGCAAAAGTTCTCCACCGCAGGCGCTACATGGATCGCCTCGATCGGCAGCTCGGTCGAGAACGGATGCCACTTGAGCCCGTACAGGGCGAGCAGTTTTGCATTCATGAGGACTCCTCTTCAGTTGCGGGAACGGGCAGATAGGCCGGCGGCAGGCCGGTGGCGGCATACTCGGCGAGCAGTTGGCGAAGCAGGGGCGCCATGCCTGAGGGGGGTGTCGGCGCGAGCTCGATGACGCTGCCCACACGCACTCGCCGCTCGGCGTTGGCATTGGCGGATTTATCCAGTGGCATGATGGGCGCGAGGATCGTGCCGCTGCGCGACTCGATGAGATCGACGCGGGTGAGATCCCAGCGCGCGTAGCGCAGATGCACCACGGCCAGATGTCCATAGCGCGACGGAATCTCGAAGCGCTGTCCCTGCACGGTGACCGTGCCATCCGAGCGGCGCTGGCGGCGCGCCACTTCGATGCGAAACGCATCGGCCAGAACGCTGGCCTCGGGGCAGTCCCGGCGCACGTTCGGGCCCGCCAGGTAGCGCGCGAGCGGGGTGGCCCCCAGCTCGCTGTGCTCGGTGCGGTGATACTCCTGCTCGACCCACGCCTGGGTGGCCTGGTTGAGCAAGGCCAGGGTGAGTGTCGGCTCGCCTTCGAGCATCGGCATCAGACGCCCTTCGACGCGCCCCCAGAACGACTCCTGCTTGGCGTTCTGATACGGAGAATACGGGAGCGTCGTCTGATGCACGATGCCCAGCCGACCCAGCCCCGAGACCGTCTCGTCGGCGAGCATCGCCGCACCGTTGTCGGTCATCAACGCCCGTGGCAGCCCGCGCTTCATGAACGCTTGGGTCAGTCCATGGACGAGGCTCTGAGCGGTCTCGTCCAGATACCACTGCAGGTGACAGACCAGGCGCGAACGATCATCGAGGATGCCCAGCAAGAACGGCTTCTCCCAGGTGCCGGCGGCAGTGAGCACGCGGCGCGAGCCGTGATGAAAGTCCAGATGCCACAGGGCCGAGACATGATCGAGCTCGAAGCTTCGCACCTCAAGCCGCTCGAGTCGCTCGCAGGCGACGCGGGCGCCGTCACTGGCGCGTTTGGGGCGGGCCTGACGGATCAGACCGTGGGTCTTGAGGTAGCGACGGATCGTCGGGTAGGACGGCACGACGACATCGGTACCGGAAAGGGCGGCGCGCAAATTGTCGGCATGTAGCTGGGCGGTCCAGCCCGGGTGCTCGCGGTACTGCGCGCGCAAGGTGTCGATCACGACCGGGGCAAGGCTCGCGAAGCGCCCGTGTGGGCGCAACCGGTTGCGCAGCACCGCAACCGGGTCGGCGGCGCGGCGCGCGGCGTAGTACCAGCGCTCGATCGTCGATAGCCCGAAGCGCACATCCCGGCCGCTCGTCGGGTGGCGCCAGCGCCGGGCCGCCAGCTCACTGAGCACGCGATGCAACTCACCCGGTTCGGGTGGGGCGGCGAGCAGTGGGCCGATGATCGAGAAGCGCAAGCGTGCCCAGCGATCGCGTTGCAGTGGATCGGATGCGGTATCCAAGGGGGTCTCCCGAAAGACGCGGCACCGCCGGCGCCGCTACTGGAAGACAAGGCTACGACCCCTCGGTCTGGTGGGCTACGGGCAAGCTCTGCGTGAAATCAGCGACCCTCATCGAGCGCGACAGGGCCAGCGGTGAGTGGCGCGAGAAACAACAGCAAGCGCCCCAGCGCCTCGGTCGGCGTGCCGGCAAAGCGTGCGAGAAGATCCGCCGGTAGCTGCGCGGCCTGCACCGGTGGCATGAAGCGCCCACACAGTGCCTGCCACAGCGTGGTGCGCATGAACTCGTCGCGCCACCACTGGCGCCAGCGCGTGAGCGTGCGCCGCGGCACCTCGAGTGCCTCGCACAGTGACGCGGCCGCTGTGTTCTGCCCGGCATGCCGGGCAGAACACAGCACCACCACCAAACCCA
>CAYTAY010000301.1:0-3136 GCA_964435845.1 uncultured Azoarcus sp.
ACAAGGACGTGTAGGCCGCCAACGCCATCTTGGGCAGGCATAGCACAAGGCACAAAAGCATCAGGAATCTGCGAATCATCGTCGGGTCTCGTCAAGTCGTTGTTGTTGGATTTTGTGTTCGCGCGCACCCCAAGCAAACCCTGCACCGGAAGCAACAAGACATTGATCCAACGTAACTATTTGAAGCAAGCAACCACAGACAAGGCTTGTAGTGTAAAGAAAGCCGACATCGGAACTTCTGGATGCCGGTTACACCCGGTTCGCGCCACCGCGCAGCCAATGCGACCACCACCGACAAACCCTCCCCTATCGCCACCAGGCCAGTGGCGCGGTTTTGAGCTAGACCCGGAAATGCGATACGGACTGCGACAACTCCTTCGCCATCGACTCGATGCGATGCACCAGCGATGTGGTTTCCTCCATAGCATGGCGGTTTCGTTCCGCGGTCACCGCAACCTGATCCAGCAATCCATTCACATCGGCCACGATCCGGCGCTGCTCAGCCGCAGCGCCGGTGATCGTGCCGACCTGCTCGGACATCGTGCGGGTGCTTGAGCTGATTCCCGAGAAGGCCGCATCGACCTGCTCCATGAGACGCGTACTGCTGACTACACCCCCGCGCGTCCTCTCCATCACGTCGACGGCTTCACGAATGTCCTCTGAGGTCGTCTGGATCAGCGTCGAAATGCTGGAGGTCGAGTTAGCTGTGCGCTCAGCGAGCTTGCGCACCTCATCGGCCACAACGGCAAACCCACGCCCTTGTTCGCCGGCACGAGCGGCCTCGATCGCGGCGTTCAGGGCGAGAAGGTTGGTCTGTTCGGCAATCTCGCGAATGACGTTTACGATGCTGTAGATTTCCTGAGAGCGCTTGTCGAGGGCCCCGACTGCCCGCGAAGCGGCCTCGACGGACGTCGCCACCTGAGCAATCTCCGCGGCAGCTTTACGCGTGATGCGTTCGCCCTCATGCGCGGACTTCGTATCTTCCTGCGAGTTCTGCAGCGATTTCTCGGCAAGTGCCGCGACCTCGTCCGCGGTTTCCTGAACCTGCCCCATCGCCGAAGCGATCTCCGTCACCGCGCCCGCCTGCCGCTCCGAACTCGTCGACACCATCTCCCCGGTACGCGCCAGCTCTGCGACACTTTGTACCAGATGATTATTGTTGTGTCTGATGTCCTGAACCACCTGGGCAAGAGACTCCACCAGCCCGTCGAACGATCTGGCGAGTTCCCCGACCTCGTCACCCCGACCGTCATGGTAGCGGCGCGACAGGTCGAAATCCGAGCCCGCCCCGGCCTCGTGCGCCATGTCCCGGATCGCAGCCGAGAGCCGTGTCAGGGGGCCGGTGATCAGCGTGCGGGAGAGCACATTGAAGATCAGGATGGCAATCAGCACGAGCGCCGTCCCGACGATCGACAATACCCCCAGCATTCGCCACAAGGGTCCCAGCAGTTCGTCGGCATCCTGCTCGACCACGATCGTCCACCCGGAGTCATAGAACGGCATCGACGCGCCGACGACACGCTGGCCATTGACCCCCTCGTAGAACCCCATGGCCTCCCGACAGCCCGTGACACACCGCGCATTGGTCCGGTAGGTGCCATCCGCCCCACAGACGATCTCTGCCTTCTCCTGTGTGACCAACCACGGATAGAGGCTTCCCTGCCCCTTGAGCATTTTCCCGGGTCGGGTGCGCGACTCGGTGATGAGGCGATTGTCCTCGTCGACGATGTAGTAGTCGAAGGTTTGCCCAACCCCCGCGAGATAGAACGCGCCGGTCTTGCCCTCGAGGTTGCCGATCTCACCGTCAACGATGTTGGTCAGCATGCGCGCGTCGGCATGGACAAATACCATTCCGTCGCGAGCCGGCGCCGCAAAGCTCAGGACCGGCACTCCGTTGTCCTCCCACACGTTGGAATAGCCCGGAGCCAGGTTCAGCGACTGCTGCCACCGCATCCCCTCGCGCCGCGGGTCCGAGGAAACCTGGATCACCCCGTCACGCACGAAATCAATCGCGTGATAGGTTTTAAGGGTCGCGATCGAACGCTTCCCCGCGACGATCTCCTCCCAGAACGGGTGATCTTCGATCGCAAACACATCGGTCGCGACGATCGTCCGGAAGTACCCTGCCGCTTCCCGCGCGCCATGCTCATCCACGAGCGTGGCGAGTTGCCGGGCGAGTTTCCCGTTCTGCCCAAGAAAGCGGATCACCCCCTGCTGCTTCGCATCGACGAAGTTCATCAGCCCGCTGAGTGAGGTATTGACGGTGAGCCAGTATGTTTCGTAGAAGAAATACCCTGTTCCTCCCAGCATCACGGGCACGAATACGACAATGGTGACGACCAGCACTTTCAGCCGCAGTGAGAGCGCAGCAAACAGACGCTTGAAGTTCATGAATCGGCTTCCAAGGTAACGTTTCGGGGCTGTGAGCGGACCGGACACACTTCCTTCCCGATCTCCTCACTGCCGCCGGCAGACAAAACCCGTAGAGCCACGCAGGATCCGGGCCAACCTATCGGAATTGCCGCAAACGGTGAAAACTCCCTGCTTGCAAGCGACTGCCAGCGCTACGCCGCTACCGTGCGGTAACACTATCCGTCATCAGAACCTTACCTTTCGTTACCAACGCGTAACCACTCGACGTAATCGACACCGTTGATATCTCTGTGCCGCTGCATGCTCACAGCTCAACATCGACGACGGGTGCGTTCGTTCAAGTTCCCTGCAGTCCCTCGACGACCATCACCCTGCTTGACCATTTCTTCCGCTTAAAGCCATCTGCAGGAGTGACCGTACTCACGATGCCGATCTCAGTTCGGCCAACAGCGCCGCCGCCCTGACCTCCCTCCACCATCCGGCGGACCGTCTCAGTAGTCAGGCAGTCGTTCGTTCATCCCGGCTCTATCCCGGATCGACCGCATGCTGCAGCAAACACGGGAATCTTCCCTCGCTGTGCCAATCGAACCGCCACCCGCGTCCGCATCCGAACCCGCTCCAAGCTTCAACCTAGAAACCTCAGTTGGACGTGTTCGAGTGTGCGACTGGCGCGCTGTCTGGCAAGGCGCGACGACGCTGCATGGTTGTTCCCTGCAAGGAGGAGCAACGCAGCCAGGCGGCACGCCAAGCGTGCAATCGGGCA
>CAYTAY010000302.1:0-3121 GCA_964435845.1 uncultured Azoarcus sp.
TGGGAGCGCAAGCAGGTCGAGAAGCGTCTTGGCCGGCCGCTTTGATTCGCACGCGCCAGGCGGTCAGCGCCGCCCGCCGCGCATTGCCGCCACCGTTTCCTGCAAGCGCTGAGGCGTCACCTCGGTCGCGGCCACCGGGTCGGCAGTGAGCAGTTCGATGCGATTGAACACACCTCGCCGGAAGGGTCGGGTCATCGCCGGGCCGTTCTTGCGGCTGAAGAAGCTGCCCCAAAGCCCGCGCAGGGCCATCGGCACCACCGGCACCGGTGTGCGTTCGACGATGCGCGCGATACCGGGTCGGAAGGGGTAGAGCTCGCCGGTATCGGTGATCCGTCCTTCCGGAAACAGGCCGACCAGTTCGCCGGCTTCGAGCGCGCGGGCGACCTCGTCGAAGGCGCGCTCCATCATCGCCGGGTCTTCCTTCGCTGAGGCGATCGGGATGGCGCGGCTGGTGCGGAACACGAACGACAGGATGGGCCAGCGGAAGATCTTGTGGTCCATCACGAAGCGGATCGGCCGGCGGCACGCGGCCATGATGATCAGCGCGTCGACGAAGCTCACATGGTTGGCCACGATCACCGCCCCGCCCTTCTCGGGCACATGCTCCATGCCACTCACCCGCAGGCGGTACACCGTGTGGATGAGCAGCCACACCACGAAGCGCAACAGGAACTCCGGGACCAGGGTGTAGATGTAGATCGCCACCGCGGCATTGAGCACTGCGGTGATCAGCAGCAGCTGCGGCACGCTGACACCGGCCGCCAGCAGGCCGGCACCCATGGCCGCGGCCGCCACCATGAACGCTGCGTTGAGGATGTTGTTGGCCGCGATGATGCGCGAGCGGTGCGACGGTGCCGAGCGGTTCTGCACCAACGCGTAGAGCGGCACGATATAGAAGCCACCGCAGATCGAGAGCATCAACAGGTCGAACAGAATGCGCCAGGTCACCGGCTCGGCGAGCAACTCGGACAGCGGGCGCATCGCCACACCGGTCTCCAGCGCGCTGCTCGCCCACCACAGGTCCAGCCCGAACACCGTGAGTCCGATCGAGCCGAAGGGCACCAGACCCAGTTCGACATGGCGGCCCGAGAGCCGCTCGCACAACAGCGAGCCGATCGCGATGCCCACCGAGAACACCGCCAGCAACAGGGTCACCGCCTTCTCGTCGCCTCCGAGCACCTCCGAGGCGAAGCCGGGGAACTGAGACAGGAACACCGCGCCGTAGAACCAGAACCACGAAATGCCGAGGATGGACAGGAACACCGTGCGGTTGGCGCGGGCAAAGCCCACCATCGCCCAGGTCTGGGTGACCGGGTTCCAGTCGATGGCCATGCCCGGATCGGCCGCGGCCGCCTGCGGAATGCGGCGACTGGAGAGGTAACCCAGTATCGCCACCGCGACCACGCCGAGCGACACCCACACGCTGCCCGAGGGCGCCAGGATCAGCAGGCCGCCGACGATGGTGCCGAGCAGGATCGCGACGAAGGTGCCGGATTCGACCAGGGCATTGCCGCCCACCAGCTCGGACTCGTCCAGCACCTGCGGCAGGATGGCGTACTTCACCGGCCCGAAGATCGCCGACTGCGTGCCCATCAGGAACAGCGTCACCAGCATCAGCTTGACCGAGGACAGCGCAAAGGCCACCGTGGCGATCACCATGATCACGATCTCGAGCAACTTGGTGAACCGGATCAACCGGCTCTTCTCGAACTTGTCGGCGAACTGCCCGGCGGTGGCCGAGAACAGGAAGAAGGGCAGGATGAACAGCCCGGCCGCGATGTTCACCAGCACCCCGGCCGACAGCTCGGTGAGCCGCGCCGCTTGAAAGGTGACCAGCACCACCAGAGCGTTCTTGTAGAAGTTGTCGTTGAAGGCACCCAGAAACTGGGTCAGGAAGAATGGCAGAAAGCGGCGTTCCTGCATCAGCTTGAACTGGGAGCTCATGGGGTCTTCCGGTCGGGTGTCGGAGGCGGATTCAGTCGGCTTCGGGCCAGACGACATCGTCGCGTTTCATGTCGCGAAACGCGGCCATCAACCATGAGCGCATCGCGATCACCATCGTGTAGGGGCGTCGCTGGCTGGCGGGAAGCTTCTGGTCGGCGACATGCTGGCGGGCGAAATCCTCGCCGATGCGCATCAGTCGCTCGCGAAAGCTGTTCGCCAGGCCGGCGCCGATCTGGCCGTGCACCACGGTCAGCATCTCGGACTCGGCGTTGAAACCGCCGGCGAAGTAGTCCTGCAGCACCTCCTGGCGGAAGTACTCCATCACCGGCCCGTGTGCCCGCCAGCGAAAGCCCTTGGCCACGCGCAGGCGATAACGGTTGAGCGGTCGCAGCTCGATGATGCCGAGTCGATCCAGACGCAACAAATGCGCGGTGCACTCGGCCGCATCCATGCGGTAGGTGGCGACGATCTGCTCGGCGGTCCACTGGCTCATGCAGCAGATCGCAACCAGCAGCAGGCGCCGGTCGGCCACCACCGCCTGCTCCTGCTCCAGCGTGAGCTCGGCCAGGAGCGGCTGAGTGTCGGCGATACGGCGCGCCAGATCGGCAAAGTCCAGTCCGAGCACCCGACAGATCTCGTCGACACGGGAAAGCGGCATGTCGCCGCCGCGTGAGAACATCCGTTTGACCGAGGACTCGGCCAGCCCGATCCGCTTCGCGAGGTCGGCATAGGTAATTCGAGCCCCGCGAAGCTCGGACTTGAGGGCGGTGACGAGATCGGCTGAAGTGCTCATCGACGTGAGTGAGGTTGCATTGAAGATGCGTGCAGGGTATTCCCTGATGTACCAGACTGCAATCCGAATCCCAGTAAGTACCGCATAACGATACTTGGTGCATACCATGGTGCAACCTCACCGCCGACGTACAAGCGCAGCGGGGAGAACAACAAGCGAGCCGGTAGTGATGATGAAGAACGGCCCGTCACGCAATGCGGGCCGGGTCAGCAGCCTGTTGCCTTCCGAAGGTGTGCGGTGACAGCCGGCCGTTCAGTCTTCGCTTCTTCCCGAATCACTCGGCTTGTCTGATGGGGCTATATCGGAACCAGCGTCCATCCGATCCCTCGCGCCGCTCGAAGCGGTAGGGAACAGCATCCCAACAGCGCAACGTATCGTCCAGGT
>CAYTAY010000303.1:0-3109 GCA_964435845.1 uncultured Azoarcus sp.
CAACTTCCACTGGAACGTCACCGGGCCGATGTTCAACACCCTGCACCTGATGTTCGAGCAGCAGTACAACGAGCTTGCGCTGGCGGTGGATGCCATCGCCGAGCGCATCCGCGCCCTGGGCTTCCCGGCGCCCGGCACCTATGCCGAGTTCCAGAAGCTCGGCAGCCTCAAGGAACCCGAGGGCAACCTGACCGCCAAGGACATGATCAAGCACCTCGTTCTCGGCCAGGAAGCCGTGGTGAAGACCGCGCGCAGCATTCTGCCCGCAGCCGACAAGGCCAGCGACGAGCCTACCGCCGACCTGCTGACCCAGCGCATGCAGGTGCATGAAAAGACGGCGTGGATGCTGCGGAGCCTGCTCGAGAACTAAACCACCGTCGCCTCTGAACCCGGCCACCTCAAGACGAACCTCCCGTCGTGGTGGCCAGACAACGAGCCAGCCGCAGCGCCTTGCGGCAGAGAGGACTCCTTGCTTAAGCGCGTTCCGGTAGCAAAACTGCGGTGCGGTATGTATCTCCAAGAGCTGTGCGGCTCGTGGATGGAGCACCCATTCTGGCGCACCTCCTTCTTGATCGACGATCCGGCGGACATCACGCGCATCGTCGACAGCGGTATCCACGAGGCATGGATCGACACTGCCAAAGGGATTGACCTGCCTGACGCCGAAGCCACTGACATCGCCACGCGCAATGACGAAGTCGATCGCCAGCTGGAATGCGTAGCTGCACCCGTGGCATTGCGCAAGACAGGTTTGCGCGAAGAGCTCGCAAATGCTCGACGCATCTGCACCCGTTCCAGAGAGGCCGTGGTGTCGATGTTCTCCGAAGTACGGATGGGGCATGCAATTTCCGCCGAATCCGCCCTGCCACTGGTGATCGACATCGCAGAATCGGTCGAGCGCAACCCAGGCGCCCTGATCAGCCTCGCGCGTCTTAAAACAGCGGACGATTACACCTACATGCACTCTGTAGCGGTCTGCGCGTTGATGCTCGCACTTGCGCGACAACTCGGCCTACCGGAGGACGAACTGCGCAAGGCCGGGCTGGCGGGTTTGATGCATGACCTGGGCAAGGCCATGATGCCGATGGAGGTTTTGAACAAACCTGGCAAGCTCACAGACGACGAGTTCACGATCATCAAGTCGCACCCGGTGGAAGGCCACAAGCTGCTCGTCGAGGGTCGAACCGCCGACGAGACCACGCTTGATGTCTGTCTGCATCATCACGAAAAACTGGATGGCAGCGGCTATCCGGACCGCCTCGCAGGCGACGAGATCAGTCTTTACTCCCGGATGGGCGCAGTGTGCGACGTCTATGACGCCATCACCTCTAACCGCCCCTACAAAGCGGGCTGGGACCCGGCGGAGTCGATCCGGAAGATGGCTGAGTGGTCAAAAGGGCACTTCGACGAAAAGGTGTTCCAGGCCTTCGTGCGCTCGGTGGGAATTTATCCCGTGGGTTCGCTGGTGAGGCTCGAATCTGGGCGGCTGGGCATCGTCACGGAGCTGGGCGAGCAATCCCTGCTGAAGCCGCGAGTGCGCGTGTTCTACTCGACCCGCAGCAACGCATACATCAAACCCGAGATGGTGGACCTGGCCCGCCCCGGTTGCCAGGACCGCATCCGCAGCGCCGAAAACCCCTCGAACTGGCATTTCAAGGATCTGCACTTGATGTGGCAGTCGGAGGCTTGATGGCGGGCTCGCCGGTCCGTCAGTACGCGACTGCCAACTGCCGGAGACCCTGCGCGGCGAGCCCGCGATCGGACTGAACACCTCGAACAAAGCAGGTAACGGCCTCGAGAGAGGCTCGTCCTCTTCACACTCTGCCGACTCCGTCTTCACATTCTGTTGACACGCCACAGACCACAATCCAGTCATGGTTGCGGCGCGCTTAACGACTCCCAGAGGTAGCAGCAAGACCCCCAAGCCGACAACACAACGAAACGAGGAACACTGCGGGTTATCGCGCAGGCAAGAGAACGGAGATCGAACGTGGCAAAACCCATCTGGCGCCGCCTACTGCTATGGGGGCTACTCTTGTTGCTCATTGCAGCGATCATCACGGCTTGGCAGAACAGGCTTCTGGCATTGGGCTGGCACTGGGCACAAACGCACGCTGAAGCGGATCACTGGCGCGAACACGGTCTCTGGCTGCCCTATTACCGCGCGAGCATCGACGGGCAACCGATTGACGGTATTTCCAGAAACGCATCCGGGCTAACCTGGAGTTCAGCATCCGGCACGCTCTTCACCGTGATCAACTCGCCACCTGCAGTGGCTGAGCTCAGCTCTGAAGGAAGACTTTTGCGAAAGATCCCGATTGAAGGCGCTCGCGATCCGGAGGGCATTACCCACGTGCGCGATGACGTTTTTGTCATCGCCGACGAGCGCGAACAACAGATCTACCGGGTCACCGTCGACGCCGACACCAGCGTCGTCGATCTGCGCGGCGCTCCGCGCCTCGGGCTCGCAATCGATATCAAACGGAATCTCGGTTTCGAAGGGGTTTCATGGGACGCGATCAACAGACAGCTACTGGTTGCCAAAGAGAAATCACCAATGCGGGTCCTGGTCATCACCGGCCTGCCAGAGCTGTTCGAAGGTACCGCCTTCGACCTGCAGATCTCCGACTGGAAGTCGCCCCGCGCAAGCACGTTGTTCATGACCGATCTCGCATCGCTTTCGGTGCATGAAACGACCGGCAACATCCTGCTGCTGAGCGACGAATCCGCGCTCATCGTCGAGTACACACCAGCAGGAAGGCCAGTTAGCGTGTTACCGATGTGGAGCGGCCGTCACGGCTTATCGCGACGGGTGCCGCAGGCGGAAGGGCTGGCGATCGGCCCCGGTGGCGACATCTTCGTGCTTTCCGAACCGAACCTTTTCTACCGCTTCGAGCGTACACCACCGGCATCTTGGGCCACTACCCAGACCGATACGCAGACGACCGCAAGGTAAAGCTGAGACTCGACCGAGTCAGCGGTGATACGCCGCAACTGACTCGTCACTAGCCGCCGTGCGGGCGAAGAATCAGCGTGTTGCCGCGCTGAGTGAACTCCAGATGCTTCAGCACACTCATGCCGAGCAACACCTGTTCGTCTCGAAATCCCG
>CAYTAY010000304.1:0-3093 GCA_964435845.1 uncultured Azoarcus sp.
AGCAGGTTGTAGAAGTCGAGCTTCTGCTTCGGCTGGCGGTAGGCCTTGCCCTGGGTGGTGACGGAGCCGTACGGTTCCACGGCGATCGGTCCCATTTCGTCTGCGCCTTCGTACCAGGTGTCGATGGTGCGCAGGGCGTTGCCGATCTTTTGCGAGTGGATGCCGGCAATCTTGTTGACGTGGTAGAGCGTCTTGCTCTTGTCGCCGCGCCCGCGATCGAGGATGAGTTCCTGCGACGGGAACACTTCCTGCCCTGCTCCGATGCGGACAAAGGCCGTGACTTTCAGCAGCACGTGTTGCTGCCCGGCCAGCCCGTCGGTGATCAGGCGGGCGAGGCTGTCTAGCGCGTCAGCGGCTGCGGCGGGCGCATCGAAGCTGCGCAGCGGAAGTGCCAGGGCGTCGAAAGTCCAGGTCTCCTGCGGTGCGCCACCCACCAGATGGGCGACGCGGACTTCCACCTGCTCCGCGCCGATGCGGTTGCGCCACAGAAAGCGGCCGTTGGCGAGGTTGAAGGCATAGCGGCGACCGAGTTCGCCAAAGCCCTGGGTGTCGACATAGCCGCGGACGGTGTCGAGCAGCTTGTTCAGATAGTCCGCGTCATTGCACGCGGAAGGTTTGCCGGTGCCACCCAGCACACGCAGCGTGAACACGACCTTCAGGGTGTCAGCACCGCTGGGCAGGGTGGCGACATCGACTGTCTGCAGGTTGGGGTTTTCGATCGCGGCATCGAGCTTGGCGGGATCCTGGTCCTTGGCTTTCAGGCGGTTGGAAATGGTGCCGCGTACGGATTTCTCGCGGATGGAAACGACTTCCCAGTCTTGGGTGGTGTCCCGCTGATCCCAGTTGCCGGCGTAGAACAAGGCGTCGGAGGGGTCGAGTTTGCGTTCGAAGGCGAGTACGGAAGCGGTCTTGAGTGTCATGGTCTGGATTCCTTTTGATATGGGTTCGATGCGTTCAGGCGGACTGCAGCGATGCGAAGTCGTTGCGGCAGCGGTACAGGCCCGCGGTCGGGTTGGTGCTGGCGTACCAAAGGAGTTGCTCGGCGTTGTCCAGCCGGTGCGGGCTGATCCACTGGCCGATGGAGTAAAGGCTTTCGACGAAGCGGAACGGCGTGTCGCGGTCGCGCGCGCTTTGCACTTCACCCGCGGGCAACAGCTCGGACAATGCGCCGAACCCGACCGGGATCGGTACGATCCAGCCCGGGCGTGACTCGGGCTTCCATGCGACCTTCGCCGTTGACGCAGACGACTCGTCCGATGCGGACTCGGGTCGAACCGGGCGGCAGTTGAAGCGTGAAAGGTCGAGCAGGGCATCCAGCGCAGTGGTCTCCGGTGCGGCTTCGCGCAGGTGATCCAGCCGCGCGTGCAATAGATCGTCCCGGCACACCAGCGCGAAGCCCGGTAGCCAGCGCCGGCGCAGATGACGGAAGCGGCGGCGAACGTCCTCGGCATCGTCGCCGAAGCGCAGGAGTGTCGGCCGACTGCGCCAGTTGCTGCTGGGCAGCACGCTCCCGCCCGCGATGCGCATGCCGGCCAGCTCAAAGGCGACGGTCTGGGCGATGGTGTCATGCGCGTGCTCGTCGAGTTCCACGAAGCCGCCGCTGATGCCGAAGATCAGCGTGATCTCCATGTGCATGCGGCCTTCCTCGACGATGGCCGCGCTGCCGCCGTCCTTGCCCACCGGGTTGCGCGTCAGGCGAAAGGCCTTCACATAGCCGCCCTCGGTGACCTGCTCGTCGAAGTCATGGCAGATCACGCCGACACTGTCGAAGGCAAGCGGCAAGTCGTGCGTTTCCAGTTTGCGGGCAAGCGCCCACATCAGGCCCAGGAAGGCGGTCATCGAGGGGAAACCGTGGGTCAGCGGGCTGGAGATGGCGTTGGCGTTCTGCACGCGCAGGCGCGGCAGGATCAACAGGCCGTCGCTATTGGGCAAGGTATTCATTGCACGGCCTCCCGAACCGGAATGTAGGTCGGCGCATCGCCCTGGATCCGCAGCGCGTGCAACTTGCCAGCCCATGCCGTGTGGAGCAGCAACTCATCGCGCCAGTGGCGGCCCTCGATATCGCCCAGTGGCAAGGCCTGCCCAAGTTCGTGGTTAAGCCAGTTGCCAAAGCGGCGACCGACTTCGGTGGGCCAGTCCATGAGGTGCCAATCTGAGTGGAACTTGGTGCCGGAAGCTTCTTCCTCTATTGCGCGCCCGGGGTCCAACCACAGCCGTTCGGCTTCGACCAGGCGGCAATCCGCATCGCGCGTCCAGCCAGCGGACAGAGTGGCTTGCAGGGGGTGGGCGAAGTCGACCAGTTCGTCGATCAGCCGATCGAGCAAGGCGTCCCGGCGGTTGCGGGTTTCCATGGTTGAGGGCGGATCGCTCTCCAGGAAATTGCGAAGAATGCGTACCGTGCTTCGTACCTCTGCAATCCTGCCGAAGCGCGGAAACACCGTGTCGGTGAACAGCGGCGCTTTCAATGCACGCGTCCTCCACTTTGGGGGGCGCGAGGCCAGCAGGTAATTGTTGCCCCCGCGTTCGCTGTTCAACTGGCTGATGTTCTGCGGCTTGGTGCCGCCGAACTTCTGAACGGCAAGGTCGGGATACTCGCGATAGCCGGTGTCGTGGTCGCGTTGGGCATAGCGTGCCTGTCGCGCGAGCTTGCCGGCCTCGCCGAAGCGGTCCTCGTTGATGGTCTGGAAGACGGCGTGTGCCAGCGCGCTCGAATACAGCGGTGCGAGCAGGTGATACTGGGCGTTGTCGGCGGGGTCTTCACCTGCCAGCCAGTAGAGCTGCTTGGCCAGGGCGTGCGAGCTCGGAGTGGCGCTGCGCGGCGCGGTGATGCCGGTGAACGCGGTCAGCCATTCGCTTGCCTGACCGGCGTCGTCACTGAGCGCGGCGAGCAGATCGGGGTCGTCGTCCTGCATCCAGGCGAGCAAAGGGCGCCCGTCCAGGGGCAGTTTCAGCAGTTTGAAAACGTCCAGCGCGGCGGCGTTGCCGACCACGTCGCTGCTGAAGTCCTGCCCCAGGACGTGGCTGCCGACTTCCCGGTGCGCGGGCAACTCGTGGGGGGCGCGGAAGAGGTTGGTGCCGCGGGCGTCGGGGTGG
>CAYTAY010000305.1:0-3087 GCA_964435845.1 uncultured Azoarcus sp.
AGAACTCGCACGCAGCAAGCCCGACGCTATATGCATCGCACTACATCCCGGCACCGTTGACACACGATTATCGGCACCCTTCGCCAAAAGCGGGCTGAATGTGCGATCAGCGGAACAAGCGGCGGCGGAGATAATCGAGGCTTTAGAGGGACGGCAGGCTTCCGATTCAGGCAGGCTCTTCGATCACGAAGGTGCCGTGATCCCGTGGTAGCGACATTGCCTACAGAACGTGAGGAAGACCCCACCTACTTCAGCACTGGCTCACTATATGAGCCCGTGATTCAACCATACTGCCACCATGCATACGACGTTGGCGTACCATTGCACAGACGCAGGCGAGGAGGCAGATGGTGTTTTTCGCTCACTCAACCTCGAAGGAAGACCGATCAGACTGGCAGCTGCTTTCCGAGCATCTGACCAGTGTGGGGGCGCAATGCGCCGATCGCGCACGAACTTTCGGCGCGCAAGATCTCGCGCATGTAGCTGGCTTGCTGCATGACCTCGGGAAGTACACGGACGACTTTCAGCGCCGTATCGCCGGAGACGCCATCCGTGTAGATCACGCTACCCGTGGCGCAATGGTCGCGGTTGAGCGATTCGGACCGATCGGCATGCTGGTCGCCTATGGCATCGCCGGCCATCACGCGGGCTTGGCGAATGGCAGCGAAGGGAGCGAGCGCACAGCCCTTCGCGACCGGCTGAAGGGTCTTGGGTTGCCGCCGTTGAAGGACGACTGGCGGCGTGACATCACGCTTCCCGAGCAAGTCACCCTACCCAAACTCGTTCCACAGAAAGATCAGGACATGTTTCAGTTCGCGTTCTTCGCGCGCATGCTGTTCTCCTGCCTGGTCGATGCGGACTACCTTGATACCGAGGCCTTTTACGATCGGGTCGCCCTTCCCGGCCAACCCAACGACCGCAGCGCAACTCGCGCGCTCGAAGCCCCCTCCCTGCAAGCCTTGCGCGAGCGCCTCGATATCTATCTTTCCGGCTTTGCCGCCGACTCCGACGTCAATCGCGTTCGCACGGACATTCTCGCCCATACGCGCCAAGCCGCGCTGCACGCGCCCGGCCTGTTTTCGCTCACGGTGCCCACCGGTGGCGGCAAGACGCTCGCCTCGCTGGCCTTTGCGCTCGACCACGCCATCGAGCATGGGCTGCGGCGGGTGATCTTCGTGATCCCCTTCACCAGCATCGTCGAGCAGAACGCCGCGGTATTCCGGTCCGCACTGGGCGATCTGGGCGAGGCTGCGGTGCTGGAGCACCACAGCGCTTTCGTCGCCGCGCCACTTCCGCGCTCGGACGCTGAGCGCTACCAGGCCCGGGAGAAGCTGCGGCTGGCGATGGAGAACTGGGACGCCCCCATCATCGTCACCACGGCCGTGCAGTTCTTCGAAAGCCTGTTCGCCGCACGCCCCTCGCAATGCCGCAAGCTGCACAACATCGCCGGCAGCGTGGTCATCCTCGACGAACTGGCCCGCAACTACCGCAGCAGCATCGTCCTGTGCACCGCCACCCAGCCGGCCTTGAACGCGCCGGATTTTCGCGGCGGATTGGAGAAGGTGCGCGAACTCGCGCCGAACCCGCCAGAGCTCTTCCGCAAGCTGGACCGGGTACGTGTACGCCACGTCGGCACGCTCGATGATGACGCGCTCGCGGCGCAGCTCCTCGAACTCGATCAGGTGTTGTGCATCGTCAACAATCGCCGCCACGCCCACGCCCTGTATCAGGCACTCGCCGGCCGACCGGGCGCGCGCCACCTGACCACACTGATGTGTGCCAAGCACCGCAGCGAGGTGCTCGCCGAGGTACGGGTACGCCTCAAGGCCGGCGAGCCCTGCCGGCTGATCTCGACCTCGTTGATCGAAGCCGGCGTCGACATCTCGCTGCCCACCGTCTACCGCCTGCTTTACTGGCAGAAAGGCGACAAGGAACTGGATGCCGCGAACCTGCTCAGCCTGTGCGCGGCAAGCCGCATCGACTCCCTGCCAATGGAAACGCTGGCGGCCAAGTTCCGCATGATTGACACCGTGCAGATGCCGGTCATCGTGCCCTTCGACGACGACGCCCGCCGCGGCATCGAGAGCCTGCGCTACGCGGAGAGGAGCGGCGGCCTCGCACGGGCGCTTCAGCCGTACTTGGTACAACTGCCCCGCGACAAGTTTGACGCGCTGCGCAAGATGGGTGCGGTTCAACCCGTCGCGCCTGAAAAGTGGGGGGAGCAGTTCATGGAACTAGTGAACGAAGACTTGTACAACCCGCATTTCGGGCTGTCTTGGGATGACCCAGCGTTCGTCAAGACCGAGAGCTTGATGTGGTGATCAAACGGAAGAAGAGCGTCATCTACATGATCACGTACCCAAACGGGAAGATCTACATTGGCCAAGACCGAACCAACAGCATCAACTACTTCGGCAGTGCGAGCAGCGAATTGATCACGCGCGACTTCACCGAAGAGCAGCGACGGGACTTCACCGAAGAGCAGCGACGGGACTTCACGATTCGGCGCACGATTCTTTGGGAGTCCGAGTCAGCGTCCTTGGCGGAGATCACGCAGAAGGAGGCCGATTTGATCCGCCAGTTCGAGTCCAACAATCCGGCCGTCGGCTACAACCGCTGGCCAAAGTACGTCCCGGTGCCGGGTGGCCCGGACGATGCAACCAAGGGAGGGCACGAGGAATGAGCTACGGAATCCGCCTGCACGTCTGGGGCGATCGGGCCTGCTTCACGCGACCGGAAATGAAGGTGGAGCGGGTGAGCTACGACGTCATCACACCGTCGGCCGCGCGCGGCATCCTGGAGGCCATTCACTGGAAGCCCGCGATCCGCTGGGTGGTGGATCGCATCCATGTGCTCAAACCGGTGCGCTTCGAATCCATCCGCCGCAACGAGGTCGGCGGCAAGCTGTCGCCGGGCAACGTGAGCAGGGCGATGAAGGCGGGCACCACCGCCGGGTTGGCGACCTGCGTCGATGAAGACCGCCAGCAACGTGCCGCCACGGTGTTGCGCGACGTGGCTTATGTGATCGATGCCCACTTCGAACTCACCGACAAAGCCGGGCCGGACGATTCGGTGGGCAAGCATCTG
>CAYTAY010000306.1:0-3084 GCA_964435845.1 uncultured Azoarcus sp.
CTGTGTGCAGCTCGCGCCCTACTACCATGTGCTGGGTACCGACAAGGTGGGGCAGGACGTGCTGTACCTGGCGCTGAAGAGCGTGCGCACCGCGCTCGTGATCGGCACTGTGACGACGCTCGTGATGATGCCCTTCGCGGTGGCGCTCGGCATCGCCGCAGGGTATCTCGGTGGGTGGGTGGATGATGTGGTGCAGTACCTCTACACGGTACTCAATGCCATCCCCGGGGTGCTGCTGATCGCGGCCGCGGTTCTGATGATGCAGGTGGTGATCGATACGAACCCGCAGTGGTTCGACACCGCCGCCGAGCGGTCGGATGCGCGCCTGCTGGCGCTGTGCTTCATCCTCGGCATCACCAGCTGGACGGGCTTGGCCCGTCTGCTGCGCGGCGAGACGCTGAAGCTGCGCGAGCTGGAGTACGTGCAGGCGGCACGCGCCTTCGGCGTGCGCACACCTGCCATCCTCCGCCGCCACATCCTGCCCAACGTCATGCATATCGTGATGATCGCGTTGGTGATGGATTTTTCCGGCCTGGTGCTGGCCGAGGCGGTGCTGTCCTACGTCGGTATCGGTGTCGATCCGACCACGATCAGCTTTGGCACCATGATCAACATGGCGCGTGCCGAACTTGCGCGCGAGCCGATGGTCTGGTGGTCACTGGCCGCAGCCTTCGTGTTCATGTTCGTGCTGGTGCTGGCGGCGAATTTGTTCGCGGACGTGGTGCGCGATGCTTTCGATCCGCGCCGGGGCTAGTGCGTCGCAGCCTTGGCCGGTGTGCGCGCCCCGCGACGACTATATAAAAAAATGGATTCCCCATGAGAGCGCCTCGATTCGACAACCGCTTCGTGCGCGAGCTGCCCGGCGACCCGGAGGAAGGGCGGCATGTACGCCAGGTGCATGACGCCTGCTATTCGCGTGTCGAACCCACACCGGTGCGTGCGCCGGCGCTGCTGGCGTGGTCGCCGGAGGTGGCCGGCTTGCTGGGCATCGACGATGCGGACATCCGCAGCCAGATGTTCGCCGAGGTATTTGGTGGCAATGCGCTGCTTCCGGGCATGGAGCCCTATGCCGCATGCTATGGCGGCCACCAGTTCGGCAACTGGGCGGGCCAGCTTGGCGACGGGCGGGCGATTACGCTGGGCGAGACGATCAACCCGCAGGGCGAGCGCTGGGAGTTGCAACTCAAGGGCGCCGGCCCGACGCCGTATTCGCGCCGCGCGGACGGCCGTGCGGTGCTGCGCTCCTCCATGCGCGAGTTCCTGTGCAGTGAGGCCATGCATCACCTCGGCGTGCCGACCACGCGTGCACTCAGCCTTGTCGCCACGGGCGAACAGGTGGTGCGGGACATGTTCTATGACGGACATCCGCGCCCAGAGCCGGGCGCCGTCGTCTGCAGGGTGGCACCTTCCTTCATCCGCTTTGGCAACTTCGAGATCCTTGCTTCGCGCGGCGAGGAGGCCGTGCTGGGGCAACTGATCGACTTCACTATCGACCGTGACTTTCCCGGATTGTGCGCGGCCGAGTCGGACCCTGCGCGCCGGCGGGTGCGCTGGTTCGAGGAAGTGTGCCAGCGTACCGCGGAGTTGATCGCGCACTGGATGCGGGTCGGTTTCGTGCATGGCGTGATGAACACCGACAACATGTCCATCCTCGGCCTGACCATCGACTATGGGCCCTATGGCTGGATCGACAACTACGATCCCGACTGGACGCCGAACACGACTGACGCGGGTGGTCGCCGCTATCGCTTCGGCCATCAGGCCCGGATCGCGCACTGGAATCTGTGGCAACTCGCAAATGCCCTCCATCCGGCGATCGGTCAGGCCGAAGCGCTGGAGCAGGCGCTGGCCGCCTTTCCGGATCGGTACGATGCGGCCTATCGGCGCATGATGCAGGCCAAGCTCGGCCTTGCGCAGTGGCAGGGGGGCGACGATGACCGGCTGCTGGAGCAACTGCATGCAGCACTGCAGGCCGGTGAGATCGACATGACCCTGTTTTTTCGCACCCTGGCCGGGCTCGACGAGCATGCCCCGGAGATCGGTCCGTTTGAACCGGCGTTCTACGACCCCGTACGCCGTCAGCAGAGTGCCGAAGCCCTGCAGGCTTGGTTGGTCCACTATGCCGCGCGCCTGCGACAGGAGGGGCGCCCGCAGGCGCTGCGCAAGGCGGAGATGAACGCAGCGAATCCCCTCTATGTGCCCCGAAACTATCTTGCGCAACAGGCCATCGACGCGGCCGAACAGGGGGATCTGTCCGAGTTGGAACTGCTGATGAAGGTGCTGCGCACCCCCTATCGCGAACAGCCTGGCTATGAGCGCTTTGCGGCACGCAGGCCGGACTGGGCGCGTGCGCGTGCTGGCTGCTCGATGCTCTCCTGCAGTTCCTGAGCGGGTACTGCAGGAGCCCGCCTGGCCTTGAGTAGGGTGTAGCCTAGTTCTTTCGACCTAGGCCGGCATTCGATTGGGCAATGGAAACCTGGGGCGAACGGGCTTACGATAGGAAAAAAATACGGCCCGCGATCATGTGCACTTGGCGCAGGACGTGGGTCGTCATTCATCGATGATGGCCGGCACCGATTCCAGGGGGCTGTTTCGCGTGCATTCGATAACAAAAAGAGCGTCCGTCCGGGAGGTGCTGGCGGACATGCCGATTCTGCAAGGCAGTGATCCGCGCGTGCTGGATATCCTGGCAAGCGAAGCTGCATTCGTCCGGTTCTCGCCTTCCGCCTCGATCTTCGAGCGTGGTTCGGTGCCGACCGGGATCTTCTTCGTGTGCAGTGGCGCGGTGCGCCTGATGTCGCATGGCCCGGAGGGGCGGCCGAAGGTGGTGGAGATCTTCGAGACGGGCGGAATGTTCGGCGAGATCGGGGTCTTCACCGGACACCGTTACCGGACCTGGACGCAGGCCGTGGGCACCGCGTTGCTGATCCACGTTCCCAGGGAGCGGATCCTCGAGGCGGTGGCGCTCGACGCCGCCTTGTCGAACCGCATGCTGGAGGCGGTCTGCGCGCGGATCCAGCGTCTTATCGATGCGATCAGTTGCACCGCCGCAGGGACCGCTTCGGTGCGGGTCGTGCGTTACCT
>CAYTAY010000307.1:0-3067 GCA_964435845.1 uncultured Azoarcus sp.
TAGATACGCCGGCGTTGCGTCGCAAGTCCCTTTGCTCCCTAAACGCTGGTCATCGCGGCTGTCAGCGGGAAGCCAGATTCGCTATCATCAATGCAAAGACATCGTCAGGAGTTTCCCCATGAGTCCGCAGCTTCTTGCCCGAACGCCACTGATCAGCATCGACGACTATCTCGACGGAGAGTTACTGACCGAGGTCAAGCACGAATACCTGGCCGGTGAGGTTGTCGCGATGGGGGGGGCGAGCGCCAAGCATGGCCTGATTGTGACGGGTTTTGGTTTGGCGCTCGGCGCTCACGCCCGCCGCAAAGGCTGCCAGCTTTTTATGGCAGACATGAAAGTGCGGGTCGAGCAGATGGGCGAGACCTGTTTCTATTATCCGGATTTACTGCTTTCATGCGATCCGGAAGACCGGGAAACCTATTACCGCCGCAATCCGTGTTTGATCGTCGAGGTGCTGTCCCCGTCGACCGAGCGCATCGACCGCCGGGAGAAGCTGTTTGCCTACCGGTCGATACCGGGTTTGCGCGAGTACGTGCTGGTCGATCCTGACCAGCGCAAGGTCGAGGTGTATCGCTATGCGTCCGGCGGCACGCACGAGGTGATTACGGAGGGCAGCGTGCGCCTGGATTGCATCGATGCGGCGATCGCGCTGGACGATATCTACTTCGATGCCGAGCGGTCCGACTGAATCGCCCCGATCCTTCGAATGCCCCCCGGTCAGTGAGGAGAAATGGGGTGGAGGGGAAATCGGGGGAAATCGTGTCTGACCCCATTTCCTTGGTGTCTGACCCCATTTCCTCTCTCTCCCCGGTCAGCGGTCGTCGCCAGATTTAGCCTCTGCGCGTGCGGCGGCCTGCGCTTCGGCGCGGACCTTCTTGACCGTAAGGAAGAGGCGGGCGGCGGCGACGATGTTGACCAGGCCAACCAGCACGGCAGGCCAGAAGGGCACGGGCTCGCCCTTGAGCCCGAAGTAGACCAGCAGGCCGATGAGGGCTGCGCCGGCGACCAGGATGGCGATGATGTCCTTGCGGATGAACCCGGATTGCTTGTGCTTCAAGACCTTGTCTCCAATGGCAGATTGGCGTGGTGTCGGCGGAAACGTTCGCCGGCAAGTATCCGGATTATGATGCCGGGGATCAAGGCGTGGCTGACCGTTGGCGTCTTTTGGCAGTGGGAGTGACCTGGTGGAACATGCGGTGTGGAGTGGTGGCTGGTGGTCCGGGGCGCGGCGGGTGGATTCGCCTAATCATGACCCGCGACCGGAAGGCTGCGTGCCTTGGCTGGTGGTGGTGCATGCGATCAGTTTGCCGCCGGACTGTTTTGGCGGGCCGGGCGTCGAGCAGTTGTTCACCAATACCCTCGACCCGACAGAGCACCCTTACTACGCAGAGATCGCGGGCCTCAGGGTGTCGGCGCATTTCTTCATCCGTCGTGGTGGCGAGCTGGTGCAATTCGTCACGGCCGACGAGCGGGCCTGGCATGCGGGTGCATCGTGCTGGCGCGGGCAGGCGCGGTGCAACGACTTCTCGATCGGGATCGAGTTGGAAGGCTGCGACACGATGGCCTTCGAAGCGGCGCAGTACGAGGGGCTGGCTGTGCTTGTCGCAGCCTTGCAGAGGCGGTATCCGGTGCGGGAGGTGGTGGGGCATTCGGATATCGCACCCGGGCGCAAGACCGATCCGGGGCCGTATTTCGATTGGGCGCTGGCGGGGCTCAAGGTGCCAGAGGCGTGAGTGCGCAGGCCGTGGTGTGGTGTTTACGCAACGCGCTAGAGGCCGCTTCCTGCCTGAGTTTTGCCAGATTTTACTCCTTTCTGGTGGTATTCCATCCGCTTGAGACTACGGCTCTGATTGACAAAAGCCAATCAAATCAATAAAGTGCGTCAGTACTGCGCTGCAGCATTATTTTGCTGAAGCAATTTCTCAAAGGTGCGGTGCCGTTGTCGTATGCAACGGTTCTCGTTCATGGCCGCTCGCACCGCGGGGCGTTTCTGTCTAGTTGCGGCAGAAGCGCTGAACGACCACTGACAAGCAGGCCTTTCCGGTCGCGCAGGGAGCCCCGATTTTGCAAAGGGCTACGCCGGGCGCCAGGAACGCGATTCTCCGCCACGGCGGAAGGGAGCAAAGGCCTTGCAGCATCAGGATGGAGGAACCATGAAGAACGCAACTTCTATTATCGGGCTCGCCGCCCGTACCGGGCGGGGTGTCCTGCAGGTGGCCCACATCGGGCTGGTGGCCGTAGGTATTGCTGCGGCCGCGCATCTGGGCAGCGATTATCTCCGTCAGGATCCGGTGAGCCTTGCCGATACCGGTTTGTTCGCCGTTCAGTCGGCGGTGGCCGCGCCGGTTGCCGATAGCGGTGATCGCTGGAAGGTCGCATTCGCAGCGCTTGTCGGCGAGGAGGAAAACGTTTCGCTGGGGAGCGGCCTCAAGGCTTCGCGCGGTGGCTATGGCCTGCAGTTGTCGGACGAGATGGAGCGCGTGCGCGATTGGGTGGCCCAGCGCTATCGGGTGTCCAGCGTGGCACTCGAGCCGGTGCTGGCGACTGCCGAAGCGACCGCACGCGAAGCGGGGTTGGATCCGCTGCTCATCGTGGCGATGATGGCCATCGAGTCGAGCTTCAATCCAATGGCCGAGAGCCATGCCGGTGCGCAGGGGTTGATGCAGGTGATCCCGCGCTGGCACATGGACAAGATCGGCGACGACGCACCGGAAGATGCCTTGTTCGACCCGGTGTTCAATGTGCAGATCGGCACTCAGGTGCTGATCGAGGGCTTGCAACGCTACGGCACTTTGCAAGCGGCGCTGCAGTACTACGGTGGTGCGCGTAACGACCCCGAGGCACGTTACTCCAAGCGTGTGATGTCGATGAAGGCGCGCCTTGCGTCTGCGGCTCGGACGGCTGACGCCGGAGCTTGATTGGTTGCACGTCTGTTTTGTTTGAATGAAAACGCCCGCAGGGTTTTTGGCCTTGCGGGCGTTCTTGCGTTGAGCTAGCGGCTCGAGTGCTTTTTGGCGCTGCTTTCGCGGCTTACGCCGCTCCCACAGGTAATGGTCAGGGCGGCTCG
>CAYTAY010000308.1:0-3067 GCA_964435845.1 uncultured Azoarcus sp.
CGGCCGAGGCGCGGATGTCGCCCTTGAAGTCGATGAGGTAGGTGCAGGGCTCGGCTCCCGCCTGTTGCTGCCGCGCCTTGCGTTCGGCCTTGCGCTGCTTGAACCGCGTCTTGCGCGCCTCCTTCGGCAGGCGCACCGCATCGATCGCGTCGCCGCCGGCTTCGAACTGGCGGTTGACGTCGCTCACTGCGACATGGCCGGCATGCCTGGCCTTGCGGCGCGACAGCAAGACCACACCGGCGACGATGGCGAGGATCGCCACCACGACGGTGACGGCCTGGGCGAGAAACAGCGCGTAGAGGGAAACGTAATCGTTGATCATGTCGTAAGTACCGTATCTGCGTGGGTGCCTGGCTTGGCCTGCTGGCAGCCTGCCGGGCGTGAGCGCTCGTCGCGAGCGAGGTGCGCCCGCCGACCGGGACACCTTTGCCAAGCCGCAGCCATGGGGCACTTTGACGCATTTCTATGCAGATGACGCGTGATGTGTATAGAAAATTCCATTTTCTATACACATCTTCGATTCGACGCTATCCCGCATTTGCGTCGCCGGCCACTGCAGCGCAACCATTCGAAACGCAAGAGAGCGTTCAGATCAACCGGCCTGAACGCTATCTCGAATCAGGATGGCTGTAGGCATGAGCGCGTTCCCAAAAGAAAACGCCCAAGGGGTCGGCGTATCCGGTATGAGGTGGGTACGCTTACTGCCAAGGGCGGGACAGGAAGATGATAGCACACGGATCCGACCCAAGCGCGGGCAAAGATACTCACGCCGCATCCAGCGCCGCCTGCACCAGCGTGTTGGCCAGACGGGCGCGGTGCTCGCGGGCGGTGGCGGCGTCGGCCTGTTCGGCTTCGAGGCGGTCGCACAGCGCCATCAGTTCGTCGACGCGGGCGACGATGCGGTGTTGTTCGGGGAGGGGCGGTACCGGGAACGGATTGAGTTCAACAAAGTCTCGCGGCAATCGCTTTTGGCCCGCCGTGCCGATCATCCGGGATTCACCGACGAGCAGGAACATTGGCGCCTTGAAGTAGGCCAGCACGAAGCGCGGCAACAAGGTGTCAGGCAACGGCCGGACGATGTGAAGTTCAGTGGTGCCGGCGCCGATTCCGTTGTGCAGCCCCGCGAACACGCACGCTTTGCTGTTCTCAAAGCAGGGTGTGATCTTTGCGAGGCCGACATCTCCTTCGGCGAAATGAGTGAAGCCCTGTTTCACTTCGCTCCACTTGCGTGGTGCGTGCTCATGGCTGCCGTCGAAGCGTGTTCCGATCATCGCCATCGGCACGAATGACACTTCGGTTTCGTCGTTCGCATCGTTGCGGGGATTCACCAACGCGATTTCGGCAAGGCGAGTCCAGCACCAACTTTCCGGCAGACCGAATGGCCGCTCACCCTCCCCGACCGGCTCCACTACCTTCGACCTCCGAATCTTCCCTTCCTTCACCAGCCGCGCCTTCTCGGTCTCGATGCGCTTGAGCAGTTCGCTGACGGGTTCGTCGGACGGGTCCTGCGGCACGAGCTTGCCGCGCACGGCCAGCTCCAGAATCAACCCGCGCAGGCGTTTGATGCCGTCCGGGGCGGTGGCGATGAGCGGCAGATTGTCGGTGACCAGATCGCTCACGCCCGCCGCTCCAGCGCGGCGGTAAGCACGGCCTTGAGTTCGTCGCGGGTGGTCTGGATGCGGGTCTGCAGCTCGGCGTAGGCGGCGAGCAGTTCGTCCGGGTCGTGGGCCTCAAACTCGGGGCTGTGGGGGGTTCTTGATGTCGAGGTTGTAGTTGCGGGCGCGGATGTCGGCGGCGCTGACCTTCCAGGCGTGCTCGTTCTCCTCGCGCGCATTCCGCCAGGCTTTCTCGGCGTCGAACTCCTCGATGCGCATCGGGCGGATCTTGGAGTAGTTCTTGTAGCCGGGCGGGTACGGGTGTTCGTAGAACCAGACCTCTTCGGTGGGCGTGCCCTTGGTGAAGAACAGGATGTTGGTCTTGATGCCGGTGTAGGGGTTGAACACGCCGTTGGGCAGGCGCACCACGGCGGCGCGGCCGCCGTCTTTCAGCAGATGCATGATGAGCGGCAAAAACAGGTCGGCCGTCTCGCGGGTGCGGAAACTGGCGGGAAAGTCGCTCTCGATGCCGTCTTCTTCCATGCCGCCGAAGGGCGGGTTGGTGACGATGACGTCCACCCGGTCGCGCTGGCCGTAGTTGGACAGCGGGCGGGCGAGCGTATTGTCGTGGCGTACGTTGGTGGGCACATCCAGCCCGTGCAAAATCATGTTGGTGGTGGCGAGCAGTTCGTCACCGGTGATGCCTTCGGCATCCGCCGCCCAGTTGCGCCAGCGCAGTCGCGCCGGGATCGGCGAGCTGTAGTCGTCGTCGAGCAGCTTGTACTCGGCCTCCTTGTCATCGAAGATCTTGAGAAAGAACATCCACACGAGCTGGCCGATGCGCTGCGCGTCGCCATCGACGCCGACATCCTTGCGCATGATGTCCTGGATGGATTTGATGGTGGTGCTGATGGACATGGAGGCGTGTAGTGGATGAGGCTCAGGGAATCAGCGTCGCGTCTGACCGAAACCAGGTCTGCGATGGTGATGGCGAATCAAGAGCACGCGTATGCCGTCATCAAGTTGGCGGCAGATCAGCGAAGAGGGAAACACCCGGAAGACGAGACGCCTGCGCCCGCGTTCGACAGGCGTTCCAGCTCGGGATGGCTGACGGCGAATCGGGTGATCCGCTCGAACTCGTCCAGAAATCGCTGTGCTACAAGCCTGCCCGCTTGCTCGCGGTAGAAATCCGAGTCGTTGGTAAGATCGTGCGCTATGCCGGGGCGAAGCTCTATTCTCATTCGGCGAGCCGCCGACGCAGCTTGGCGAGCGTGCCCACAAGGCTGGCGGGCGTGACGCTGCCATTGGCCAGTTCAGCTTCACGACGGTCGGCCTCGACAACCCAGGCTGCATCGACTTCGGGGTCGACATCCAGGCTGGGGATAAGCCGTTCGAGCAGATGAGAACGGCCAGCGGGATCGAGCCGCAGAACCTCTGCTTCAAGAATTTCAAGACGGGTGCTCATGCCGGGC
>CAYTAY010000309.1:0-3061 GCA_964435845.1 uncultured Azoarcus sp.
GGCAAGACCATCGTGCTCAAGCCCGAGGTCGCGCTGCAGGATGGCGAGATCATCGACTCGATGTTCATGAGCAAGAAAGCGCTGTGCGAGTTCTACGAAAAGGAGCTGGACGACTGCCGTGATGCCGGCATCCTGTTCTCGCTGCATGTCAAGGCGACGATGATGAAGGTCTCGCACCCGATCGTGTTCGGCCACTGCGTCAAGATCTACTACAGCGAAGCCTTCGAGAAGCACGGCGCGCTGTTCGACGAGCTGGGCATCAACGTCAATAACGGCATGGTCGACCTCTACGACAAGATCAAGCCCCTGCCGGAATCCAAGCGCGACGAGATCATTCGTGACCTGCACGCCTGCCAGGAGCACCGCCCCGAATTGGCTATGGTGGACTCGGCCAAGGGCATCACCAACTTCCATTCGCCCAACGACATCATCGTCGATGCCTCGATGCCCGCGATGATTCGCGGCGGCGGCAAGATGTGGGGTTCTGACGGCAAGCAGTACGACTGCAAGGCCGTGATGCCGGAGTCGACCTTCGCCCGCATCTATCAGGAGATGATCAACTTCTGCAAGTGGCATGGCAACTTCGACCCGCGCACCATGGGCACCGTGCCGAACGTCGGCCTGATGGCGCAAAAGGCCGAGGAATACGGCTCCCACGACAAGACCTTTGAGATCCCGGAGGCTGGCGTGGCCAACATCACCGATCTCGAAACCGGTGAAGTGCTGTTGTCGCAGGACGTCGAAGAGGGCGACATCTGGCGCATGTGCCAGGTCAAGGACACACCGATCCGCGACTGGATCAAGCTCGCGGTGACCCGCGCTCGAAATTCGGGCATGCCCGCGGTCTTCTGGCTCGACCCCTATCGTCCGCACGAGAACGAGCTGATCAAGAAGGTACAGGTCTATCTCAAGGATCACGACACCAGCGGTCTCGACATCCAGATCATGAGCCAGGTCCGCGCCATGCGCTACACCCTGGAGCGTGTCGCCCGCGGTCTCGACACCATCTCGGTGACCGGCAACATCCTGCGCGACTACCTCACCGACCTTTTCCCGATCATGGAGCTGGGCACCAGCGCCAAGATGCTGTCCATCGTACCGCTGATGAAGGGCGGTGGCCTTTACGAAACAGGCGCCGGCGGCTCGGCGCCCAAGCACGTTCAGCAGCTCGTGGAAGAGAATCACCTGCGCTGGGACTCGCTGGGTGAATTCCTCGCACTGGCGGTGTCTTTCGAGGACCTCGGCATCAAGACCGGCAACGAGAAGGCTAAACTGCTCGCCAAGACCCTGGACGAAGCAACCGGCAAGTTGCTCGACAACGAAAAGTCGCCGTCGCGGCGCACCGGCGAGCTCGACAACCGCGGCAGCCAGTTCTACCTCGCGATGTACTGGGCACAGGCTCTCGCGGCTCAGACCGAAAATGCCGAACTGGCTGCGCACTTCGCCCCCCTGGCCAAGGCGCTGGCCGAGAACGAGCAGAAGATCCTGCAGGAGCTCTCCGAAGTTCAGGGCAAGCCGGTAGACATCGGTGGCTACTACTTGGTCGACGCTGAAAAGACCAAAGCCGTGATGCGCCCGAGCCAGACCTTCAACACCGTTCTGAGCGCTGCACTGGGCTGATCCAGCAGCGCCTCCTGGCACCAATGCGCCGGTCAGGCCCTTCGGGCTGGGCCGGCGCTTTTTTCTTTGCACTGCTCCACACCACCCGCCCAATGGACCACCATTCACGCTTCCGCGAGTTGCAGACCCTGCTCGAAACGCTGGACGACTTCTGGCGGCCGGCGCCTTTTCATGTGCGCAAACCCGGGTGGTGCGACCGGCGACCCGACCTGGCTGCCGCAGTGCGTGCTCTGGATGACTCTGCACTGGAGCGCTTTCGGTTTGATCCGGCAGCGGCAGCAACCTGGTTCGCACCCCGACTACCCGAACTGGACGCGCTGCAGGCACTGTGCGCGATACCCCGGTTGCCAGAGCGTGCTCTGCCTGCCATCGATGCGCGACACCTCGACTGGGCGGTCCCGGGTCGCAAGCGAGAGCAGATCGAAGACTTCGTGTCCCGTTCGCCCAGGCATGACAAGCCACTGCTCGAATGGTGCTCCGGCAAAGGACACCTCGGACGCCATGCCGCGCTGCGCGACCACGTAGCGATCACTTCGCTGGAGCTCGATCCAGTGCTGTGCGAGCAGGCCGTCATGCTCGCGACCCGGGCAGGTGTCGCACAAACCGTGATCTGTGAGGATGCGCTGAGCGCGACCGCACAGGCCCGTATCCGGGATCACACAGTGCTCGCGCTGCATGCCTGCGGCGAATTGCATCGCTCCCTGGTGCGTAACGCACCTCGGACCCACGCACATGCCTACCGAATTGCCCCATGTTGCTACCATCGAGGTGCAGGCGCACTCTACCAGCCACTCAACCCGTTCGCGACCCTGACACTCGACAGCCGTGCACTGCGTCTGGCGGTAACGGAACTGGTCACCGCGCCGGGGCGCGACCGGCGCCAACTGGCGCGTGACCAGGCCTGGAAGCTTGGCTTCATCGCCTTGCGCAATTCACTCCAAGGCGAGGCCGAACGCAGTTTCAAGCCGATACCGCCGGACTGGCTGCGAGGAGACTTCCCGAGCTTTTGCAGCCGCATCGCATCACGCGAAACCTTGACCCTACCCGACAAGGTCGACTGGCAGCACTGGGAGAACGAAGGTCTGCGACGTCGCGAGGAAATGGCACGCCTGGAACTGGTGCGTCATGCCTTTCGCCGGCCACTCGAAATCTGGCTGGTGCTCGACATCTGCCTGGCGCTGGAGCAGGCCGGGTTCGCGGTAAGCATGGGCACCTTCTGCGAACGCGCCCTGACTCCGCGCAACCTCATGGTGCTTGCGGATCCAGCCGCCTGAGTACGCGCACACCGAACAGCACGCCCCTGACGAGCAGCGCGATACCAACGAACTCATAAGGATTCGGCAGGCGCTGCTACCAGGCGACAGCATGGAGCAGCGCCGCGAGCGGCGCCTGAGAGCCTGTGAAAATATCTCTCCTTCCCTGCGTTTTCCCAGCGCGCCTC
>CAYTAY010000310.1:0-3049 GCA_964435845.1 uncultured Azoarcus sp.
CGAAGTACGGCTCTTGCTGCATACATCCTCCTACACACGACATACACAAAACCCTCACAACCCGCACACCCCACAACCACCACCACACCTAGCGCCTGTGATCGGGACAAATGCCGGGACAACCGGGACACAGCGGGACACAGCGGGACATCGAAAGCAGACAACCGGGACACAGCGGGACACATCCCTATAGGGATGTCCCATGTCCCGGCCTTGTCCTTTGTCCCGGCGTGCCGCTGCGGTCATTCGGCGACCTCCTTCATGTACTCAGCCCACGCCCGGTTAAAGGCTTTCTTGCTGGCGTCAGGTCCGCCAGGGTAGAGCGCAAGGAACTGCACCCTGACGCACTCCTTCGCGTTCGATCCGGTTACCTGCATGGCCATCGTCAGGAAGTCGCGCGGCTTGTTCTTCTTTGCCGGTCCCGCGTTGGCTGGCTGCATCTCTGTCGAGACCATGACGCAACTCGTCACTGGGTCGCCGTCTGCGTCGCGGCCGACCTCGATTACCTCGTAAGAGAGATTGAAGGGCTCGAACAATTCGCCGTCCTTGCACTTCTCACCCTGAACCGTTATCACCTTGCCCTTGCCGTTCTCGTCCCTGGTAACCAGAATCCGGTTATCTGCCATGGCGCGAATCTGGTAGGCACCGCGCTCCCGGTTCTTGTCGCCGTGCCCGGTGTGATGCACGAACAGCACAGCGCGCCCGTCAGCGGCGGCCATGACGTTGCTACCGGCAACCGCAACATCATGGTTACTCGATTCCTCGAGGGCGCCGAGCATCAGGGAAAACGTATCCAGAATCACCAGACCAACGGGAACCCCGAGAAGCTTCTCGGTCTCGTCAATGGCACATGCCAGAACGTCGGCGTTCTCGTCGAGGGTGATCGGCGCTGGCCATACGTAGATCGGCAGGTCTGAATCACCGTGCTTGCGATGCAGTGCGTGCAGCCGCTTCACATAACCTGCTTGACCCTCACCCAAGACGATCAACACCGCCCGCGGCGCTTTGCTCACGGGGAAGCCGTGCCAGGTCTTGCGCCTAGCAATGTGGTAGGCCAGATCGGTAACGACGAAGGATTTCATGGTGCCGCTGTCACCAAAGACGAACGTCATTTCACCCTCGTTCATGACGCCCTTGACTATGTAGGGCGGTGCGACGAGTTCGCGGGCGATGGCTTCGGCAAAGGTGTAGCCGATCATCTCGAACGTCGACACCTGAGGCGCGTTCGGGTGATCCTTGGCAGCAATCCACAACGTCATGAGGCGCCCCCGAGGATCACGAACCAAACCTTGCGGCCATCCGCTGACCACGCCTGCAGGCGGCGCGGCTTGCACTTGGCCACGGCGGCGACGATGCGCTTCAGTCGGCCGCGCTCCACCTGGTCGGCTCGAGGGATGATTACGTCCCGGCCGCGCACGATCTCCCAGTCTATGCCCTCGGGGTCGTCATCCCTGAAGATCGCCAGCGGCGCAAGAAGCGGCCTATCTGGCGGCTTGCGGTCGACGTAAAGTCCGATTCCGTGCTGCGGCTCCATGCCTTGCTGCAGCACAGCCAGGAGCGCCTTAGCGTAAGCAGGCATTCGCATTAGACGCCCCGCGATGCTTCAGATATAGGCTTCAGCCACTGCTCAAGGCGGCTCAGTAGCTGGTCAATCATCGCCACCACCACCATCCTGGTACGCGACAATCTCGCTATGCATAGGGTGTTCACGCATATCGATACCGACATAGGTCCGGCCGGACTTGCCGTCGGACCAAACCTTGACCATGGAAACGGCGTTGCGCTCGTTCAGACCGGCAATCCGGAAACGGCGAAACGCAAGTAGTAGCTTCGTCGCCTCCCTTTCGTCGGCAAATGTCCATGTCCGGTTGATGTGTTCCGATATCTCCGTGATACGATTCGTTTGGATCTGATGTTGGGGCGCGGCCTGTAGTGGGCTTGCGCCCTTTTCTTTTCTTGGCATGGCGCGCCTCAGTTCGTGCGCGTAGCGAGCCATTGCTCGTAACGGCTTTTGCTGATGAGGATGTTCTTTCCGACGCGCACACACGCCGGCCCGAGACCGTTCTTTGCGCGATCGCGTAGCTGCCAGCGCAGCGTGTATTCGGTCAGGATGTTCGGATATTTCGCTGCCAGGTCGTTGATGGTGTAGAGGTCATCAAGCGGCAGGGTGTCGGGTGTTCGTGTTTGCATTGCGCTCGCCTGCGGTTGTTTGCGGTGAGTGCATGGAATCACGTGACGCGAGCGGTAAAAACTCCCCTCGTCGCGACAAAAATATTTAGATCGCGACTTCGCTATTTATTTCGCTGGGGGCGTCCGGCTTTGAACGTGATTCCGCACGTCCTCGCCCATTTGCGCAAGGTCGCCGCGGACACCCTGGTGGCCTCAGCGGGATATCCGGGGGTGTTCAATAGGTCCTCAAGGTAATTGACTTCCATGCCAGACTCGAAAATGGCGCGGCAGTGCGCAAGCCAATCGGGCTTTATCACTTGGTCTTTGCGTGCTGCCAGTGCATGCGCTGGCCCGGCCGGCTGCGCGGCTATTTGCGCTTCGATCAGATCAGCCATCACTGCATAACGGCCGTGAAACTCTGCCGACCGTTGAAAAGCACGGGTAGCCAGGGCGAGATCGGCCCGGCGTAGGCTTTCCAGCCCTGATGCGAAAAGCCAGAACGCAGCCAGCAGTGTGTCTTTGGTCACCTGCAAACAGTCGCCAACAGTCAGAGTCTCATCCTCGGGAATACGATTGAACTCGCCGCCGTCGTCTATCCTGCTTTGAACGTCGCTCAATCGCTCGTTGAGAACCGCCATGATGGCATCGGCTGTCTGAGGGACGGGGTTCTCGTGCCCCAAGAGGTCGGTCAGTAGTTCGCCCGCCATCCGCTCACTACCCCGTAGCACCGCCTTAGCGCCCTGTGCCCAGCCATTCGAGTTGAACTCCATCCGCCACTCGGTCGGATACTTGCCCGGTCTGATCATCACTTCCATTCGCCCACCCATGCAGCGAACCCTGAAAGGTGCCGCCCCAGGCCGGCAGGGTGTCCGGCTTTTCG
>CAYTAY010000311.1:0-2995 GCA_964435845.1 uncultured Azoarcus sp.
GCTCACCGACGATCTTACTCTCGACTTCAGCCACACCCGCAATACCGCGACCCTGCGCATCGCCGAAACGCGGGATTTTGGAGAGATGCGGGAGTTGTGCCTGGTCTCGATGCTGCGCAACCTGCTCGGCTATGCCTGCTGGCTGATCGACTCGCGCATCGCGCTCACCGAGACGACCCTGCCCTTTGCGGCTCCGGCGCACGCAGACGCCTACGCCTATCTGTTCTCCGGCCCACTGCGCTTCGGGGCTGACGCCGCCGGCTTCAGCTTCGACCCCCGCTATCTCGCCCTGCCCCTGCGTCGCGACGAGGCCGCGTTGCGCACCATGCTGCAACATGCCTTGCCGCTCACCGTGCATCAGTACCGGCGCGACCGCCTGCTGGTGCACAGCGTCAATCAAATCCTCGCATCCGCCCCGTCGGCAGCGCACACCGCCGAAGACCTCGCGTCGCAACTCAACATGTCGGTGCGCACCCTGTACCGCCAGCTCAAGGAAGAGGGCATCACGTTGCAGAGACTCAAGGACGAAGTCAGGCGCGAACAAGCGGTGCGCCTGCTGCTGCACACTCGCAAGCCGATCAAGCAAATCGCTGCCGCAGTGGGCTTTGACAGCGAGAAAAGCTTCGCCCGGGCGTTCAGGGGCTGGACCGGAGTGGCGCCGAGCCGATATCGAGAGGAACCCGTCGCCGAGACCGAAATGCGCTCCCGGGTCGCATTGGTGCGCCGCTTGCGCGCCTGACCGAATCGACACCCCGACACCGCGGCTCCGGCAACACCCGGTTTGCCATTCGGGCCGAGCACGCGTATCCTCTTCGTCGGCGTTATCCAGTTCGTGCCGCTGTCGTGTCGGATCAGTACCCGCAGTTTTGCGGCAATACTCCCCATTTTCAGTTCGCCTTCTTGATCTCGCCCCAACCAGGGGCTGTCCCCTTTTATTTTCAGGAGTTTCAAGATATGGCAACAGGTAGCGTCAAGTGGTTCAACGATGCCAAGGGCTTTGGTTTCATTACCCCGGAAGACGGCGGCGAAGATCTCTTCGCCCACTTCTCGGCGATTCAGTCCCAAGGTTTCAAGAGCCTCACCGAGGGTCAGCGCGTCACGTTCGACGTCACGAACGGCCCCAAGGGCAAGCAAGCAAGCAACATCCAGATCGTCTGATTCCAGCGGCCTGTCGCGTTCGAACCCGACAGGCCGCCAGGGCGTTTCGCCAGGTGGCGACCTCATGCCGTCACCTGCGCTCACGCTCGTCGGCCATGCAGCCGCAATCGGCGGTCTAGCCGCGTGTCGAGCTTGAGCGATCGTCGCGAGCAGAGTGGGAAAGAGAAGCCGGATTTGACCGTTTTTGAGGCGCATAGCGATTCTATGCAACGAAAAAACCGGCCGATATGGACCGCTTCTCCCATTGGCGCAGCAGATCAGCCTCAAAGCCGACAGGCTGCCAGCACTCAACAGCCAAGAAACCAGACAGGCCGGGAACGTCATCGTGCGAGAAACGACTCGCCGTCACAGCGCTCCGGCAAACCGGCACCGAGCACGAGCAGCGGCTCAACCGCCACCGCCCACAGCCCGGCAGGGCCACACTCGAGGGCGTCTGCTTCATCGTAACAGGGAGTCCATCATGACCCGCGCCATCCAGCGAACCGAACTCAAAAAGCACTACTACACGCCCGTGCATTGCCCGTTTTGCGGCACGCGGGTGATGGGCGCCGACCCCACCGACGAGACACGCATCACCGCTTGTTCGCATACCTTGTTCATTGCCCATGACATGGCCTTCGAGTATCGCTCCGAGCGCTTCAACAAGAGTCTCAACCTGAACGGCCTGAGCGACCGGGAAGTCGAAGAACGTTTTCTCCGCGAGGAAGGCGGCATTGACGCCTTCACCGATCAAGTCAGGCTTTCGGATGCGATCAAGGTCGCTGCCTATGCGCCGGCTCCGTCGGCCTACGGTTCCTATTACGGTTTTGCCCCCTGCGAATGAGCCCCGAGGCGCCGCCGCCTTCCAGGGCCTCATTGTCTGAATGCCTGTCGGGCGCGCTTTCGGCGCGCGAAGCGCTGCTCGCGCGCTGCGCCGCCGAGGGCACGACGGCGTATCGCCTTTTCCATGGCAGTGCCGAGGGGTGCGCCGGGCTCGTCATCGATCGTTACGGCGAGGTTCTGCTGCTGCAGAGCTTCCATCGCACGCTCGAGGACGACGAACTAGCAGAAATCATCGCCTTCTATGCGGCTGCACAGCCGGGCCTGCTGCCAATCTACAACGACCGCAGCAGCGGTAATTCGCGCATCTCGAATACGCTTTTCGAACAGACCATGACGCTGGCCGAGCAGCCTCGCACGGTCAGCGAATGCGGGGTCAGCTATCGATTCCGCGCCCGCCATGCCGGCCAGGATCCCTGGCTGTTTCTGGATCTTCGGGCGGCGCGCAGGCGCGTCATGCAGGAGTCCAAAGACAAGAGCGTACTCAACCTCTTCGCTTACACCTGCAGCGTTGGCATCGCTGCTGCAGTGGCCGGTGCGCGCGAGGTAATCAATATCGATTTCTCGGAGTCCGCCCTGGCGGTCGGCAAGGAGAATGCCGGCCTGAACCGGATTCCGATCCCGGTGCGCTTCATCAGGAGCGACTTCTTTCCGGCAGCGCGGCAGTACGCAGGGCTCGGTCAGAGTCAGGTTGTTCGTCGAAAGAAGCTACCCGGCTTTCCGAAGCTCGTCGCGCAAAAATTCGACCTCGTCTTTCTCGACCCGCCACGCTACGCTAAAAGCGCCTTCGGCGTCGTCGATCTGGTGAACGACTACGCCGCGGTGTTCAAACCTGCGTTGCTGGCGACGGCTGAAGGCGGCACGCTCTACTGCTGCAACAACGTCAGGCAGGTCGACCGGCTGCTCTGGCTCGACCAGTTGGAGCGCAGTGCACGCAAGGCGGGACGCCCGATCCGTGAGGCAGAGTGGATTGTGCCCGAGGAGGACTTCCCGAGCTACGACGGCAACCCGCCGCTGA
>CAYTAY010000312.1:0-2992 GCA_964435845.1 uncultured Azoarcus sp.
GGTGCAGATCTGCATCCTCATGCAATGGGGGCCGGTGATGGTGATGTGGTTCCTGCTCGGCGTGCTGTCGTCGGTCAACGCGCAGGCCTACATTGCGTGCGCGTCAAGCTTTCAGAAAGAGGCCTTCGGGCGAGTCAGCACCGCAATCAACCTGATGGCCTTCCTCGGCGCCTTCCTGGTGCAGTGGGGGCTGGGTCTGATCCTCGACCTGCTGCAGGGATGGGAGTGGACCATGGTCGGCTCGCTGAAGGCGGCCTTCGTGCTGCTGCTGGCGCTACAGGCGGTGACGCTGGTGCCGCTGCTCGTCAAAGCGAGACGTCGCGCCATCGACTGAGTCTGCTCAAACAAACTGGCCTGCGGCGTGTCCCGACGCCCAGGCCCACTGAAAGTTGTAGCCGCCGAGGTGGCCGGTGACGTCCATGACCTCGCCGATGAAATAAAGCCCCGGCCGGTCACGTGCCTCCATGGTCTTGGAAGACAAGGCCGCGGTGTCGACGCCACCGAGAGTGACTTCGGCCTTGGCGTAACCCTGGGTGCCGGACGGGATGATCCGCCAGTCGCTCAGCGCGCGCGCGGCAGCCTCCAGCTCCTGCTGCGACATCTGTCGCACCGGCTTTTCCCACCCGTGCAAGGCGCACCAGGCATGGGCGAAGCGTCGAGGCAGGCGTTCCGCGAGCAGGTTGGCGAGCAGGGCGCGCTCGGCGCGACTCTGCTGCAACCAGTCGAGCGCGTCGATGCCTGGCAACAGGTCGATGCTTACCGGCTCCCAGTCACTGTCTTCATACGCCTGTGCTTGCCAGTAGCTGCTGATCTGCAGGATTACCGGGCCAGACAGGCCGCGATGCGTGATCAGCATGGCCTCGCGGAAAAACGCTCCATTGCAGGAAGCCACGACATCGAGCGAAGCGCCGGACAAGGGCTGCAGTTCGGCCAGCAACCCGGGCGGTAGCGTGAGTGGTACAAGCGCGGGTTTAGGCGGCACCATCGGGATACCGAACTGCTCCGCGATGCGATAACCGAAGGGCGTGGCGCCGACCTTGGGAATCGACAGGCCGCCAGAGGCAATGACCAGGCTCTCACAGCCGATAAGGCCGCGAGAGGTGTCCAGACGGTAGCGGGCGGCGGCGTCGATGGCGGCAATCGCGCGCACCTCGGCCGGCATGGCCCATTCGACCTGGCCGTAATCGCATTCGGTACGCAGCATGTGGATGATCTCGCGAGCGGAATCGTCACAGAAGAGCTGACCGTGTTCACGCTCGTGGTAGGCGATACCGTGGCGCTCGACGAGGTCGATGAAGTCCTGCGGCGTGTAGCGCGCCAGCGCCGAGCGCACGAAGTGCGGATTGCGACACAGAAAGTTGTCCGGCGTGATCTTGCGGTTGGTGAAGTTGCAGCGGCCGCCACCGGAGATGCGGATCTTCTCTGCAAGTTTCTCGGCATGATCCAGCAGCAACACGCTGCGCCCGCGCTGACCGGCGACGGCGGCACACATCATGCCGGCCGCGCCGGCGCCGATCACGATGACGTCATAGAAATCCAGCAAAATGCTGTGCTCCGTTCAAACAGGGAGCGAGCATACCTTATCGGAGCCGGATGAACCCCGCTCCGGCGCGTCTGTCGTAGCGCTTGACCAACAACGGAGACATGCACCATGACGAAGAAGCTGACCGACAGCGAACGACAGGCCGCGATGCAGGAGCTTGCCGGCTGGACAGCCTTGGAGGGGCGGGATGCGATCACCCGCAGCTTTAGCTTTGCCGACTTCAATGCCGCCTTCGGCTTCATGTCGCGGGTGGCGATGATGGCCGAGAAGCTCGATCACCACCCCGAGTGGTTCAACGTATACAACCGGGTGGAGGTCACCTTGTCGACCCACGACGCCGGTGGCCTTACCGGTCTGGACGTGAGTCTGGCGCGCTTCATGAACGAAATCGCCGACGGCTGAGCGTCGGCGTTTCCAATTCCGTCCCCGCCACGGCTGGTGCCGGGCGGGGCAGGGTGAGCGATCAGGCGGCTGCGAGCGCCTGATCGAGATCGGCGACGATGTCGTCGATATGCTCGATGCCGATCGACAGGCGGATCATCTCTTCGGACACGCCGGCCTTGGCCATTTCGTCCGGGCCGAGCTGGCGGTGGGTGGTCGAGGCCGGGTGGCAGGCGAGCGTCTTGCAGTCGCCGATGTTCACCAGACGGGTGACCAGCTGCAGCGCATCCTGGAAGCGCGCGCCGGCTGCGCTGCCGCCCTTGACGCCGAAATTCAGGATGCCGGATGCGCGGCCGTCCATGTACTTCTGCACCAGGGCGTGGTCCTTGTGGTCCGGCAGGCCGGCGTAATTCACCCATTCGACCCTGGCGTGGCCCCTGAGGAACTCGGCGACCTTGAGCGAGTTGTCGCAGATGCGGTCCATGCGCAGCGCCAGCGTCTCGATGCCCTGCAGGATCAGGAAGGCGTTGAACGGTGAGATCGCCGCACCCATGTTGCGCAGGGGTACCACCCGTGCGCGTCCGATGTAGGCCGCCGGACCGAGCGCCTCGGTGTACACCACACCGTGGTAGGAGACATCTGGCTCGTTCAGGCGGCGGAACTTCTCCTTGTGCTCGGCCCAGGGGAACTTGCCGGAATCGACGATGACTCCGCCGATGGAATTGCCGTGGCCGCCGAGGTATTTGGTCAGCGCATGCACCACGATGTCCGCGCCGTGCTCGATCGGCCGGCACAGATAGGGCGAGGGCACGGTGTTGTCCACGATCAGCGGCACACCGTGACGGTGGGCGATTTCGGCCAGACGCTCGAAGTCGGTGACGTTGCCCAACGGGTTGCCGACCGACTCGCAGAACACCGCCTTGGTGCGGGCGTCGATCAGCTCCTCGAACGAGTCCGGGTCACTGTAGTCGGCAAAGCGCACATCGATGCCGTATTGCGGCAGGGTGTGGGCGAAGAGGTTGTAGGTGCCACCGTACAGCGTGCTCGAGGTGACGATGTTGTCGCCGG
>CAYTAY010000313.1:0-2941 GCA_964435845.1 uncultured Azoarcus sp.
CCTGGATCGGGAAGGAGAAGCGGCCCAAGCTGGAGCCGCGCATCCTGCTCGAAGATCCAGAGAAGTCCTATCACGCCAGGCATCGCGTTTCCGACAACGACATCTTCGACAACCGGCTGATCTTCGGTGACAACCTGCTGGCGCTGAAGGCGCTGGAGGCGGAGTTCGCGGGCCGGGTGAAGTGCGTATTCATCGACCCGCCGTACAACACCGGCAGCGCGTTCACGCATTACGACGACGGGCTGGAGCACTCGATCTGGCTGGGGCTGATGCGCGACCGGCTGGAGATCATTCGGCGCTTGCTGTCGGAGGATGGATCCCTCTGGATCACCATTGATGACAACGAGGCGCATTATTTGAAGGTGTTGTGCGACGAGGTATTTGGTCGGGCGCATTTTGTTGCCAACGTAGTATGGCAGAAGGCCTATACGTCTAATCAGACAGCAAAGCACTTATCGAACACGCACGACCATCTCTTCTGCTACGCGAGGGATGTGAACACGTTCCGCGTAGGGAAGCTCCCAAGAACAGAAGAGCAGAAGCAAACCTTTAGCAATCCCGATAACGACCCACGCGGCCCATGGAAAGCGGAAAACCTGTCGGCAGGAAAATTCTATGCCGCGGGGCAGTTTGAGATTCGCGGGCCGAAAGGCGGCATCTTTCTTCCTCCCAAGGGACGCTACTGGAGGTGCAACGAGCAACAGTACCTAACCTGGCTGAACGACGGGCGTATCACTTTCGGAAAGAGTGGCGATGGCCGCCCGATGCTTAAGAAATTCTTGGCTGAAATGGATGATGCGCTAACCGCCAACACTTGGTGGACGCATGAAGAAGCAGGCAGTAATAAGGAGGCGAGCATTGACCTGAAGAAGATGTTCGGTGATCGAGAGGATGTCTTCCAAAACCCGAAACCGGAAAAACTCTTGCATCGGGTGCTGACGCTAGCTTCTTCACCTGGCGACCTTGTTCTTGATTCTTTCGCCGGCTCCGGCACCACCGGCGCGGTCGCGCACAAGATGGGCCGCCGCTGGATCATGGTGGAGCTGGGCGAACACTGCCACACTCACATCATTCCGCGCCTTAAAACAATCATCGACGCCGAGGACCAGGGCGGCATCTCAAAGGCGGTGAACTGGCAAGGCGGCGGCGGCTTCCGCTATTACCGTCTTGCCCCCAGCCTGATCGTTAGCGACCGCTGGGGCAATCCGGTCATCAATCCAGAATACAACGCTGCGCAACTGGCCGAGGCGCTGGCCAAGCTGGAAGGCTTCAACTACGCGCCGTCGGAAACGCACTGGTGGCAGCACGGCCACTCCAGCGAGCGCGATTTCATCTATGTCACCACCCAGAACCTGTCCGCTGAGCAACTGCAAGCCCTGGCCGATGAAGTCGGCCCAGAGCGGAGCCTGTTGGTGTGCTGCGCCGCTTTCCACGGAGTCACGGCGGCCAAAGCGGCGGAGCGCTGGCCGAACCTGACGTTGAAGAAGATTCCGAAGATGGTGCTGGCCCGTTGCGAGTGGGGCCATGACGACTACAGCCTGAATGTAGCCAACCTGCCGATGGCGGAGCCGGAACCGGAGCCTGCACGGAATGCGCCCTCTGCCCGACCCTCTTCCGCACGCGGAAGAGGAAGAGAAGCTGCACGCGTGCCCGATCTGTTTGGCGATGCCGGCGAGGAGGCGTGATGGCGAAGAAATCCACGGTTTCAGAGCCCTTTCCCGTCGGCGGAATGGCGCAGCCATCGGCTGCACAAATGACCGGGCAAGGCGAGTTCCTGCTTTACCAGACGGAGGATGCGCAGACCCGAGTGCAGGTGCGTTTTCAGGATAACGGTATCTGGCTGACGCAGGCGCAACTGGCCGAGTTGTACCAATGTTCATCGCAGAACATCACTCAGCATATCCGCGCCATCTACGAGTCCGGGGAGTTGGCGGAACAGGCAACCTGTAAGCCGTACTTACAAGTTCGCCAGGAGCGCGGACGGCAGGTCAGCCGCAGCCTCAAGCACTACAACCTCGAGATGGTGCTGGCAGTGGGCTACCGGGCTAAATCGCATCGAGGCACGCAATTACGCCGCTGGGCCACGGAGCAGCTCAAGACCTACCTGTCAAAGGGGGTTTTGCTGGACGACGAGCGCTTCAAGCGGGGTGATGACGCTGAGTATTTTGAAGAGCTGCTGGCACGCATCCGTGACATCCGCTCTTCGGAAAAGGTGTTCTGGCGCAAGGTGCTGGACATCTACGCCACCAGCATGGATTACGACCCGAACACGGAAACCTCGAAGCAGTTCTTCGCCACAGTGCAGAACAAAATGCACTGGGCCGCGCACGGCCATACCGCGGCGGAGTTGATCGTGCAGCGGGTGGACGCACAAGCGCCGAACATGGGTTTGACGAACTGGACGGGGGCCAATCGAGGCGCGCCGGTACGCAAAGCGGATGTGGGCATTGCGAAAAACTACCTCAATGCCGATGAACTGGACACGCTCAACCGTATCGTCACCGCTTACATCGAAGTGGCGGAGCTACAGGCCCAGGCACGCCAACCGATGACCATGCGCGATTGGGCGCAGGAACTGGATAACTTCCTGCGTCTGACGCGCAAGGACATTCTGACCCACGCGGGCAAGGTGTCTGCCGATACGGCGCTGGCGAAGGCACAGGCGGCGTATGCCGAATACCGGGCTCGGGTTCGCGATCTGCCGTCACCGGTGGACAGAGATTTTGAGGACGCCATCGCGCAACCGGTCAAGCAGCTTCAGAAAAGCAGGAAGGCATTACCGAACAAGAAAAAGGGGGAACAAGCATGAACGCCCGCGTACAGAACCACATCACGGGCCGCCTGTCGCTACGCCCGCCGCAGGCCGAGTCGCTTGCCAAGCTGAAACAATCCCTGGATGCCGCGCCCGAACTCTTGGGCCATGAGCGCGATGTCTCGGCGA
>CAYTAY010000314.1:0-2919 GCA_964435845.1 uncultured Azoarcus sp.
GCGGCTGGCCGATGGTGTTCACGGTCTCGTTGAAGTCCGCTGGCGCGAAGTAGGTCGCGAAGGTATCCACCGTGCCGACTGGGAAGGCATGGGCTTCCCCTGCGGCAATGAAGCGGCGCGACCCAAGCGTGCCGTCGGCCTGCACAAAGGACGCCTGGCCGCGGTATTCCTCGAAGGTGATGCCGCTGTAGCTAAAGCCCGAGCGCATGTCGTTGATCAGCACTGCGCCCTGCTGCCAGTTCTGGTAGGCGGTCTTGACCTCCTTGTGGGTGGTCAGTGCCCGGAAGAACTCGGTCGAGCACAGCACATGCACGCCGGTCGAGAACTCGCCGGTGAGCCCATCTTCCATGAGGCCCAGCAACTCGAGGCAGGCAGTCTTGATTTGCCCGTTGTCGGCCGCCGTCGAAAACTCGAAGGACACCGATTGCGCAGTGATGTCGAACTCGTCGAACAGATCGACGAGCTCACTGCCATCAGCGTCGAGAATCTTGCCCTTGAGCGCGCCCATGCGCAGATGCTCCAGAGTGATCGCGTGCTTGTTGCGCATGGTCTCCAGATGGCGGGCCATGACACCGCCGATGGCTTCCATTTCGGTTTCGGAACCGAAGGCGCGCAGACCTTGCACTTCCTCGGGCAGCACCACGTCGTCGTGGGGGATGTGCGGGATCACGAAGGAGCGCAGGTTGCGCTTGCCACGTTCACCCACCGTGCCGGTCGAACCGGGCGCGCGGGTGGGCAGCAGGTTCAGACGACCGGCGTACTCCTCGACGATGATCTGCCGGGTGCGCACCGGCTTGGCCGGGAACAGGTTGAGTTGCTCCAGCCGCCCATAGCGGTTGGGCAGGAGGTTGATGGCGGCCGTCAGGCTTGCCATCGAGAAGCCGGGGTTTTCAAAAGGGTTCTGCATTTGGGATCTCCAGAAATGACGAAACCCGCCAGCGGCGGGTTTCAGGGGGAGTGAGACGGATCGTTGAGACGGGGTCAGGCGCTATCGCGGACGAGGACACCCAATGCCCCGAGTTGCGTGATGGCAGCAGCCTTCTGCACAGAGCTGATACCGGTCGGCCAGACCAATGCGCCGCGCGCGACGATGGCGTGGCGGGCGATCAAGATCGCGTCCTCACGGTCGATCAGCGTGGCGTCGACGTCATTGCCGAGCACGCCGACGGCGGTTTCCGTGCCGTCAGTGGCGACCGGGTCGAGGGCCTTGAGCTTGGCGGTAGCCGTTTCGCGGCCCACCACTGTGCCCAGAGGCAAGTTCTGCGCGGCCGCGACGGTGTCCTGGTCGCGCGAGTAGAGGTTCGGCGCTTCGTACTTCAGCAGGTCGCCGAGGTTCTTGGGTTGAGAGATAGCGGGCATGGCTTACTCCTAGGCGGTGAGTTTCTTGACGGCAGCGACCACCGGACTGTTTTCCGGGCGCTGGTTAGTACCGGCATCGGCGGTGATGCGCGAGGCGATTTCGGGTTGGTCGGCACGGGCGTCGAGCAAGGCGCGACGCACCTGCGCTTCCGAGAAGCCTGCTGCGAGGAATTCCGCCGTGCGTTGGGACTGGCCCGCGATCAGGCACATCTCTGCAATGGCCTGTGCTTGGCCGCGCCCGCTGGCAAAGGACTGCGCCAGTGCGGCTTGGGCAGCAGGCGTCGGTTGCGGATCGCTGTCGGTCTGCGGCTGGTCGCCCTGTGGGGCGGTGTCGACCGGATCGCTCGGGTTTTCGTGGTCGTCTTTGGGGTCGGTCATGGTGTTCTCCAGGGTGAAAGGTTTGCTTCGGGGCGGGTTTGAAATGGATTGAGTGGACAGGCTTCGCGGCGAGGCGCGGGCCACGCCAGGCTGCGCCAACCGCTGCTTGGCAGCCAACGCGTCGGTGAACTCGGTCATCACCGCATCAAACGGCATCACCGCGTCGGCGAGGCCTGCTGCCACCGCCTGCTCGCCATAGAACAGCCCCGCCTCGGTGGCGCGCACGGCATCCGGATCGATTCCGCGCATCTGTCCGACCTGATTCACGAAGATGTCGTACAGGCGATCCACCTCGGTCTGCAACGCGGTGGTGGCCTGGGGGGTGAGTGGCTCGTGCGGGGAAAAATCGTTCTTGTGACTGCCCGCGAAGACAGCGGTGTAGTTCAGGCCGTCCTTGGCGTCCTTCACCGACTGGTCGACGTGCAGCGCGATCACACCAATCGACCCGACGCCGGCGGTCTGCGACAGCGTCAGGCGCTGGCAGGCAGCCGCGATGGCAAAAGCCGCCGAGTACGCGGCATCGTTGGCGTGCGCCCAGATCGGCTTGATGGTGCTGGCAGCGCGGATGCGCTCGGCCAACTCAAACACACCCGAGGCCTCGCCGCCGGGCGAGTCCAGATCAAGCAGGATGCCCGCCACCTGTGGGTCGGCCAGCGCGGCGTTCAGTCGGGCTTCGATCTCGCCGTAGGACATCAAGCCAGAGGCGGCTTCGATACCCATCGAACGTCTGACCAGCGTGCCGACCACCGGGATGACGGCAATGCCCGCCTGACCCGATGTGGCGCTCTGGCGCGGCGTGGGCAGCGGTATGGCCATGTCCAGATCGGGCAAGCCGATGCGGGAACCCAGCACTGAGAGGATCACATCGAGTTTGGGGCGCGCAATGAGGAGCGGCGTCCCAACGAGCCGGGACGCCAGATGAATGAGTTGCATGTCAGTTGTCCTGTGGGTCTTGCGGCACGGCCACCGTGGCGGCCGCATTCATGGGAGTGCTCAGAGGCGCTTTGTCGTGGCGCGGGTCCGAGTCGAAGACCAGACCGAGCTCATCGGCACGTTGGTTGTCGGCGGCGATCTCGCGGTCGATGTCCTCGGCGTCGTAGCCGAAGGCCGAGATGGCCTCTGAGCGAGACAGCAGCCCGGCGCGAATGGCGGTCAGCATCGCGTCGAATTCCTTCTTGGGAT
>CAYTAY010000315.1:0-2918 GCA_964435845.1 uncultured Azoarcus sp.
CCAAGTATCTGCACGACGGCTTCTTCGATCCGACCGGTCGCTACTTCCAGATCGCGTCCAACGCCTCCAACATCATGTCGATCATGGACACCAAGACGCGCAAGCTCGAGGCGCTGATCGAGGTCGACTCCCTGCCGCACCCGGGCCCGGGCGCGAACTGGGTTGATCCGACCTGCGGTCCAGTGGGCGGCACGCCTCACCTCGGTGTCGGCAAGATGACCGTCTGGGGCAACGACCCGATCAACCATCCGGATCATGCATGGAAGATCTGCTACGAGGTCGATACCGATGGTCCGGGCCTGTTCATCCGTCAGCACGAAAACAGCAATTACGTCTGGATCGACCAGACCATCCACCCGGATCCAGAAGTGCAGCAGTCCTTCAAGATCATCGACAAGGAAACTCGTGAAGTCGTGAAGACTGTCAGGCTGGCTGAGCGTACTGGTGACGTTGCGGTGCACTTCGAGTTCAACAAGGACGGTACCGAAGTCTGGGTGTCGATCTGGAACCGTGGTGACAGCTTGCAGCCGAACGGCGCGATGGTGATCTTCGACGCGAACACGCTGGAAGAGAAGGCCCGGGTCGAGAACCTGTACGCCCCGACCGGCAAGTTCAACGTCTTTAACCGTACCAACCACAAGACCTGATCATCGGTCTTGAGCCTCCCGCGCGATATGCCCCTTCGGGGGCGTCGCGAGGGGGCAAGCGCCACCGGACTCCGACATGAAGCACGCCGTCGTGTTGATTCTCAGCCTGTTCGCCACCGCCACCCTGGCGGCTGACGAAGACTACGCGGCCATGGTCGAACTGGCCTGGAAGCGGGGCTGCTTCAACTGCCACGACGTGGATCAGACAGTACGGGGTCCGGCCTGGCGCGATGTCGCAGCGCGTTATCGCGACGACGAAACCGCCTTCGACCGCTTGATCGTCACGGTGCGTGATGGTGGCAGGGGCAATTGGGGGGACGATTCCATGTCTCCCAACCGGCGAGTGCCGGAAGAGGACATCAAGCGACTGGTCGCGTGGTTGCTCACCCTGGAGCACGGGGAGGAGCGCGAGGCAGAGACCGGCAAATGAAAGGCCTTGGCTTGTGTTGCGGGCAGGGGCAGAAAACGAACACGTGACAACCTGACGAGTGACGAAAATGGCCGAGCAGACGCCTGAACCAAAGACGGGGCTATTAGCCCGACTCAAGAAACCCAGTACCAGCTATTCACTTGGCGCCCTGCTGCTGATCGGCTTTGTCGTGGGCGTGGTCTTCTGGGGTGGATTCAATACCGTGCTGGTGTGGACCAATACCGAGAAGTTCTGTATCAGTTGTCACGAGATGTACGACAACGTCTATACCGAATACAAGGAAACCATTCACTACAACAACCGCACTGGTGTGCGTGCCACATGTTCCGACTGCCATGTGCCGCGCGAATGGGGTCCGAAGATGGTGCGTAAAGTCCAGGCCACGCGCGAGCTCTGGGGCAAGATGACCGGCACCATCAGCACCCGCGAAAAATTCGAAGCCAAGCGGCTCGAGTTGTCTCGCCGCGAGTGGCGGCGAATGCTGGCCAACGACTCGCTCGAGTGCCGCAACTGTCATGGCCTGGTCTATATGGATCTCGAGGCCCAGTCTTCCCGCGCCGCTCGCCAGCATGCGCGAGCCCTGGAAGACGGCACCACCTGCATCGTCTGTCACCAGGGCATTGCGCACCAGTTGCCTGAAGACATGGAAGATGAAGACTACTTCAACTGACCGATTCGCTGAGCCCGTTCAGGGCCTTGGAGGAAACATGAAGAAAACCGTGATGGCCGCTTCGATCGCTGTTCTGGCCGCGGCACCCTTTGTGACGTTTGCAGCACAGCCCGACTGGAGCAAAGTCGACGCGACCGAGATCGAGCTTTTCTATCCGGGCGTCTCGCCGATGGAGTGGATTCTCGGCGATATCCGGGTGGATCGCGCGCGCCATGGCGGCGGCCGGGCCTTCAAACAGGGTGATACCTGTATGGACTGCCATGCCGACGAAATCCGGGACATGGGCGAGATCATCGTTTCGGGCGAGAAGCTCGAGCCCAACCCGGTGTCCGGCAAGCCAGCCGCGATTCCGGTGAGCGTGCAGGCCGCTCACAATGGTGAGACGCTGTTCATGCGCTTCACCTGGACCCAGCCGCCTGCTGCCAGCGCCAAGGGCGCGGACGATGCGAACCCGATGAAGCTCGCGGTGATGATCGACGCGGGCAAGGTCGAGATGGCCGACCAGAGTGGTTGCTGGGCGAGTTGCCACGCAGATTCGCGCACCATGCCCGACGGCAGCGATGGCAAGACCAAGTACGTCAAGGATGGCTCGCTTGACTCCGGCGTATTCTACGATCTCATCCAGTGGCGCAGCGGTGAGAACAAGGCCTTCGACGGTTTTGTTGCGGAAGAGCGTGTCATGGAAGGCGGCACCTCGCTTGTGGGCGCGGAAGGTTCGCTCGACGGCGACACCTGGACGGTGGTGTTCGAGCGCAAGTTGGCCGATGGCGGTGTGGGCAACATCGCGCTGGAATCCGGCAAGCGCTACAACTTCGGCTTTGCCATCCACAATGAACACGCCACTGGCCGCTATCACCATGTGTCGCTCGGTTATACCTTGGCGATCGACGCCGATGGCGACGTGGTCGCGAAAAAGCAGTAAGACTTGCCCCCCGTCGCCGGCTCGCTGGCGACGGGCTTTTCGAGGAGAGACGAAATGCGTGTCCTGATTCATACGGTGGTGTTGCTTGCTGTCGCAGGGGTTGCGACCTGGGCATCGGTGCTGTCGGCAGCGGTCTGACGTCGGCGTCGAGTCCGCAGTCGAAGCAAAACGGCGGTCAATGTCCCCCGGTTTTATTTGGTGTAGAGTGGTTGGTGGGTGCGTTTAGCCGGTTGCTACGCAAACCCAGGC
>CAYTAY010000316.1:0-2914 GCA_964435845.1 uncultured Azoarcus sp.
GCCAAAGGGGTGTCTCGTCACGGCGGAACATGCCTTTGCCAAGGACGGATGGATGACGACCAAGCTCAATGCTTACGATCAGCGCTACTATCGTCAGTGGATGCATGAACTGCCACCCATGCGACACCAGAAACGCGGTACGAGTCTGGATATTCATCATACGATTCTTCCGCCGACCGCCCGTCTTCGTCCCGATGTGAACATGCTCTGGTCTTCGGCAAGACCCCTTCCAGATTTGGCCGGATTCATGGTTCTTTGCCCAGAAGACATGATCCTGCACAGTGCGACGCACTTGTTCCACGAAGGTACCTTCGATAATGGGTTGCGCGACCTTTTCGATGTGGATTCACTGATTCGCGAGTTTTCCAGCGAAACGTCTTTCTGGGAGAGGTTATTGGAGCGCGCAAAGCTGCTTGATCTCGAGTGGCCGCTCTACTACGCGCTTCGCTATTGTGTCCGAATCTGCGCCTCGCCAGTGCCCGATAGTGTGTTGCTTCAAAGCGAGCGGGCGATGCCGTCGTCGTTGGCACGGCGACTGATGGATCAGGTCGTGATACGCAGCCTGGGTGCTGCGTTAGGCCTGCCAAGTGGATCGATCAACGAGTTGGCGAAGTTCGCTTTGTATGTCAGATCGCATTATTTGAGAATGCCAATGGGCTTGCTTATCCCCCATTTGATTCGCAAACAGTTTGTCGACGAAAGGTGAGTAGGGCTATGTCAGGAGGTGTGCGCCTTGAGCCGACGTATTCGCCATTCTCAGCCTAATGACGGATCAAGTGCGAAGCGATGCGAATTGTCTCGCGCAGGTAGCTGCTTCCAAAGAGGTTAAGGTGGTTCAGCACATGGTAGAGCTTATAAAGCTGTCTGCGTCTCAGGTGATCGTAGTATGGTCCCGTCAGCTCGCTGTATACCGAATAAAAGCTCGCCGGAAACCCCCCGAACAACTCGCTCATCGCCAGGTCCGATTCCCGGTCGCCGTGGTGGACCGCCGGATCAAAAATGGCGGGTCGGCCGTCGGTGGTCATTGCGGCGTTGCCGTGCCAGAGGTCGCCGTGGAGCAGTGATGGGCGCGGTCGGTAGTCGAGGAAGAGCGCGGGGATGCGGTCGATGAGGCGTTGGCCGAGGCGCTGCAGTTCGCCGTTGAAGCCCTTGCTGCGGGCGAGTGCGAGTTGGGGGGCGATGCGTTGCAGCGCGAAGAAGCGCGCCCAGTTGTCGCTCTCGGTGTTGTGCTGGGGTGTGCTGCCGATGTAGTTGTCGCGCCGCCAGCCGAAGTGCTCGCCATGGACTGCGTGCATCGCGGCGAGGGCTTCGGCGAAGCGTGCGCCGTCCTGTGTGGACTGCACGGGGCGCAGGTCGAGGTGTTCGAGCACGAGGAAGGCTTGCTTGTCGGTCGTGCCCGTGGCGATGACGGCCGGGGTTCGGAAGGTGTCGGTGGCGGCGATGGCGGCAAGGCCATCGGCTTCTGCTGCGAACAGGTCGGCCGCAGAAGCACTGTTGAGCTTGACGAAGTAGCGTTGCCCGCTGCCGACGACGACGATGGCCTGGTTGATGCAGCCACCGGAGACCGGGCGGGCCGCCTCCAGCACGAAGGCGTTGCCGCTGGCGGAGCGGATGGCGGGTTCGATGGCAGCCAGGAAATCCGGGTCGGGGTGGCGCTCAGACATTGGCGATTCGGGCGTTGGCCAGCGACAGCCGGGTGCTCAGCACCTCGAGAAAGGCCTTGTAGAAGTGCATGCGGCAGGTGTTGGAGGCGCGCTGCAATGAGCGGGCACTGATGCGCACCACGTTGACCGGGGTGAAGGCTTCGACGGATGCCGAGCGCGCACCGCCGCCGGCGGAGAACAAGGCCATCTCGCCGAAGCAGTCGCCGGCGCTGAGCAGGTTGAGCAGTCTGCCGCGTTTCTTGACCCTGGCTTCACCTTCGGCGAGGAAGCAGAAATGGTCGCCGGTTTCACCCTCTTTCATGATCAGCGTGCCTGGCTGGACCCTGTCCCATTTGGAGAAGCTCACGATTTCCCAGATCTCGACGTCGCTGAACTCGCGGAAGAAACTCAGTCCTCTCAACCTCTGGAAGCGCTCGGTTTCCGGGATGACGAACTCGTCGGCCGTCAGGCTGCGGTTGCGGAACGCCTGCGCGAGGTCATGCGAGAACTCGCTCCAGTCCTGGTATCGGTGCTCGATCTCCTTCTCCATGGCGCGTTGGACGATGGTGTCGAGCGCGATCGGCACGTCGGCGCGTACTTCCGACGGAAGCGGTGGCAACTCGTTGGCGATGCGATAGAGCAGGCTGTAGTTGGTTTCACCTTCGAACGGCAGGCGGCCGGTCAGCAATTGGTACATGACCACGCCCAGCGAATAGATGTCGGTGCGCTGGTCGACCGGCATCTCGCGGATCTGCTGTGGCGACATGTAGGCCGGGGAACCCACCCCGGCGACCTGGGTGGTGTCGCTCGCGGTGTGGAAGGCAGCGCCGAAGTCGGACAGCTTGATGTCTTGTCCCTCGGGGTCTACCAGCAGGATGTTGGCCGGTTTGATGTCACGATGCGTGATGCCGTGGCGGAAGGCGTAGTCCAGCGCCCGGGTGCATTTGAAGATGATCTCGACCAGGCGGTCGAAGGGCAGCAGCCTGTCCGGGGTGGTGAAGGCTTCGAGGGTACCGCCGGGGGCATACTCCATGACCACGTAGGCTTCGTCGTCGAGCACCGAGGCGTCGTAGATCGCGGCGATGTGCGGGTGGTGCAGCTTGCCGGCGAGCGAGGCCTCGTTCATCAGCAGGTGTCGGTAGATGCGCCCGCGATCCTTGTCGCGCAGCATCTCCGGGTGCAACTGCTTGAGGGCGACCTCCCGCTGCGCAAAGGGATCCCAGGCGAGGTAGACCATGCTCGTGGCCCCCTCGCCGATCAGGCGCTTGATC
>CAYTAY010000317.1:0-2906 GCA_964435845.1 uncultured Azoarcus sp.
CGGCCATCGTGATCAGCATGCCGCCTATCGTGATTCCGGTCCGCTGAGCGACCCGCGCTGAGCGGCTGCGAAGGTGGCCGCGTCGTCGGCGAACGCGAAGAAGTCGCCCTCCAGCCCGGTGTAGTGGACGTCGAGTTCGGCGCCGCCGCCGAGCAACAGCTCGGGGCGGCTCAGCCGGCGGGCCATGCGGTCCAGGGCGAACGCGACGGTTTCAGTGCTGCGGTAGGAGGCCAGCCAGTCGTCCTCTCGCATGGACGGCAGCAGGCCGGCGAGACGACTTGGTAACACCGGGCGGTGGGCGTCCATCAGCGCATACATGCGCGCGGTGAAGTCCGGCAATGGCTGGGGATGGAATGCCCGCCAGTGGCGGGCGAGAAAATGGTCATAGAACATGTCGACCAAAATGCCAGCCGCCCTTCTGCGTGCCGGCGAGATGCGCTTGCGACTGCGCCGAAAGGCTGGGTGGCGATCGGCGAAAACGTCGATACGTCGGTGCAGCGCCACGCCTGCTGCAATATCGGCGGGCAAACCGGCAGGCAAGGGGCCCTTGACGAAATCGCCCATCAGGCCGCCGAGTTGATGCGCCGAGTCATCCCCCGCGAGCCAGGCATGGGCGAGGAAATTCATCGGTCGGCGCAGCCATGCCGGAAGCAGCTCACGACATGATCGTCGACCATGCCGACCGCCTGCATGAGAGCATAGCAGATGGTGCTGCCCACGAACTTGAAGCCCCGGGCGCGCAAGGCCTTGCTCATCGCGTCGGACTCCGGGGTAGTCGCCGGCACCGCCGCGAGCGTGGGCCAGGCATTGCGCTTCGGCGCCCCGCCGACGAAGGACCACAGCCATTGCACCGGGTCGATGCCCTCGGCCTCAAGCGCGAGCCAGGCCCGCGCGTTGACGATGGCGGCGTCGATCTTCGCGCGGTTGCGGATGATGCCCGGGTCGGCTAGCAGCGCGGCCTTCTTTGCGTCGTCCCAGGCGGCGATACGAACCGGGTCAAAGCCGTCGAAAACCTCGCGATAGCGCGCGCGTTTCTTCAGCACGGTGATCCAGGCAAGCCCGGCCTGTGCGCCTTCGAGGATGAGGAATTCGAACAGGCGCCGGGGGTCACGCACCGGAACGCCCCACTCCTCGTCATGGTAGGCGCGGTACAGCGGGTCGTTGCCGGCCCAGCCGCAGCGAACGGGTTCAGTTTCGTGCATGGTAACCTCTTGACCTTACGTCATACGGGAAAACCCGTGCTTGAGTTTTGAGTCCCTAGCCCATTAAATGGGGCTATGCATCGTGTGCTGCACGATTCGCCCTCCACGACCCCCGCGTGCAATACCCAGCACGCCTTCCCCGGGAGTTTTCAAGAATGAGAATGTCGAAAATAGCCGCTGCCCTCGCGCTCGCCTCGATGCTGGCCTGCGGCAGCGCGCTGGCAGAAACCCTGCGCTGGTCCAGCGCCGGTGACTCGCTGACCATGGACCCGCACGCCCAGAACGAAGGTCCGACCCATGTGCTCAGCCACCAGGTCTATGACACCTTGGTGTTCCGCGACCAGGGCATGAAACTGCAGCCGCGCCTGGCCACCGAATGGTACATCGTGCCGGATGACCCCGCAGTGTGGGAGTTCAAGCTGCGTGAAGGCGTCAGCTACCACAACGGCAACCCCTTCACCGCCGACGACGTGGTGTTCTCGATCATGCGCGCCAAGCATGACAACTCCGACATGAAGGGCCTGCTCACCAGCGTTGTCGAGGTTATCAAGGTCGACGAGCACACGGTGCACATGCGCACTGACGGCCCGAACCCGCTGTTGCCGAACAACCTGACCAACCTCTTCGTCATGGATCAGGAGTGGGCCGAGGCCAACAACGTCACCGTGCCGCAGAACTACAAGGGCGGCGAGGAAACCTTCGCGGTGCGCAATGCCAACGGTACGGGTCCCTTCCGTCTCGTGAGCCGCGAGCCGGATGTGCGCACCGAGCTGGTCCGCAACGACGAGTACTGGGGCCGCGACATCTTCCCGATGGAAGTGAGCCGCATCATCAACACTCCGATCCAGTCCGCCGCGACCCGCGCCGCTGCGCTGCTGTCGGGCGAGATCGACTTCCTGCTCGACCCTCCGGTGCAGGATCTGGAGCGCCTGAACAACGCCCGCGGCCTGGTGGTGCGCTCGGCACCGGAGAACCGGACCATCTTCCTCGGCATGCAGATGGGTCTGCCCGAGCTGCGCACCTCGGACGTCAAGGGCAAGAACCCCTTCGCCGACAAGCGGGTGCGCGAGGCGATGAACATCGCGATCAACCGTGACGCAATCCAGCGCGTGGTGATGCGCGGCCAGTCGGTGCCGGCCGGCATCGTGATGGCGCCTTTCGTCGACGGCTACAGCGCCGACATCGACGTAGTGCCGGCGGTGGAGGTCGAGCGCGCCAAGGCCTTGCTCGCCGAAGCGGGCTACCCGAATGGCTTCACCGTGACGCTGGCCTGCCCGAACGACCGCTACATCAACGACGAGGCGATCTGCCAGGCGGTCACCGGCATGTTCGGCCAGATCGGCATCCGCGTCCGTCTCGACGCCCGCTCGCGCAGCATCCACTTCGCCGAGTTGCAACGCGGCGAGCTGGACTTCTACCTGCTCGGCTGGGGCGTGCCGACGATGGACTCCCACTACGTGTTCCACTACCTGTTCGAAACCCGCAGCGAGCGCGGCGGCTCGTGGAACCACACCGGCTACTCCAACCCGGATGCCGACGCCCTGGTGGACGCGATGACCCGCGAGGTCGATGCGGACAAGCGGGCCGAGATGGTCTCCCAGGTGTGGAGCATGGTCCAGGACGACATCGTCTACCTGCCGATCCACCATCAGATGCTGAACTGGGCGATGAAGGACAATATCGACTTTCCGGTGCAGTCCGAGA
>CAYTAY010000318.1:0-2869 GCA_964435845.1 uncultured Azoarcus sp.
GTCGCCGATCAGCGCGCCGCCGGGGAAGGTGGTCTTGGGCAGCGACTGCAGGCCACCGGCGGGCAGCGCCCGCGCACCGTAGGAAAGGCGCTTGCCGCCTTCGAGGTAGCGGCGGATGGCGGGGTGGGTCTTGTAACGCTGGAATTCTTCGAACGGCGAGAGGTAGGGGTTGGTGTAATTGAGCCCGACCACGAAACCGATCGCGACCAGGTTGTCCTCGAGGTGGTACATGAAGGAGCCGCCGTAGGTGTCGGTCTCCAGCGGCCAGCCAGCGGTATGTACCACGAGACCGGGCTCGTGCAGCTCGGGCTTGATCTCCCACAGCTCCTTGATGCCGATGCCGTAGGTCTGCGGGTCGGCGCCGTCGCACAGTTTGAAGCGCTCCTCGAGCATTTTGCCGAGATGGCCGCGACAGCCCTCAGCGAACAGGGTATAGCGCGCGTGCAACTCCATGCCCGGTTCGTGATTGGGGCCGGGCGTGCCGTCACGGTTCAGGCCCATGTCGCCGGTGGCGATACCCTTGACCGCAGCATTTTCGTCGTAGAGCACCTCGGCCGCGGCAAAGCCGGGGTAGATCTCGATGCCCATCGCTTCGGCCTGCTCGCCGAGCCACTTGGCAAGATGGCCCAGGCGGACGATGTAGTTGCCGTGGTTCAGGAAACAGGCCGGCAGGAACATGTTCGGCACTGTTCGCGCACCGTTCCCGGACAGGAACATGAAGCGGTCTTCGCGCACTTCGGTGAGGATTGGCGCGCCCTGATCCTTCCAGTCGGGAATGAGTTCGCCTATCGAACGCGGGTCCAGCACCGCTCCGGAGAGCGAGTGCGCACCGATCTCGGCACCCTTTTCGATGAGGCAGATCGAAAGCTCGGCGCCCCTCTCGTCTGCGAGCTGCTTCAGCCGGATCGCCGCAGCCAGGCCAGCCGGGCCACCGCCCACGATCAGTACATCGAATTCCATCGATTCGCGTTCCATCGCGTTTCTCCTCGAAGTGCCCGTCTGGACGATTGCGCCGACGGCATTGTCATTTCGTGTCAGTCTAGCCCGGATAATTCGTGCGCACGCAGGCCCGTGTGGTCTTTGTTCCGCATGGGAGGTTTTCAAGGAAACGAATTCTCGTGCGACCACCACGTGCCTTCTCGAAACATGCTGACTAGCACCACAGTACCATCACCGAGCACTGTCGTAACAGTCTATGCCGTGCGACACAACATACGGGTGCGTATGTTACATTGTTGTCGCTGAATTAGCCAATGTGGGGATAAGGATGACCGAACAACGCAAGTTGCTCTACACCACGCGCATGGCGGTGCGTTGGGGGGATATGGATGCCTACGGGCACGTCAACAACACGGTGTATTTCCGTTATTTTGAACAGGCGCGGGTGGAGTGGATCGAGGACATGGGTTTTCCGATCGACCCTAACGTCGAAAGCGGCGCCGTAATCATCAACGCCGACTGCACTTTCCTGATCCCGGTAAACTACCCGGCAACCGTGGAGATAAGGGTGTTCGTGGGCCAGCCCGGGCGCAGTAGTCTGATGACCTGGTACGAGCTCTACGTAGAGGGCGATGATCGCCTCTGCGCCGAGGGCTCGGCCAAGGTGGTCTGGATGGAAATGGCCACCGGGAAGTCTGCGCCGTTGCCGGAAGCAGTGCGGGCGGCCTGCAAAGATTGAACCTGGAAACTGCAGTTTCAATGCCAATAAGAGCAAACGAGGAGATCAAGCATGATGCAGCAATCCGATCAGGCGCTATGGGTGCCGTCGGCCGACCGCGTGGCCGCGGCCAACATCACCGCTTTTGCGCGCGCTGCCGAAGCGAAATGGGGTCTGAGCCTGCCTGACTACCCAGCACTTCATGCCTGGTCGGTAGGTCAGCCCGAGCAGTTCTGGACCTCGGTGTGGGATGACGGTGGCGTGATTGGCGAGCGCGGCGACACCGCTCTGCTTCACGGCGACCGTATGCCCGGCGCCGTCTGGTTTCCCGATGCACGGCTGAACTTTGCACAAAACCTGCTGCGCAGCCGTGGCGAGCGCGAAGCGCTGGTGTTCTGGGGCGAAGACAAGGTCATCAACCGGATGACGCGCGGCGAGCTGTATCGCGAGGTCGCCCGTTTCGCCGCGGCGCTACGTGAGATGGGCGTGGGCAAGGGCGACCGGGTGGCAGCCTGGATGCCGAACATGCCGGAGACCATTGTCGCGATGCTGGCGGCGGCGAGCATTGGCGCGATCTTCACCTCCGCCTCGCCGGACTTTGGCGTTCAGGGTGTGCTCGACCGCTTCGGCCAGACCGAGCCCAAGGTGCTGATCGCGGTCGACGGCTACTGGTACAACGGCAAGATCGTGGATTGCATGACCAAGCTCGCCGAAGCGACTGCACGACTGCCCTCGCTCCAGCGCGTAGTCGTGGTGCCTTATGTGCATCATGACCACGATCTGGCTGGTGTGGCCCATGCGCGGATGCTCGCGGACTTCCTCAAGCCGTATCACGATGTCACCGAGATCGCGTTCGAGCCGTTGCCTTTCGATCATCCCCTTTACATCATGTATTCGTCCGGCACTACCGGGGTGCCAAAGTGCATCGTGCATTGCGCCGGCGGCGCGCTGCTGCAGCACCTCAAGGAGCATCGGCTGCACAGTGACGTCAAGCTTGGCGATCGTTTGTTCTACTTCACCACCTGCGGCTGGATGATGTGGAACTGGCTGGTGTCCGGCCTGGCTGCCGGCGCTACGCTGCTGCTCTACGACGGCTCGCCCTTCATCGGCAAGGGACGCATCCTGTTCGACTACGCCGACGCCGAGCGGATGACCCATTTCGGCACCTCGGCCAAGTTCATCGACGCGATCGCCAAGATCGAACTCAAGCCG
>CAYTAY010000319.1:0-2864 GCA_964435845.1 uncultured Azoarcus sp.
TGGTTCACACGGATAGCCTGTCCCGACTTCATCCGATCGCGTGCGCGCTCGATCACCCGGTTTGCAGAATCGATGATGTGGCGTGACGAGCGGTAGTTCTCGACCAGCGTGTAGCGACGTGCCGCGTAGTCGGTCTCGAACTGTCGGATGTAGCGCACGCTGGCACCATCGAAGGCATAGATGTTCTGGTCGTCGTCGCCGACCACCATCAGCGAAACGCGATCTTCCTCGGTCTTCAAGCTTCGCCCTGCAACCGCGCTGATGAGATCGTAGTGATCGCCATTGATGTCCTGGTACTCATCGACCAGGAGGAAACGCAGCCCAGCAAGCACCCGGTCGCGAAGGATGGACGGGCCGAGGTCGGCGTCATCGCCTTTTTCGGTTGCGCTTAGATAGCGCGTGGCCTTGCGAATCACCTCGCCAAAATCTACCGCTTCGCCATGTTCGAGCGCGACGGCATAGCTTGTCCCTGTCAGTCTCATCGCCAAACCGTGCAAAGTCTGTACCGTAACGCCAGCCGCATCGGCGCCTACGAGCGCCCAAAGGCGACGGCGGATCTCATTCGCGGCTGAGCGGTTGTAGGCGAGTACCATGATCGCAGCAGGAAGCACCATGCTTTCGCGCAGTAGCCAGGCCACGCGATGAACGATCACCCGCGTCTTGCCCGAACCGGGGCCGGCAAGCACAAGGTGGTTGCCTTCGAGTGGTGCGGCGACGATGGCCTGCTGCTCAGGATTGGCAAGTTCGGTGAGGATGCGACGATGGGCAGCTTCAGTCGTCGCCATCTCAAGCACGTCCTTGCGCCCGGCGAAGTAGCGTCGCACGAACTCGGCGCGGTCCAGGCTGAAGTAATCGACGATGAAGTTCATCGCCGCTTGGATCTTGCGCGCTGCGAGCTTGGCGTATTCAGCCATGACATGTACTTGGACAATCTTGTCCTTGTAGTGCAAGGCGAGCTCCGCATAGTCAGACTTCTTGAACTGGCGACGGCGTGCCTCGGCATCAAGCTCGATGCGCATCGCAGACCGGAACACCGCTTTGCCGCGCGCCAGGTGCAGCACCTCGTTGGCGTCGAGGTACAGCAAGGCAGCAGCCAGCGCTGCGTCCCACTTCGATACGTCGAGATCAGCTAGCGTAGTGTCGCTCTGCAGCGCGATTTCGAGCTCCCCCTGCTTACAGGTGACGAGCAGCGTGTTGCCTTGTCGACGACGCTGGAAATCGGCGACGAGTGCACCGGCCAGCCGCATGCGGCGCTCCCGGATGGTGTCAATTGCTCGCCAGTCGCGGAGCAGCTTGATGTAGCGGGTCTCCGCCGTGTGCGGACGTAATGCAAAAAATCCTCGGTTACCCGGCCCTTCGCCGAACGGCTCTGCAAAGGACTTCAACAAACGCGTGAGCCGTTCCGGGTCGAAGTCGACCTGAGCGTCACGTCTCAGGGTGTCGCACAAGTGGCGTACATTCAGAACCTGCCAGCCCTCGTCAGCAGCATCGGGCGCTGCTTCTCGCAGGTTTGCGACAAGGGCGTTCTCCAGTCGCGCCAGTTCATCCAGCCGCTGAGCCGTATCCGGATCGCGGTAGAAGGTCACACCGATCTCGGTATCGTTCGACAGCAGCTTCCAACGATCGAGTTCGCGCAGCATGTGCTGGAGCGTTCTGGAGTCCTGGCCCGTTGCCAACATCAGCTCGTCGGTGGACACCCCCTCGTCATCCTCGCCCTGGATGAGAATGCCAAGGATCCGCAGATAAGGCTGGATGTCGGTGTTGGGGCCAAGCTTCTTTTCCAGAATCGCCCGCGCCTCATCCTCGCTCGCCACCAGCAAGCTCCCGGGGAACACATTGGTGCGATTCTCGTGACGCTCAAGCAGCCGCGCTTCCTCGAGCCAGGCAACGGCGATTCGCACCTTCGTGTCGGCGTCGCTCGCGTCCGGGTCGATACGGTGTGCTTCAGGGATCTCAAGCAGGATCTCGCCGCTGGTCACTACCACCTCGCCATCGCTGCGGTCTTTGCGCTGGATGGTGCGCAGCGCCTTCAGGATGGCCCCGATGTCATGCTGAGTGAGTCGGGAGTTTTTCAGAAGGCGAAACTGGACGTCCAGATCCGCTTCGTCATAGAGCAGGATGCAGCGCGCCGGTGCCTGGTCGCGTCCGGCACGACCCGCTTCCTGCAGATAGTTCTCCAGCGAACCTGGCGTATCAAGGTGGATCACCAGGCGAACGTCCGGCTTGTCCACCCCCATGCCAAACGCGTTGGTCGCAGCGATCACGCGTAGGGTACCCGCGAGAAACGCCTCCTGTACCGTGCGCTTGTCAGTGGGCAGCATACCGCCATGGAAATGGCCGCAGGCCAGTCCAGCCTCTTTCAGGAATTGAGCGAGCTCCTCGACCGTCTTCTGACGCGCGCAGAACACGATGGCGCCACCGTCTTCGCGCAGGGCGTCCTGCAATAGTCGCAACACCTCGCCGTATTTGGCCTGCACCGGGACGGGGCGGACCTCATAGTTCAGGTTTTCTCGGCTGACTCCGCCTTCCAGACGATCAAGTGTGAAACCGAGCCGCTTCTCGAAATGTGCGCAGATATCGTCCACGACGTCCGGCTTGGCCGTGGCCGTGAAGCAGAATACTGGCGAGGGCTTGTCCTTCTGTCGCGCCTTGATGAAGCGTGAAACGTAAAGGTAGTCTGGACGGAAGTCGTGCCCCCACTTGGACAGACAGTGGGCCTCGTCAAACACCCATGCACCCACCTCGCGATGCTTGAGTGCGTTGGCAAATGTCGAACTGCGAAACTGCTCTGGCGCGACAAAAATCAGCCCTAGGTCGCCCAGGCGCAATTTGTCGAGCATCGCCCGGCGCTCCAAGGGGTTGAG
>CAYTAY010000320.1:0-2821 GCA_964435845.1 uncultured Azoarcus sp.
TTTGCGCGTCGAGCGCCAAGGGGACTTCTGACCCCGTGGCGATGATCACCGCTTTCGGTGCGCCGTCTGAAGCCTCGGACAGGATATAGCCGCCGCTGCGGATGGCGGCGACCTGTGCGCTGTCGCGCTGCTGAAAAGGCAGGTTCTGGCGCGACAACAGCAGCGCCGAAGGGCCGTCAGCGCGTTCGATGCCGCACGCCCAGGCGACTGCGGTTTCGGTAGTGTCGCAAGGGCGCCACACATCCAGGTTAGGGATAAGGCGCAGCGAGGCGGCCTGTTCAACCGGCTGGTGGGTCGGCCCGTCTTCGCCGAGGCCGATCGAGTCGTGGGTGAACACGAAGATCTGGCGCTGCTTCATCTGCGCGGCCATGCGGATCGCGTTGCGCGCGTAGTCACTGAAGATCAGGAAGGTCGCGGTGTAGGGGATCAATCCACCGTGCAGGGCGATGCCGTTGGCGATGGCGACCATGCCGAATTCGCGCACGCCGTAATACAGATAATTGCCGCCGGCCTCGCGGCTGACGCCCTTCGAGCCGGACCATAGCGTGAGGTTGGAGCCCGCGAGGTCGGCCGAGCCGCCGATGAGCTCCGGCAGGGCGGGCGCGAAGGCCTCGATGCTGTTCTGGCTGGCTTTGCGGGTGGCGATGGTTTCGGCCTTGGCAGTGACTGCCGCGAGCACGTTCTCGACATGATCCACCCAGCCTCGCGGCAGCGTGCCGGCCATGCGGCGCCGGAACTCGGCGGCCAGTTCCGGATGCGCTGCGGTGTAGGCGTCGAAACGTTGTTGCCATTCGCGTTGTGCGGCGCCGCCTGCTTCGCGACGATCCCAGGCGCTGCGCACGTCTTCCGGAATCTCGAACGGGGCATGGGGCCAGCCGATGAACTCGCGCGTGGCGGCAATCTCGGCGTCGCCCAGCGGGGCACCGTGTACGTCGTGGCTGTCCTGCTTGTTCGGGGCGCCGGCACCGATGATGGTCTTGCAGCAGATCAGCGTGGGCTGCCCGGTGTTGGCCATCGCCTCGCGGATTGCGGCGTCGATCGCGTCGGCGTCGTGACCCTGCACGTTGGGGATGACCTGCCAGCCATAGGCTTCGAATCGCTTGGGGGTGTCGTCGCTGAACCAGCCGTCGACATGGCCGTCGATAGAGATGTTGTTGTCGTCGTAGAAGACGATCAGCTTGCCGAGCCCGAGGGTGCCGGCGAGCGAGCAGGCTTCGTGCGAGATGCCCTCCATGAGGCAGCCGTCGCCGAGAAAGACCCAGGTGCGGTGATCCACGATCTCGTGGCCGGGACGGTTGAAGGTATCCGCGAGCACCTTCTCTGCGATCGCCATGCCCACTGCATTGGTGACGCCCTGACCCAGCGGGCCGGTGGTGGTCTCGATGCCCGGGGTATAACCATACTCGGGGTGACCCGGCGTCTTGCTGTGAAGCTGGCGGAAGTTCTTGATATCGTCGATCGATACCTCGTAGCCGGTGAGGTGCAGCAGGGCATAGACCAGCATCGAACCGTGTCCGTTGGACATGACGAAGCGGTCACGGTCGGCCCATTTCGGATCGGCCGGGTTGTGCTTCAGGTAGCGACGCCACAACACCTCGGCAATTTCCGCCATCCCCATCGGCGCACCAGGGTGGCCGGATTTGGCCTTTTGCACGGCATCCATTGCCAGCGCGCGGATTGCGCCGGTAAGCGGGTTGAATGCGGGCGGGGTAATGCAGCGGGCGTTGGACATGGTAGGCGGGTGCAGGCGTGTAAAGCGTAGCATTATCGCCGAAACAAGGGGTTCCGGGTAGTTTCGCACGCGCTGGAAAGGTTGCTCGAAGCGTGTCGAGTCTCTACGGGTGGTATTCGACGAAAACGTAGCAAGGTGGCGCACGGCAAGCTGCCGCATCATCCAGGGGGGCTGCCAACTCAGGTAAGCACGGATTTGAAGCTCACACCAGCTTGCGCCGTTTCTCCATCAGCTTCCAGATCAGCGGCGTGAGGATCAGCTGCATGGCCAGATCGAGTTTGCCCCCCGGGATCACGATGGAGTTGGCGCGCGACATGAATGCGTCGCTGATCATATTGAGCAGGTAGGGAAAGTCGATCCCGCGCGGGTCGCGGAAACGGATCACCACCATCGATTCCGCGAGGCTGGGGACGTCGCGGGCGATGAAGGGGTTGGAGGTGTCCACCACCGGCACCCGCTGGAAGTTGATATGGGTGCGCGAAAACTGCGGCACGATGCAGTGTACGTAGTCGTGCATCCGCCGCAGGATCGTATCCTGGACCGCCTCCATGGAGTAGCCGCGCACCCGGGTGTCACGGTGAAGCTTCTGGATCCACTCGAGGTTGATCGTCGGCGCCACGCCGATCAGGAGGTCGACATGGCGGGCGATGTCGATGGCGTCAGTCACGAAACCGCCATGCAGGCCTTCATAGAACAGGCAGTCTGTGCCCACCGGCAGGTCCTCCCATTCGGTGAAGGTGCCCATGGGCAGGTTCCAGCGCATCGCCTGTTCTTCGTTGTGGATGTAGAAGCGCTTGCGTCCGACCGCCGACTCGCCGTAGCCGCGAAAGAGGGCTTCCAGTTCCTCGAGCAGGTTGGCATCCGGGCCGAAGTGGCTGATGCCGCGCTCGCCCCGTGCCTCGGCCTCGTCGATCAGCCGTCGCATCTCGTCGCGGGTGTAGCGATGGAAACTGTCGCCTTCGACGATGGCGGCGTTGACGTTCTCGCGGTGGAAGATCGCCTCGAAGGTGTGCTTGACCGTCGTGGTGCCGGCACCGGACGAACCGGTCACTGCGATGATGGGGTGTTTCGAGGACATGGCGATCTCAG
>CAYTAY010000321.1:0-2813 GCA_964435845.1 uncultured Azoarcus sp.
AGGTGGCCTCGTCGAAGATCAGGATGGCGGGGTTCTTCAATAGCGCGCGCGCGATCGCCACGCGCTGCTTTTCGCCGCCGGACAGTTTCAGGCCGCGCTCGCCGACCCGCGTCTCGTAGCCGTCGGGCAGCTGGTGGATGAAGTCTTCCAGCTGTGCCGCACGTGCGGCGGCCTCGACCTCTTCGCGACTGGCGCCGGGACGGCCGTACTGGATGTTGTAGTACAGGGTGTCGTTGAACAGCACCGTGTCCTGCGGGACGATGCCGATCGCGGCGCGCAGGCTGTCCTGGCTGAGGTTGCGCAGGTCGTGGCCGTTGATGCGGATGGCGCCGCCCTGCACGTCGTAGAAGCGGTAGAGCAGGCGGGCGAGGGTGGACTTGCCCGAGCCCGAGTGCCCCACCACCGCCACCGTGTGCCCGGCCGGAATGCCGAAATCGACGTCGAACAGGATCGGCCGCTTGGCGTCGTAGGCGAAGCTCACGTTCTTGAAGCGCACGCTCGCCGGGCCCGCTGGCAGCGTGCGCGCGTCGGGCGCGTCCGCGATCTCGCGCTGGGTGTGCATGAGGCCGAACATGCGCTCGATATCGGTGAGCGCCTGGCGGATCTCGCGGTAGAGCACGCCGAGGAAGTTGAGCGGGATGTAGAGCTGGATCATGAAGGCATTCACCAGCACGATGTCGCCGATCGTCATCTCGCCGCTGGCCACCCGGATCGCCGCCTGCCACATCATCGCCGTCACCGCGACCGCGATGATCGCCGCCTGGCCGACGTTGAGCGCCGACAGCGAATACTGGTTGGTGACCTGGGCCTTGGTCCATTTCTGCAGCTGCTCGTCGTAGCGTCTGGCCTCGAATTCCTCGTTGTTGAAGTACTTCACTGTCTCGTAGTTGATCAGGCTGTCGATCGCGCGCGCGTTGGCGGCGGAGTCGAGCTCGTTGGCCTGGCGTCGCAGCGCGGTGCGCCAGTTGGTCACCTTCACGGTAAAGGTGATGTAGATCGTCAGCGCGCTGAGCGTGATGAGCGCGAACACGGCGTCGTAGCTCACCAGCAGGATGCCGATCACCATGCCGATCTCGATCAGCGTGGGCAGGATGGAGTACAGCGTGTAGCTGATCAGTGAGCCGATCGAGCGTGTGCCGCGCTCGATGTCCCGCGTCAGCCCGCCCGTCTGGCGTTCCAGATGAAAGCGCAGCGACAGCGCGTGCAGATGGCGGAATACGCGCAGCGAAATCTCGCGCACCGCCTGCTGGGTCACGCGCGCGAACACCACCTCGCGCAACTCGGTGAGCAGCGAGGTCGAGAAGCGCAGCACGCCGTAGGCCAGCAGGAGCGTGGCCGGCACGACGATGAAGGCCTGCTCGGGCGTGATCGTGAGGCCGTCGATCAGGTGCTTGAAGACCAGCGGCACCGACACGTTGGCGCCCTTGGCGGCGACCAGGCAGGCGAGCGCGAACAGCACCCGGCCCTTGTAGGCCCAGATGAAGGGGATCAGGCTCTTGAGAGTCTGCCAGTCGCGGCGTTCGGTGGGTTCGGGGCCGGGCAGGGCGGCGGAGGGGGCGCGTCTCATCAGGGGGTCCAGTTCGGCTTGGGCGCAGGGCAAGGGCGGATGCCGGCAGCGGATTCTGTTGGCAGGGCCGGCCGGCGTCAAATCCGCAGCGGTTTGAGCGCCTGAGCAGATCGTGCCATGTGGAAAATTTCCTTCTCCCCGCTTGACTTGAGCGCAGGAGTTTGTAGTATTCAAACAAACGTTTGAATTAGAAAAATGGATGCGCCCATCAGCAGGTATCAATCGGTTGATGCGGTCTTTCCCCAAAGAGATAAGTGTTTATCCCGAGGAGACAGCGCGGTTGCCTCTGCGCATGCTCTGCCCTTGGGCGCCGCAAACGGCCGGATGCCGTCTGCGGATGCATTTGATTGCAGCACCCAGATACACCCGCCCGCTACAGAGTGCGGGGTTGCCACCGAGGAGGAGTCAAATGAGTCGGATCAAGCATCGAGCAGCATCGCATCGCCCCGCACTGGCACTGAGCACCCTGGCCTCAGCCGTCGTGCTCGCCTTCGCTGCGCCTGCCAGCGTGCACGCCTTCGAATTCACCAGCGCCAGCGGCGAGGTGACAGGCAGCTTCGATACCACCCTGTCGGTGGGTGGGCTGTGGCGGATGCAGAACCGCGAAGCCTCGCTGATCAGTATCGCCAACGGTGGCACTTCGCGTGACCCCAACTCTGACGACGGCAACCTCAAGTATGACAAGGGCGACATGGTCTCGCTGGCGTTCAAGGCCACGCACGACCTCGAGTTGAACTACCGGAATTTCGGCGCCTTCTTCCGCGGCACTTACTTTTACGACCATGCCTTCATGCACAAGGGCGGCATGACCAACGCCGCGCGCAGCGAGCTCGGCCGCGATGCGGAACTGCTCGACGCCTATGTGCGTGGCCGTTTCGACGTCGGTGGTCGTGCGCTCAATGTACGCGCCGGTCGCCAGGTGGTGAGCTGGGGTGAAAGTACCTTCATCCAGAACGGCATCAACATCCTGAACCCGGTCAATGTCAGCCGCCTGCGCGTGCCGGGCTCCGAGCTCAAGGAAGGCCTGACGCCGATCGGCATGCTTTGGGCATCGCAGGAGCTGACCGACAACGTCACCGCCGAGGTGGTGTGGATGGCGGAGTGGGAGAAGACCAAGATCGAGCCCGCGGGGACCTTCTTCAGTACGAATGACTTTGTGTCCGCGGGAGGGAACATTGCGTACACCGGTTTCGGCAGGCTTGACGACGGGAACAAGCCGCCTCTCGCGGTCGGTCCGTTCGGGCCC
>CAYTAY010000322.1:0-2812 GCA_964435845.1 uncultured Azoarcus sp.
AAAACGTAATACCTCACATCTGTTCGGGAGCAATGCCCCGTTCGTCGAGGAACTCTACGAGAACTATCTTGCCGACCCCTCTTCGGTCGATGAGAAATGGCGAGAGTATTTCGACAAGCTTCAGGCGCAGGCGGGCGCAGCGGTTCGTGACGTCGCGCACAGCCCGGTCATCGAGGCTTTTGCGCAGATCGCGAAGCAGGGCCGTATGCGCACTGCTGCCGCTGCCGAGCCGGACAAGGGACAGGTCAGCACGCTGCAGTTGATCAATGCCTATCGCTTTCTTGGCAACCGCTGGGCCAATCTCGATCCGCTCAAGCGGACCGAGCGTCCCGAGATCGCCGAGCTCGAGCCGTCCTATTACGGTTTCACCGAGGCCGACCTCAACAAGAGCTTCAACGTCGGCTCCTTCCACGGTTTTTCGACCGAGCGCGCGACGCTGCGGGAAATTCTCGAGGCCCTGCGTCAAACCTATTGCAGCTCGATCGGTGCAGAGTACATGTACATGGCCGATATCCAGCAGAAACGCTGGATTCAGAGTCGACTCGAGAGCATCCGGGGTACTCCGCGTTTCTCGGTCGAGATGAAGAAGCGTGTGCTCGAGCGTGTCACCGCGGCGGAGTCGCTCGAGCGTTATCTGCACACAAAGTACGTTGGTCAGAAGCGCTTCTCGCTCGAAGGGGGCGAGTCGATGATTGTCGCCATGGACGAGATCATCCGCGTCGGCGGCAGCCTCGGTGCCCAGGAAATCGTGATCGGCATGGCCCACCGTGGTCGTCTGAACGTGCTGGTCAACACCCTCGGCAAGTCGCCGAGCATGCTGTTCTCGGAGTTCGAGGGCAAATCGGCTCAGGATCTGTCCTCGGGTGACGTCAAGTACCACATGGGCTTCTCCAGCGACGTGATGAGCCCGGGCGGCCCGGTGCACCTCACGCTGGCGTTCAACCCGTCTCACCTCGAGATCATCAACCCGGTAGTCGCCGGCTCGGTCTACGCGCGTCAGCTGCGTCGCGAGGACACCGAGAAGAAACAGGTGCTCGGTGTGCTGATCCACGGCGACGCGGCAGTGGCGGGCCAAGGCGTGAACCAGGAGATGCTCAACTTCTCCCAGACCCGTGGTTACGGCACTGGCGGCACGATTCACGTCGTGGTGAACAACCAGATCGGATTCACTACGTCGGACCCGCGAGACTACCGCTCCTCCTTGTACTGCACCGACATCTTCAAGATGGTCGAGGCGCCGATCTTCCACGTCAATGGCGACGACCCGGAAGCGGTTGCGCTGGTGACCGCGCTCGCGGTCGAATTCCGCAACGAGTTCAAGAAGGACGTGGTGGTCGACATCATCTGCTACCGCAAGCTCGGTCACAACGAGCAGGACGAGCCGATGGTCACCCAGCCGTTGATGTACCGCAAGGTCGCCAAGCATCCGGGTACGCGTCAGATCTACGCCGATCGCCTGGTGGCCGAGGGTACGCTCCAGCCCGGCGAGCCAGACGACATGATCCGCGAGTACCGCGAACACCTGGATCGCGGCGAGTTGCTTTACAACCCGGTGCTTTCGGGGCATAGCAGCAAGTACGCGGTCGACTGGACTCCGTTCCTCAAACAGCCGTATACCGACGAGGCGGACACCGCGATTCCGGTGCAGGAGATCCATCGTCTGTCAGAGCGCCTGACCACGCTGCCGGCCGAATTCACCTTGCATTCGCGGGTCAAGAAGATCATCTCTGACCGTGAAGCCATGGGAAAGGGCGAGCTTCCGTTCGATTGGGGCATGGGCGAGAACCTCGCTTACGCCAGCCTCGTGGCACAGGGCTATGGAGTGCGGATTTCCGGCGAGGACGTCGGTCGCGGCACCTTCTTCCACCGTCACGCGGTACTCCACGACCAGAAGCGCGAGAAGTGGGATCACGGCAGCTATGTGCCCCTGAAGTACATTCAGGACGGGCAGGGTGGTTTCCATATCTACGACTCGGTGTTGTCCGAAGAAGCGGTCATGGCTTTCGAATACGGCTACGCCACTGCCGAGCCGAACCAGCTCGTGGTCTGGGAGGCGCAGTTCGGCGATTTCGTCAACGGTGCCCAGGTCGTGCTCGACCAGTTCATCAGTTCCGGCGAAGCCAAGTGGGGGCGTCTGTGCGGCCTCACGCTGATGCTGCCGCACGGTTTCGAAGGGCAAGGGCCGGAGCATTCCTCCGCACGCCTCGAGCGCATCATCAACAACGCGGCCGAGTTCAACTGGCAGGTCTGCGTGCCGACCAATCCGTCGCAGATATTCCACCTGCTGCGACGCCAGATGATTCGCAAGCTGCGCAAGCCGCTGGTCATCATCACCCCGAAGTCGCTGCTGCGCCACAAGGAAGCGGTGAGTACCCTGGATGATCTGTCCAAGGGGCGCTTCCTGACGGTCATCGGGGAAACCGATAAGCTTGAGTCCAAAAAAGTCAAGCGCGTGGTCTTGTGCCAGGGCAAGATCTACTATGAGTTGCTGGCATACCGTCGCGAGCAGGGGATCAAGGACATCGCGCTGGTCCGTATCGAGCAACTGTATCCATTCCCCGCCCAGACCTTTGGGGAAGCGATCGACGCCTTCCCGAACGCCAAGGAAGTCGTGTGGTGCCAGGAAGAACCCCGCAACCAGGGCGCCTGGTACTGGCTCGCATCCCGCCAGCACCTGATGAACGTGCTCGGCCCGAAGCGCAAGCTGTTGCTGGTCAGTCGTCAGGCTGCCGCGGCGCCTGCGGTAGGTTACTACGCCAAGCACAACCAGCAGCAGAAGGAAGTCATCGAAAACGCATTCGGTCCGATCAAG
>CAYTAY010000323.1:0-2803 GCA_964435845.1 uncultured Azoarcus sp.
CCCCGCGCCGCCAGCCTGATTTGCGCTTGCATCCATGGAATAGCAATTCCTAATGTAACACATACTTGACCACAAGGAACGCATAGAACACAAAGAAACGGCAGAAGAGTCGCGGATTGGCGGCGTCTTTGTGATCTTTGTGTTCTATGTGGTTGAAAGATCGCTCAAACTTGGAATTCCTGTCCATGGAAAAGAGCGCTGCCAAACGCCAAAATCATGGTCGCGGCGGGTAGATACCCTGGAGAGCGATGTAGTAGCCTGTGTTCGGGATGGGCGCTTTGTCGCGCAAATCAGGCAGCGCGAAGGTCGTCTTGCCGTCGCCGCCGAAATTAGTGCCTAGCAGCGAGAACAAGGCTGTATTTTGACTGATCGGCAGCAATTGGCCCTCGCAGGGCGCCCAGTACTGGGGCGCGAAGGTATAGGGGAATAATTCAATCTGACCGAGAAACGATTCCATGTGAGTCTCCTTTGCTCATGCGCTGGTGCCCATGAGCCATTCTCATCTGCCGAGGTGAGCCTGTGGCTCATGGACAACTCCTGGTGGGTCGCAGGTTTTTCGGTGGTGATCTACCACGCTACGACCGAGATGGGTAAACACCGTAAATGGCGATGCAGTAGTGCGAGTCGGGGGTAGGCTCTTTACCGCCCAGGTCCGGTAGGGCGAAGGTTGTCTGTCCGTCGCCGCCAAAGGTGGTTCCGATCAACGAGAAGAGGGCTTCGTTTTCGCTGATCGGCAGCAGCTGGCCCTCGCACACCGCCCAGCCTTCCGGGGCAAAGGTGAAGGGCAGTAGTTCGATCTGACCGATATACGGTTGGTCCATGGGTAACTCCTTTCGGTTGAACGGTTCTTAATGGAACATCTTTCCGTCAGTTCCTGCTCGGAAAAATTCCCTGCAGGGCGATGCAATACTGGGTGGATGACACGGGCTCCTTGCCGCGCAAGTCCGGCAGGGCGAAGGTTGTGCGGCCATCGCCCCCAAAATTGGTGCCGATGAGCGCGAACAAGGCCTGGTTCTGGTTGATGGGCAGCAGTTGACCTGCACAAGGCGCCCAACCGCGCGGGGCAAAGTTGAAGGCGAACAACGTGATCTGACCGAGGAACGGTTCCATGAATGTCTCCTTGGATCAATGGGATGTTTCGATGCCGGATGAGTGTAGCAACGCAATGGCTGGCGTAACGTAATGAATCTATCAATCTGTGATCGTTTCGTCCTAGCCCAAAAATAGGCCGCAGATGAACAAGGATCACCACGGATCGCCTGTTTTCATCCACGGTTGTGCCCCCGAGGCATGGGCGACTGCTTTGAAAACAGCCCTGTAGCGCAATCCTCCGGATTGCAGCGCCCCGCGCCAACGACGCAAGCCAGCGGCTTGCGCTACATTTTCATCCACGGTTGTGCCCCCGAGGCATGGGCGACTGCCAAGAGAACACTTCCCGCCGCGGCGGGAAGTTGACGGGAACCGGCCGGGAATCAAAAAGAGGGCGAGTTGCTAACTCGCCCCTGTGTGGCTTGATAAGAAACCAGTAGAGAAAATTGGACGGTCGAGAAAATGAATGGGTCAGTTCAACCGCTGGCTGACCGTCCCTCCAGCCAGCTGCGGCACGCGCGGGCCGAACTGCGCGGCCAGGTCGGGACTCATGTCGGGGTTGATGTAGAGCGGGATGGGCATGATGCTCACCGGTTGATTGTGCTGCGCCTGTTTGCCCAACGCCGGGCAGCCCCAGGCTTCCTCGTCCGTGCCGCGGCGCTGTTCCTTGAACTGACCCAGGATGCCGCAGCTAAAGCAGTGATCCCTGCAGTCGTCAATCACCGCGCCGACCTGGCTGTGGCGATACTCCTGAATCAGGAATTCCTTGTTCAGGCCCAGACTGATGTGATCCCAGGGCAGCACTTCATCCGTGCTGCGTTCGCGTCGCGCATACCAATCCGGGTCCAACCCCTGTTCGGCAAAGGCCTGCATCCAGGCGCCGTCGCGGAACTGATCGCCCCAGGCGTCGAATTTGGCGCCGAGCTGCCAGGCGCGCTCGATGACATCGGCCAGGCGGCGGTCGCCGCGGCTGAGGTAGGCTTCCATGAGGGTTTCGCGCGGGTTGTTCCAGTTGAAATGAAAACCAACGCCGCGCAGGCTGTCCTGCAAATAGGCGATCTGGCGGCGCACCGTCTCCTCGGCCTCTAACGGCACCCACTGGAAGGGCGTGTGCGGCTTGGGCACCAGCGTGCTGACGCCCACGCGCACCTTCGCCTTGCGGCCGATCAGGCGGCGGCCCACGCGCATCACCGCCCAGGCCAGGTCGGCAATGGCTTTCACATCCTCGTCGGTCTGCGTCGGATGGCCGATCATGAAGTACATCTTGATCGTGGTCCAGCCGCGGCTGAACACCTCTTCAGCCGTCTGGAGCAGTTCGTCGGTGGCAATCGGCTTGTTGATGACATCGCGCAGGCGGTCGGTCGCGGCTTCGGGCGCAAAGGTGAAGCCGCTGCGCCGGCGCCCTTTTTCCAGCAGGTTCATCAAGTCCACGGAGAACGATTCGATGCGCAGGCTGGGCAGGCCGATGCTCAGCTTGTCCGCGCCGTGCTTGTCTACCACCGCTTTGACCAGCTCACTAATGTGGGTGTAATCGCTGGAGCTAAGCGAGAGGAACGAGACTTCCTCGAAGCCGCAGCTCGCAATCATCTTGTCCACCGCCTCCAACACTTCCTGCACTGGCCGCTCGCGCACCGGGCGATAGGCCATGCCCGCGTGGCAGAAACGGCAGCCGCGCGTGCAGCCGCGCTGAATTTCGATCGCGGCGCGGTTATGC
>CAYTAY010000324.1:0-2782 GCA_964435845.1 uncultured Azoarcus sp.
GAGCGCAACCTTGCCAAGGTTGAGGTCGCGAGTTCGAGCCTCGTTTCCCGCTCCAAGGTCACGCGAGAGGAAAGTCGTCGGGCCTTCCTTTCGTCGTTCACTGCCCTGTGATCATGCAAAGCTCTACCCCCCGGTTGCCGCAAAACAGCGTGCTGCCCGACTACGGTGACGGCGGCATCTTCGGCCTGGTGTCGTCGTTTGCGCGCTTTCTAGATGGCGAAGACTGGTGTTTCTCTGGGCAGAACGGGGGGTTGGATCCGAGCGACGCACCCGTCGTGATGTTCCTGCTCGTCGATGGCCTCGGTGATGGTTATCTGCAGCGCTTCGGCGCGGGGTCAGCCTTGCTTGCAGACCGTGCCTGCCGGCTCACTTCAGTGTTTCCCTCGACCACTGCAAGTGCGGTCACGACCATGTTGACCGGGCATACACCGCGCACCCATGGGCTCAACGGCTGGTTCGTGCGAGATCGCCGATTCGGCGGGGTAGTGGCACCGCTTCCGCTGAACGACCGCGCCGGGCACAGGCTGCGCACCGATCGCGCGATGCTCAAGAGTTTCTTCCCCTATTCGAACCTGTTCGAGCAGCGTCGACGCGCCTCGGTGGCGCTGTTGCCCGCCTACATTGCCGATTCGCCTTTCTCGCGTCGCCACTGCCGCGGCGCGCAAATCCTGCCGCATATCGATCTGGAACACCTGGTGGATTCGGTGGTGGCCGCAAGCCGGGCGCTGCGGCGCAAAGGGGGCGGCTTCGTCCATGCCTATTACGCGGAGTTCGACACCCTGAGCCACGAGTTCGGCTGCAACGCTGCCGAGGTACTGGCCGAGTTCTGGCGGGTTGACTCGGCCTATCGACGCATGGTGGAGGAGCTTGCCGGCGAAAACGTCACCGTTGTGACCTGCGCGGATCATGGTTTCATCGACTCGCCACCGGAGCGTTTTGTCCGCCTCGATGCCTGGCCGGAGATCCTCGAACTGCTGGATGGCCCGATGTGGGGCGAACGTCGTGCCGCATTCTGCGCGCTACGCCCCGGCGCCGAAGCGGCCTTCAGGGCCTGGGTGAGCACCGAGCTCGCCGGCATCGCCCGCCTGGTTGGCGCGCAGGATCTTGTCGCGGCAGGGCTGCTGGGCGAGGGGGTGGATCACCCCCTGCTGTGCGAGCGCATAGGCAGCCACGTACTGTTGATGGAGCCCGGATGGACGATCTGGGATCCGCGGGAGGAAGAGTCGGTGCACCAGATGCTGGGCGTGCATGGCGGATTGAGTGCCGACGAGATGTGGGTGCCCTTGATCGTCAGGGACTGCACCCGCCAGCGATGATCAGTGCAGGTCGCTTTCGTCGGGCGGGAGCGGCACCACCATGATGCCTTCCTCGATTAGTTCGCCGACATCGTCGGCAGATGCCTGACCCTTGATGCTGCGCGCCTCGGCCTCGCCATAGTGGATGCGGCGAGCTTCCTCGGAAAAGCGCTTACCGACATCCTCGGAGCTGCTTGCCATTTGTCTGAGCACCTTCATCACCGCAACCACCGCCTCCTGGGTTGGTGGCGGGACTGAAACCGGAGCCGGAGCCGGAGCCGTCTTCGCCGGTTCGCTCGGCGGCCTTTGCGCGGGCAAGCGTGCCGCCGAGCTTCGGGTATTCACATACGGCGCGCTCAGCTTGCGCACCACCTGGGTCGAAGAACAGACCGGGCATTCGACCAGTCGCCGCTCGAGCTGCGACTCGAACGCACTGGCCGAGGCAAACCAGCCCTCGAAAGCATGGTCATTTTCGCAACTCAGGTCGAGAACGATCACTCATCGCTCCAAAAGGTAGGGGGAGACACACTTTACGTCCGGACATGGCTTTTTGCCCATTTGTTTTCTTCGGCACCGGGCGTCGGACGGGCGGAGCGGATTCTATTGAAGCCGAGACGCCGGCGTCGACCGCTCGCTCCCCCATTGGCTTGTCCGGACCTTCATTGGCTGATAATCAGTGGATCACGCCGTGGCACTGGGTCGGGTGCCCTGCGTCAACAGCCTCTGCCGATCGACGTCAATTGTCCTGGCCAGTTGGGATTGAGAGCAGGGCTGGGATGATGAAAACGCCCGCCAGTTCGCGGCTTACACCGCTCCTACAGGTAGTGGATGCGTCTGTGGGCTGGGTGGGAGCGGCGTGGGCCGCGAATTCGGCCTCGCCCGCAGCAGAGCGCCTACTGTCGTCCGCCGATCAATACACGCCAAGCGCCAGCGCAGTGGCGAAGGCTTCGCCCAGTTCCCGGCATTGCCGAAGCTCTTCTTCGCCGATGCACTTGGGCTGCAGAATGCGCTCCGGTGTCTGGGCATGGGTGATTACAATGAGCGGCGGAGCGATCGTCTTAAGCCGCCATCCGTTGGCGATGCGCTCGATCTGTCTTGCCGCGCCCTGGCCGTCGCTTCCGGCGCAGACCAGGGTGGCATAGGGGCGGCCGTTGAGTTGGTCCAGAGCCGGGTAGTAGCAGCGGTCGAAGAAGTCCTTGAGCAGGCCGCTCATCGTGCCCAGGTTCTCCGGGCCAGCGAACACGTAGCCGTCGGCGGCCAGCAGATCTTCCGGGCCGGTTTCGCGCGCATGCTGGCAGAGGATTTCGACACCAGACACGGCAGCCGCGCCGGTGACAAAGGCCCTGGCCATCTGCAGAGTGCCGCCGGTCATCGAGTGCTGGATTACGATCAGACGCTTCACATCCATGTGTTCCGTGGTGCTTCTCCCGGTAACATTCTCGCACAAAGAAGTGCAGCGGTTGATTAAGGCACTCATCATCGATCAC
>CAYTAY010000325.1:0-2739 GCA_964435845.1 uncultured Azoarcus sp.
GAATCAGAGATGGCGGCGGTTGTCCAGTGCCTGGGGCTTAGTGGGTAACGATGTGACCCTACGGACCTGGCATTCCTGTTCCACCGCTGGCACAGCGGCGGCGACGAGCATGCCCGCGACATCGTGCTGCACACGCTCACCTGCATGGCCGAAGGCGGACTCTTCGACCAACTCGGCGGCGGCTTCTACCGCTACAGCACCGACGACCGCTGGCAGATCCCGCACTTCGAGAAAATGCTCTATGACAACGGGCCGCTGCTCGGGCTCAGCGCCGAAGCTTGGCAGGTCAGCGGCCAGCCGCTTTACCGCGAAGTCACCGAGCGAACCGCACAATGGCTGATGCGCGAATTGCAAAACCAGCAAGGCGGCTACTGCAGCTCGCTGGATGCCGACTCCGAGGGTGTCGAAGGGCGCTTCTACGTATGGACTCGCGACGAGGTCTCGGCAGAGCTCACACCCGAGCTCTTCGCGGTGGCTGAAGCCCACTGGGGCCTCAGCGTCGCGCCGAACTTCGAACACCAGCACTGGCATCTGGCCGTGGCCACCCCGCTGGCAGCGGTCGCGAGCCGGCTTGACATCACGCTGGACGACGCCGTCAGCCGCCTCAACGAAGCCCGCAGGCGGCTCTTGGCCAAACGTGCAATGCGCGTGCCACCCGGACTCGACAACAAAATCCTCACCAGCTGGAACGGACTCACCGTCGCGGGCATGATGCGCGCCGCGCGGGTATTCGACCGCGACGACTGGGCAACCAGCGCACGTGACGCGATCGACTTCATCCGCAACCATCACTGGCGCGACGAGCGACTCTACGCCACCAGTGCCGGCGGCGAGGGTCGGCTGAACGCTTACCTCGACGACCATGTCTTCATGATCGAGGGCCTGCTCGAGGCCATGCAGACCCGTTTCGAGGAGGCCGACCTCGTCTTCGCCGAGGATCTAGCCGATACCTTGCTGGACAATTTCGAAGATCGCGCCGGCGGCGGCTTCTTCTTCACCCGCCACGACCATGAACACCTGATCCAGCGCCCCAAGCCGATGCACGACAACGCCACGCCATCGGGCAACGGCGTCGCCGCGCGGGTACTCGCTCGGCTCGGCCTCATCACCGGCGAAACCCGCTACCTCGACGCCTCCGAACGCTGTCTCCAGGCCTTTTATGGCGCGCTCGATCGCAATCCATCAGGCGCTGCCAGCCTTGCGCTGGCCCTGGCCGAACGGCTGGCGCCACCCGCAATCATCGTGCTGCGCGGGCCGCAACACACCATCGCCACCTGGCAGCGTCGCCTCGCCACCCGCCACCAGCCCGACGCCATGGTCTTCGCCCTGCCAACCGGCACGCCCGGGCTGCCGCCGGCACTTGACAAGCCTGCAGGCGACTCCGCCACCGCCTGGCTGTGCCGCGGCCACCACTGCCTGCCACCAGTCACCGACATCGACGCCCTGGAAAGGCTGCTGGATTCGCGAGCCTGACTCACCAGGGCAGATTTTGACCGTTCGAATGACGGAAGCAACCGCTGCTCGCCAGGTCCAGCTCGTCGATCCGCGCCGCCAGGGCCACCGCCGCCTGCTGCGGGGTGATGTCGCCGGCGAAGCCGACCATGCGCGTCTGCACGAAACCCGGGTGCAGCAGGGCCACTGCGATGCCGCGTGGTGCCAGATCGCGCGCGAGACTCACGCCCGCCGCGTTGAGCGCTGCCTTGCTCATGCGATACGCGTAATAGCCACCCGAGCCGTTGTCGCTGATCGACCCCATGCGGCTGGTGATCATCGCCACCTTGCTGCCCTTGCCCAGCGACGTCAGCAAGGCCTCGGTGATGCGCAGCGGCGCCACCGCATTGACCATGTATTGGCGCAACACGTCATCGAAATCGATCTCGCCCAGCGTGTTGTTACCGAACACCCCGGCGTTGTTGATCAGCACATCGACTCGCCGCCCGGCCAACGCCGCCGCCAATTGCTTGCCGGCATCCGTCGTCGCCACCTCGATGCCCTCGACCACCTCCACACCGAGGGCCTTCAACTCGTCGGTCATGCTGCGGCATACCGCCACCACGCTGTCGCCGCGGTTCTGGTACAAGCGGCACAACTCCAGGCCGATACCGCGACTGGCTCCGGTCACCACCACTGTTGCCATCTGAAACTCCCCGTCGTAAAAGAGGCTCCGACCATCGACGGCACAAACCATTCCCGCCGCCATCAATACGGCACGCTATCACGCCCCCGATTCACACCCAAGCCAAGGAGAACCTCCCCATGCCGATGACCGGACTCACCATCAAGGGCATGCGCGACGAACAATGTCTGCGCCTCGTAACCAACGCCATTCAAGACCTGCCCGGCATCGGCTATCTGGAAATCTCCCTCGACACCGGCGCCGCGACCATCGAACACAGCGCCTTCGTGTCCGAGGCCGACGTGCGCGCAGCGATCGAAGAAGCGGGCTACGAAGCGGTCTGACGCGCCGCCCGGCGTTCGAGCGCATCGACCAGCGCCGGCAAACCCTCGCAGATCGCCACCGGACCGGGGACGAGAATCAGCGCCGGCTTGATCTCATGCACCTCGCCATCCCGCACCGCGGGCACATCCTGCCAGCCCTCGCGTGCCGCCACCCGCTCCGCGAAAATCTTCTCCAGGGCGATTGCATGAATGCCATCATGTTGAGAAGCCTCGTGTAGGAGTTCGGCTTTGCCGGGCGAATCTGCCGTGAGCCCCTGGACCAAGCCCGAGTCGCCTGAG
>CAYTAY010000326.1:0-2714 GCA_964435845.1 uncultured Azoarcus sp.
ATCTTTCCCGATCTCTTCGCCACGCTTGCGGTGCCCAAAGCCGAGGAATTGGTCGCCACGCCCTACCGACACGGCAGCAAGGAGAAGGCGGAGGCATTTTTCCTCGACGGCATGACGCAGGCGATGCGCCGCCTCGCCGAACAGGCACATCCTGCCTTCCCGGTCACTATTTACTATGCCTTCAAGCAGTCAGAAAGCGACAGTAGCGAAGGCACGACCAATACAGGATGGGATACCTTTCTCGCCGCGGTCATCAAAGCGGGCTTCGCCATCAGCGGCACATGGCCAATGCGAACGGAAGGTTCAGGTCGCATGGTTGCAATGGGTACCAACGCCCTCGCTTCCAGCATCATCCTTGTCTGCCGCAAACGGCGGGCCGACGCGCCCACCGCCACGCGCCGCGAGTTCAAGACCGCGCTCAAGGCCGAGCTGCCCGTCGCGCTGGTTCATCTCCAACGCGGCAACATCGCGCCGGTGGACCTGGCGCAGGCGGCCATCGGGCCGGGCATGGCGGTCTACACCCGCTACGCACGCGTGCTCGACGCCGCGGGCCGGCCGCTCACCGTGCGCGAGGCGCTGGCGCTCATCAACCAGACGCTCGACGAGGCGCTGGCCGAGCAGGAGGGCGACTTCGACGCGGACACGCGTTGGGCGCTGGCCTGGTTCGAGGGGTCCGGCTTCGCCGAGGGCGAATTCGGCGTGGCCGAAACCCTCTCCAAGGCCAAGAACACCAGCGTCGCCGGCATGGTGGAAGCGGGCATCCTGAAATCGAGCCACGGCAAGGTGCGCCTGCTCAAGCCGACCGAACTGCCCGCGGATTGGGATCCCGCGACCGACAAGCGCCTGACCGCTTGGGAGGCCGTGCATCAGCTCGTGCGCGTGCTCGAAGCCGGCGGCGAGTCAGCCGCGGCCGCGCTGGCCGGCAAGCTGGGCAGTGCGGCCGAGCCGGCCCGCGAGCTGGCCTATCGGCTCTACACGATCTGCGAACGCAAGAAGCGCGCCACGGAAGCTTTGGCGTATAATAGTCTTGTACAGAGTTGGCCGGAGATCACGCGGCTGGCGCGCGAGGGCAGGCCGACGGGAAAAGCCCAACCCGAGTTGTTTGATACAAGTGAAGGAGGGTCGTCATGATTACTGCACTCAGTTTTACGAACTTCAAATCCTGGGAATCTGTTGACGCGATGCGCTTGGCGCCCATCACAGGACTCTTCGGAACCAACAGTTCGGGCAAGACGAGCATCCTGCAACTGCTTCTCATGCTCAAGCAGACAATCGAATCAACCGACCGGGCGCAGGTGCTGGAGTTTGGCGATGAGAAGAGCCTGACCAACCTGGGCAGTTTCCGAGACGTGGTGCGTGGTCACATGCGGCCAGGAACGATGAAGTTCGCGGTGCAATGGAACCTCCCTAAGCAACTTCAGGTAACAAGTCCGGAGGACAATACCCAAACACTCTTCTCAACCCAGCAGTTGGCGTTTGAATGTGAACTGGGTGAGAACGGTTCGGATCGTCTGGCGGTGTCCTACCTGGAATACGGCCTGCCCAATCACAAGTTCAGGCTCGGACGTAAGGGGTCAAGTGGCGGCAAATACGAGCTAACCAGCGATGGCGGCGGACTTCGCTTTGTGCGCACACAAGGCCGGGCTTGGGACGTACCTGCGCCAGTAAAATTCTACGGGTTCCCTGATCAGGTCTATGCTTACTACCAGAATGCTGGCTTTTTGTCCCAACTGCAATTGGCGTTTGAGAACCTCTTCAGCCAGATCTACTATCTTGGGCCGCTGCGAGAGTTTCCCCAGCGGTACTACGCGTGGAAAGGATCGGAACCGGCGGATATGGGGCGCCGCGGCGAACGTGTGATTGATGCCATGTTGTCGGCAAGAGCGCGCGGCGCGGACATATCTCCGGGCTACAGAAAAAAACGCCTGACACTCGAACAGCGGGTGGCTCGCTGGCTGCAGGAACTGGGGCTGATTCACTCCTTCTCCATGGAACCCGTGGCCCAAGACAGTAGTATCTACCAAGTCGTGGTGCAGAAGACGCCTTCATCAGCAAAAGTCCTGATTACGGATGTGGGATTTGGCGTTTCACAGATCCTGCCGGTCCTGGCGCTTTGCTATTATGCGCCCGAAGGCTCCATCATCCTGCTGGAGCAACCTGAGATTCACTTGCACCCGTCTGTTCAGTCTGGCCTGGCGGACGTGCTGATTGACGCAGTGAAGAACCGCAAAGTGCAGATTGTGGTAGAAAGTCACAGTGAGCATTTGTTGCGCAGACTTCAGCGGCGGATTGCCGAGCAGGCTGTCAGTCCCGATGAAACGGCTTTGTACTTCTGCGAGGCGGGTGCCGAGGGTTCGCAGCTCACAGCGTTGGACGTGGATCTGTTCGGCAACATCACAAACTGGCCTAAGGATTTCTTCGGGGATGACTTCGGGGAAATGGCCGCGATGACAAAAGCCGCCATGGAGCGAAAAAAAGAGCTGCCGGGATGAATGCTTTTGTTGTGGATACCAATGTGCCAATGGTCGCCAACGGTCGAAGCAACCAGGCCGACCCAGACTGCGTCATTGCGTGCATCCTGGCGCTGACTGACATCCGTGAAGGAGGTTGTGAACGCAGTTGACTCGGACTGGGCTAACCATTTCGCAGCACTCACGCGGCACGGCATCAGGTTGAAGTTCTTGTGTCCACAGTATGTCTCTCCGACTAAACAC
>CAYTAY010000327.1:0-2686 GCA_964435845.1 uncultured Azoarcus sp.
TACGGTCAGGGTTGGCGGGCCGGGTTTCGTCAGTCCAAGGCCTTGACCGAACGGCCGACGCGTGAACGAAGCACCAATTTCACGTCCCCCAACGATTAAGGTTAGATCGTGATCGCGAAGCGAGCCACGATCTGAACCGGTTGTTGAACAAGCCCGGTCCGTCTCCCTGGAAATAGCTTTTTGTTCCCGAGCCCGGAATCGGGCCGGTAGGCCCGCTCAATGAGCGGGTGACGCCGGAATCAGCGCCTGAGGCCGGCTGATGCCCGCAATTTCGCGTTCATCGGCCGTTTTTCGGCACTTTCGGGCCGAGCGCGGCCGTGGCGCTGGTGAGGCGCACCGTCGTGGCGAAGGCGCAGGCCTACACGGCCGTCTCCGTTGCCTGCATCGAATCGGGTCGGCTGACCGCCATCGGCGGAAGTCGCCGCCGCAGGATCCGCATCGGCTTGCCGCAGCAAGGGCAGGCAAACGCCGGCCGGGGTTTGTGCGGCGTTGGCGGGCGCGGCACGATCCTGAGCACGAGATGCAGCAGGGCGATCAGGCCCTTCTTGTTCGGATGCAGGAAGCCGTAGTTCCTTGCCCGCCGAAACCCCTTGGGCAGGACGTGTTGCAGCAGCAGGCGCAGGAAGTCGGCACCGGGCAGCGTGCGGACCTTGCTTTCCCCGCTCTGGCTGTCGCGGTAGCGGAAGCTGACCTGGCCGCTGCCGTCGTGATCGCAGGCGAGGAGGTCGGCCTCGCGGATCACGCCGCGATAGAGGTAACGACCCAGATAAACGAGGGCCTTCTCGCCGTTGCCGACGCGCTTGCAGTCGACCACCCATTTCCCCGGCAACGGCTCGGCCGGATGGAGGCCAGCCTGCGCGAGCGCCGCCAGCAACTTGGCGCGAAACACCTTCGCGAGCGCCTTGTGGCTGAAGAGATAGCCGCTCTTCGTGCGCCAGCGTCGGCTCCGCGCATCCAGGCTCGCGCCGGGCATGACCAGATGCACGTGTGGATGCAGGTCGAGCCGGCGCGAGTGGGTGTGTAGCACCGCCACCGCCCCGGCCTCGCCCTTGAGCTGGCGGTCGGTGCGGCAGAAGGTCCGCACCGTGCTCCAGGCGGCGGAGAAGAGAGCGCCGTAGACGCACTTCGCGTGCCGTGCGGCCAGTGCACGCAGCTCAGCGGGCAAGGTGAAGGTGAGCAGGAAATACTCGGCGGGCACCTGCAGACGCCGTTGGCGCTCGAGCCATTGTTCGCCCTCGTGATGCTGACAGTGCGGACAGAGCCGGTGCCCGCACGAGTGCGGGATGAGCCGTTGCTCGGCGCACTCGGGGCAGGCCGCGAGCAGTTGCGGGGCCATGCGGCTGCGGCAACACAGCATTGCCCGCAACGCTTGGGCGCGTTCTGGGCCCAGGGTGTGGCCGTAGCGAGCGCGGTAGTCGGGCTCGAAGCGCTCGATGATCTGCGCGAGCGTGATCACCGGACCGTCCCCCAGTCCAGGGTGAAGTGCTGCATCAGGGTATCGATGCGGGTTCGTGCCGATTCGGTGGTGTGGCTGGTGAGGTGGGTGTAGCGGGCGGTGGTGAGGATGGAATGGTGGCCGAGGATCTTCTGGACTTCCAGCAGATCGACGCCCTGCTCGATCAGGTGCGTGGCATAGCTGTGGCGCAAACTGTGAGGGGTGATCTTTTTTTTAGCCCGCACGCGGTGGCGACCTTGCGCAAGGTGAGCTGGACGCCGCCGCGATCAAGCGGCGAGCTCGCCCGCTGCGCGCCCTTGAGGCCCGCGCTGCGATTGGGGAAGAGCAGTTCGGGGTGACGGTGCGTCAGCCAGAACCGGCGCAGCACCGCGAGCGTGGCCTGCGGCAGCGGCACCAAGCGGTCGCGGTTGCCCTTGGCATCGCGCACCTGCACGCGCATGCGCTCGGCGTCGATGTCGGCCACCGTGAGCGCAAGGCCCTCGCCCAGCCGCAGGCCGAGACTGTAGAGGGTGAAGTAGAACACCCGATAGCTCAGCACCCGCGTGGCCAGGAACAGCCGCTGCGCCTCATCGACCGTGACGATGTCGGGCAAGCGCTGCGTCTTGGGCGGCTTGATCAGGTCGGGCATCGCCCACGGCTTCTTGAGCACATGCGTGGTGAAGAACTTCAGACCGTACAGATCGAGCTTGACCGCGCTCCACGAGTGGGTGCCGATGAGGTCGCTGAAATACTCGGTGAGTTGCGCCTCGGTGAGCGCCTCGATGCGGTAGTCGAAATACGCGCCCAGGCGCCGGATGGCGCGGGCGTAGGCGTCGATGGTCTTGGGCTGCAGACCCTTCAACTTCAGGTGCTTGAGATGGCTGTCGTACTGGCGGGCAAAGTGCGCTGGAAAGCTCGTCGTCATGCTGGTCGCTCCTCACGAAGTCGTGCAGAATCAGCGCCATCACCGCGATGGGGCCGTCATGCAGAATAGTTCGTGGGGTCCGGGTGGGCGACCTCTCCGCGTAGCGGCTTCGTTCAACATGCGTTTCGAGTGCAGAGGCCCTGGGCCGGCGGGTAACCTAACCAAGGAATCCGTGGCGTTCCCGACGTACTCCCAAGAAACCGGGACAGGCGACCATCGACACATCCGCTTAGGCCGTGATATCTTTTTAACTTTTATGCAACGCAATAGCGTTTAACGCCCCAAAAAAGGACTAGAGATGAAGAAGTTCGTTTTCGTGTTAGCAG
>CAYTAY010000328.1:0-2675 GCA_964435845.1 uncultured Azoarcus sp.
ACTTGTTGCCGCTGGCGAGATGGATCGGATTGCCCGCCCCCAGGTTGGCCCCCGAACCGGAGCCGATGCTCGCCGGGCCGGACGGGTCGCACGGGTCGCCCGAGGGGGCAGGGCAATAGTTGATCGGCGTCATGCCGATCGGTTCGACGATGTCGTCGAAGATCGAACCGCCGCCCGGCGCGGGGGAGAAGTTGCCGGAGTCGGTTGCGGCCGTGCCGCGCCCTTCGGGATCAGCTTGTGCCGGCGAGAGGGCGAGCAGCGTGGCCGCAGCCAGGGCGAGCACGGTGTGGGTGAAGGGACGGGCCAAGTGGCTCCGCTGAAGAGAACCCTGTAGCATGGCGCAATCGAATATGACTAAAGCGTTTAATGCTATCACGAAAATGCAAAACGCGTATGCTAAATAGTTTGACCGGAAGGCGGAGAGACGCCGCCCCCAAGTTCCGCAGTTCGCGAGCGGATTTTCGGCTCAAGCGCCGGGGCGTCCTTAGTCGAAACAAGGGGTTAGCGGTCTCAGCGGCGCTATTTTCGCGAAGCTCTGTAGTGTCACGCATGCAGATGGGTAGTCTTTAAAGCTTGGTTTTGGTGTGATATCGTCGGCACATGTACACGCGTATCACCCGATCCGGCGGCCGCAGCTATCTGCAAGTGGTCGAGTCGTTCCGTACCGACACGGGCGCGGTGCGCCAGCGCATCGTGGCCAACCTCGGCCGCCTCGACAAGCTTGAGGCGAAGGATCTCGACCCGCTGATCAACGGCCTGAACCGCGCGCTCGGCCGTACCGAGAATCCGGCTCAGGCGGTCGAGTACGAGAGCGCACGCGCCTTTGGCGACGTCTATGCGCTGCATGAGCTCTGGCAGAGCCTGGGTTTCGGGCAGGCGATCCGTCGCGCACTGCGCTCGTCGCGACGCGGCTTTGATGCGGAGGCGCTGGTGCGTGCGATGGTGTTCAACCGTCTGTGTGCGCCGGACTCGAAGTTGGGCTGCCTTGAGTGGCTCGAGACAGTGTCGATCCCCGGAATGCCCGAATCGGTCACCCACGACCAGCTGCTGCGCACCATGGACGCGTTGATGGATCGGGCCGACGTGGTCGAAGCGCGCATTGCCGAACAACTGCGCCCGATGCTCGACCAGCAGTTGTCGGTGGTGTTCTACGATCTGACCACGGTGCGCATTCACGGCGAAGGCCAGCTTGCCGACGATCTTCGTGCGTTCGGCATGAACAAGGAAACCGGCGGCATCGCCCGCCAGTTCGTGCTCGGTGTGGTGCAAAGTGCCGACGGCCTGCCGCTGATGCACACGGTGCATGCGGGCAATATCGCTGAGACCAAGACGCTGCAGTCCATGGTCGGCCAGGTCCTGGAACGCTTCCCCGTCGAGCGGGTGATCCTCGTGGCCGATCGGGGGCTTCTGAGTCTGGACAACGTGGCGGAACTGACCAAGACAGCTCTCGCGTGCCATCGCCGGCTGCAGTTCATCCTCGCGGTCCCTGCACGCCGCTATGCCGAACTCGGCGGCACGCTTGAAAGCCTGCACTTCGACAACGGGCTGGCCGAAGGCCGCTTCGCCGAGCATCGCCTTGTCGTGGCCCATGATCCGGTGCGGGCGGCCGAGCAGTCGGCCAAGCGGCGTGCGCGCATTGCCGAACTCGAAGCATTTGCCGAGCAACTGGTTGGCAAACTCGACGCTCAGGACGAAGGGCTGACCGAAAGGGGGCGTCGTGCCTCCGACCGGGGCGCCTACAGCCGATTTCAGCGCGCGCTCAGCGAGGCCGAGCTTACTCGCTTCATCCATGCCGACTATCAGGCCGAACGCTTCAGCTACAGCGTCGATGAGGCAGCCATCGAGCAGGCCGAGCGCTTTGACGGAAAGCTTGTGCTGCTCACCAGCATTGACGATTTCCCCGCCACCGAGATCGTCACACGCTACAAAAACCTCGCCGACATCGAACGTGGCTTTCGCGTGCTCAAGAGCGACCTGGAGATCGCACCGGTCTATCACCGGCTGCCCGAGCGTATTCGTGCCCACGCACTCATCTGCTTTCTCGCCCTCGTGCTCTACCGGGTGATGCGCATGCGCCTGAAGGCGCATGGTAGTAGCGCCAGTCCGAAGAGCGCGCTCGAGCTCTTGCGGCGGATCCAGAAGCACCGGGCAACGATCGGCACGCATACCTACGCTGGCCTCAGCAAGACCACCCAGGAACAACTCGATCTCTTCGCCGCTCTCGAACTGCCAAGGCCCTGAACCCCTCTTGTAGTGTCATTTTTGACTGTCTCGCATCAGACAAATCAGTCACTTACGCGTTTAACTGCGGAACTTGGGGCCGCCGGACTTGCCTGCAAGTGGCGACGGAGGGGGCGCCTGGAGGGTTGGCGGGAGACCGGTTAGGCGCGGCACAGGCTAGCTCGAGAACCCTATGGATTGCGCCCGAAGCGGGTCAGCGGATCCTGGGACAGGCAGAATGGATGGTCCATCAGTAGGTCGCACCTATCGAACCGATAGTGCGTCGCGCCAGGAACGGTCTCGCACGCGACGGAGAGCGTGGTCGAAGGAGGGGGTGAGAATCAGGGTTGTTTCGATCTCGGTGTACCGGAGCTCACTCGAGGGTAATCCAGAAACCATTTGTCACCGACCGGCACATTGGAGCCACTTCGTGATCGGCACAATGGAGCCACCCC
>CAYTAY010000329.1:0-2670 GCA_964435845.1 uncultured Azoarcus sp.
CGTCGCAGTGATCACTGGCGCGCAAGGATAGCAGGACAGCGGGGCAGGTGACAGCCGGTAGGGCCTCAGGCGCTGCCGAGATGACGGCCGCGACCGGCCGGTTTGCTGACGCCTTCGGCGTCATAGAGCTGGGGTTGGTCGGCTGCGGTCAGCAGGACCGAGAGCGCCGCCTGGTTGTGCTGCATGCGCTCGGTGACGAGCTTGCCGTTGAGCGCGTTGCGGTTCCGTGCCTCGGCCGCGAGCGTGAGGATCTTGTCCCAGGTCGCCAGTGCGCCAGAAAGCCCGGCGCAGACCTTGCGGATATTTTCTGCGTTGTTTTCCAGGCCAGCCTGCCCGAGCATGCGGGCGCGTGTGTCGTGCTGGCGTTGCAGCAGGTGATAGAGCTCGGTCTTTTCGTGGGTCAGGGCGAGCAGAGTGTCCGTTTCGCCGGCCACCAGCAGTGATTCCTCGCGCGCCAGAAGCTCGAGAAAATTACGCAACAGCGCCGCCTCGCTCTCCATCAACTGGGCGAGCCTGGCGCCGAGCACCGCCGCCTGGGTGCCGGGTGGGCTCATCGTCCGCGCTGACCGTCGAGCATTTCACGCACGCTGTCGATCAGGCCGTCGGCGATCTTGCCGGCGTCGACCTTGAAGCGCCCTTCGCTGATCGCAGCCCGGATTTCGTCGACCCGGGCGCGGTCAACGGCCGGCGTCGAGGCGATGGTCACCTCGGCTTTGGCCAGCGTGGCCGACAAGGACGACAACTCGACCTTGGCTTCGCCGCCTTTTTGCGTCGTTGGGCCAGGTTGTGGCTTGGGCTTGCTGTCCGCGCTGCCATTGAGCGCCTGGACCGTCTTGATGCCGCCTTCGATCTTCACTTCGCTTCTCCCGAAAACACTTCTCCAGCAGTGCTATCGGCTGGACCAAAGAAAACTTTAGAAAAATAGAGATAATTCTCCAAGCCGCGTTTCTCGCCGGTCAGCCATGACCCAGGGCCAAAAGCAAAATACATGCCGACCCTCGCGAGCTGCTAAAAACGAACCTCTACCACGCCCTCTGCACGGGCTGTTCCGGTGACGACCCGGCCATTGGGAAGTCGCACCCGAACCGATTCGCCCTCGCCGGCCCGATTGAGCGCTCTTCCTTGGTTGCTGACGTGGAACCCGGCGCCACTGCCGATGACCTTGACCGTTTGCCCCTGCTGCACCGCCGGTGGCAGACGCAGCATATCGGCGCGCAAGGTGTTGCCGGCACCGACCGCGAAACGTGCGTGGTGTCCGATTGCCCGGGACATATCGGTCAGCGCGCCGGCTGGCTGCGCCGCAAGGTCGCCCCGCTCGAGCCGGAGATCCTCCGGTCCGATGATCTGCCCCGGGCGGATCGGGCGTGCCGCGACCAGGTAATCGGTCACTGCCGACACCCTGGCGGGTAGATAGACCGTCCATACCACCGGTGAATCACAACGGACCCCGACACTGATCTGGCCCCAGGCGCGGGTGGCGGGCGGCAGAAACGGCTGGAGTGACGCACAGGGCGGGAGCTGGTTGTTGCGGTCGAGCTGACCCACCTCGATGCTGATCTCGCCCGGCAGACCCGCGGCCTCGGTGTGCAGGAACTCGGTCGCCAACGCCTCGACCGGCGCCGGAGGCTGATGGGCATGAGCGGCGCCGGCGATCAGCACGAGTGCGAGCAGGGTTGCAAAGGACTGGGTGAAGTGGATTCGCATCCTCTTATTGCAACACGTCTTCGTGTCAGCGGCAAATCCTGCCGCAAGGCGGCAAATCCGGACTGCCTGCCGGCGGAATTGGAGGGTTTTTTGCAGGGTTATCGACGAACCGGTGGGGTTTGACGGGGCCTAGGATAGTTGGCACGAAAGGTGCAATGGGCTGGGTGAGTCCCGGTCCGTATCCCATGTAACGGCTTCCGGCCGGAGAAATCGAGGTTCCGCAATGAAGACCCTGCTAGACAACTCGCTCAGCTTCTACCAGACGGCGATCAACGTTCAGGCGCAGCGCCAGCAGTTGCTTGCGTCTAACATCGCCAACGCCGACACGCCCAACTACAAGGCGCGTGACATCGACTTTCGGGCCGCGCTGAGCGGTGCGCTGGGTCAGGGCCGTTTCGGCCCGCTGGCGCTGGCGACCACCTCGGGCGGACACCTTCCGACCGGTCAGGGCGCTCGCCTCGAGGGTTTTACCGGCTATCGGCGCGAGTTGCAATCCAGCGTCGATGGCAACACCGTGAATATGGACGTGGAGCGCGCCGCTTTCGCGGAGAACTCGATTCACTACGAAGCGAGCGTGACCTTCATCAACAGCCTGTTGCGCGGCATGCAGCGCGCAATTTCGGGCCAGTGAAGAGGTAGGCGACGATGAGCATGTTCAATGTCTTCACAATCGCGGGCTCGGCGCTCAACGCGCAGTCGATGCGCCTGAACACCACCGCCTCCAACCTGGCCAACGCCGACAGCGTGGTCGGCTCCGACGGCCAGCCCTACCGCGCCAAGCAAGTGGTGTTTGCCGCAACGCCGGTGGCCGGGCCCAGCGCCCAGGGTGTGCGCGTGACCCAAGTGGTCGAGAGCGCGGCGCCGATGCGGCTGGTGTTCGAACCCAACAACCCTGCAGCCAATGCCGAGGGTTATGTGGAAATGCCCAACGTGAACGTGGTCGAGGAGATGGTCAACATGATCTCG
>CAYTAY010000330.1:0-2583 GCA_964435845.1 uncultured Azoarcus sp.
CGAGATCACGTCGATCGGGATCTCGCAGATTTCCTCGATACGGTGCAGATAGGCGCGGGCCTCCGGCGGCAGCGCCTCCCAGGTACATGCACCGAAGGTGGTCCCGCTCCAGCCCGGCATGGTCTCCAGGATCGGCTCACAACGCTTGACCTCTTCGGAACCCATCGGCAACAAATCGATGCGCTTGCCGTCGCACAGGTAACCGATGCAAAGCTGCAACTCGTCCAGGCCATCGAGGACATCGAGCTTGGTGATGCACAACCCGGTGACGCCATTGACGATGATGGAGCGCTTCAGCGCGGCCAGATCGAGCCAGCCGCAGCGGCGCTTGCGGCCGGTCACGGTGCCGAATTCGCGCCCCTTGGTGGACATCTGCTCACCCGGCATGCCGGCCGCATCGATGTCGAGCTCAGTCGGGAACGGACCGGCTCCGACACGGGTGCAGTAAGCCTTGGTGATGCCGAGCACGTAGTGCAGGCGACCCGGGCCGACACCCGAACCGGCCGCCGCCTGGCCGGCGACACAGTTGCTCGAGGTCACGAAGGGATAGGTGCCGTGGTCGATATCGAGCAGGGAGCCCTGCGCGCCTTCGAACAACAGACTGCCGCCGCCCTTGTTGACCTCATACAGCTCCGCCGACACATCCGCGACCATCGGACGGATTTCATCGGCGTCCGCCATCGCGCGGTCGAACTCGATCTGGAAATCGACCGGCGCGGCGCCCAGGTACTGGGTCAGCACGAAGTTGTGATACTCGAGGTTGGCCTTGAGCTTTTCGGCGAAGCGCTCGCGGTCGAACAAGTCGTACACCCGCAGCGCACGGCGCGCCACCTTGTCCTCGTAGGTCGGGCCGATGCCCTTGCCGGTGGTGCCGATCTTGGTGTCGGCGCTGCTCGCAGCCTCACGCGCGGCATCGAGCGCGACATGGTAGCCGAGGATCAGCGGACAGCCCGGGCTTACGCGCAGGCGCTCACGCACCTTGATACCGCCATCCTCGAGCTTGCGGATCTCGCCGAGAAGATGATGAGCGTCAAGCACGACGCCATTGCCGATGTAGCAGGCAACCCCCTCGCGGACGATGCCGGACGGCACCAGGTTCAGCTTGTACTCGTTCTTGCCGATGACCAGGGTATGGCCCGCATTGTGCCCACCCTGGAAACGCACCACGCCCTTGGCGTGGTCGGTCAGCCAGTCAACGATCTTGCCCTTGCCTTCGTCGCCCCATTGGGTGCCGATGACGACAACGTTCTTTGCCATGCTAGATTTCTCCCTCAAGGGCTACGACGGTCCAGCCGCCATCGCGCCACACTAGTTGCCGGTCGCAGCCGGCTTCCTGCCAAGTTCCCTCGTGACCGGGCAATGCGGTAACCACCGCCTCACCCTGCGCCCGTAAATCCGCTACCGCTTTCGCCAGCGCGGGATCATCGTCCGCCGGCGCGAGCACCGCCCCCGCGTCCGCAGGTGACTCGACGCGCAATGCAAGCTCACGCAAGTCGAGGCTGAAACCGGTAGCCGGCCGCCCCCGTCCATACGCGGCGCCAACCAGGTCGTAGCGCCCGCCAAGCGCGAGCGCCGCCGGCGAGCCATCACCATAGGCCGCGAACATCAGTCCGCTATGGTAGTGATAACCTCGCAAATCCGCGAAATCGAAACTCACCGGCAACTCGCCGAGCGCCGTGGCGAGACGGCGCAGGTCCGACAGGGCGGCGCGAATCACCGGCAGGTCGGGCAGCCGCTCGGCAGCCTGATCCAGCGTCTCGATGCCGCCATACAGCGAGGGAAGCGCAAGCAGCGCCTCTCGCCACGGCGAAACGACGTCCCGCACCAGCACCCTGAGATCTGGCACGTCCTTGGCCTGCAACAGATCGAACAACTCCTCCTGGCGCTCGGGAATCAGCCCGGCACCGGCGGCGAGCGCACGGAAGATGCCCATGTGGCCCAGGTCGATACGAGCGGCCGGCACACCGGCGATGCGCATCGAATCGGCAAGCAGCCGGATGGCCTCGATATCCGCCTCAAGCCCGGCATGTCCGTACAACTCCACCCCGATCTGCAGCGGCTCGCGCGTCGCGGTCAAGGTCGAAGGCAGTGTGTGCAATACGCTGCCGCAGTAGCACAAGCGGGTCACGCCCCGGCGATTGAGCAGGTGGGCGTCGATGCGCGACACCTGCGGCGTCATGTCCGCGCGCACCCCCATGGTCTTGCCGGACAGCTGATCCACCAACTTGAAGGTCCGCAGCTTGAGATCCTGACCGGCCCCGGTGGTGAGCGAGTCCAGATATTCGAGCATCGGCGGGATCACCAACTGGTAGCCGTGGGCACGGAAAGCGTCGAGCAGTCTGCGCCGCAGCGCTTCGAGGCGTGAGGCTTCGGCCGGCAGCGCGTCCTGGATATGGTCGGGGAGTACCCAGCGCATGCTCAGGTCACCAAAATGAAAAGCACGAGACCCGCCAGCATCGAAGCGAGACCGAGAAAGCGGATCTGTCCATCGGCCATGCTGGCAAGTTTCAAAAAGGCCTCGCGCCAGCGTGCTGGCGCGAGGAAGGGAAGAAGGCCTTCGATTATCAGCATCAGCGCGAAGGC
>CAYTAY010000331.1:0-983 GCA_964435845.1 uncultured Azoarcus sp.
GCAGTTGCTCGATCATGTGGCTGGGCTGGCGGGCGATGCGGCGGCATTCGGAGCTCGGGTAGTTGACCAGTCCGCGCGCGACCTCCTCGCCGGTTAGCGTGAGGCAAGCGACCACCGAGCCGCGCTCGAACTCGCCGCGCACCTCGACGACCCCGACCGGCAGCAGGCTGCGGCCGTTCTTCAGCGCGGCCAGTGCGCCGTCGTCGATGATCAGGCTGCCGGCCAGTTGCAGATGGTCGGCCATCCACTGCTTGCGCGCGGCGAGACGGGTGTCGCTAGCATAGAGCAGGGTGCCGAGCGGTTCGGCGCTGGCGAGTCGCACCAGGACGTCAGGCTCGTGACCGCTGGCGATGCAGGTGTGGGCACCGCTGCGAGCGGCACGGCGGGCGGCGCGGACCTTGGTGATCATGCCGCCCTTGCTGATGCCCGAGCCGGCGCCGCCGGCCATGGCCTCGAAACCGCGGTCTTCGGCATGGCCCTCCGACACCAGGGTGGCATCGGGGTTGCTGCGCGGATCGGCGGTGTAGAGGCCCTGCTGATCGGTGAGGATCACGAGCAGGTCTGCTTCGATGAGATTGGCCACCAGCGCGCCAAGGGTGTCGTTGTCGCCGAACTTGATCTCGTCGGTCACGATGGTGTCGTTTTCGTTGATGATCGGCACGACACCGAGTTCGAGCAGGGTCTTGATCGTCGAGCGTGCGTTGAGGTAGCGCTCGCGATCGGCCAGATCCTCATGCGTGAGCAGGATCTGGGCGGTGTGCAGGCGGTGTTGCGAGAAGGCCTCTTCGTAGGCCTCGACCAGCCCCATCTGGCCGACCGCCGCAGCGGCTTGCAGACGATTCATTTCGAGCGGCCGCCTGGTCCAGCCGAGGCGCTGCATGCCGGCGGCGATGGCGCCCGACGACACCAGCGCGACCTGTTTGCCGGCGGCGCGCAGCGCTGCGATCTGGCGTGCCCAGTCGGCCATGGCGGCCTTGTCCAGA
>CAYTAY010000331.1:1011-2553 GCA_964435845.1 uncultured Azoarcus sp.
TGCGTGCGCCTCTCAGGTGTTCCCTCATGATTCGTGATCCTGTCAGCTTTGAGCAGCGTCGTTCTCGGTTGGCGCGTCCCCGGCCTCGTTCGCGGCCGGCGATTCAGCCTCGGCTTGCGCCTCGATCCGGGCACGCTCGGCTTCGATCCGGGCACGCTCGGTGTCCAGGTGGTCCTGAATGGCGAAGACCAGCTGGCGGCAGCCGCCACCGTTGATTGCCGAGATTTCGAAGTGGCGCTCGACCGGGCCGTAGGCCGAGAGGAAGTCCTGGATGCGCGCTGCGCATTCTTCGTCCGGAACGAGGTCGATCTTGTTGAGCACCAGCCACCGCGGTTTGGCGTACAGGTTTTCGTCGTACTTGCGCAATTCGTCGACGATGGCCTGCGCCTCGTGCACTGGATCGACGTCCGGATCGAAAGGTGCGATGTCCACGAGGTGCAGCAGCAGGTGGGTGCGCTGTAGGTGGCGCAGGAACTGATGCCCCAGGCCAGCCCCTTCGGCCGCGCCTTCGATCAGCCCCGGGATGTCGGCAATCACGAAGCTGCGCGCATCGTCGGTGCGCACGACACCGAGACTCGGGTGCAGCGTTGTGAAGGGGTAGTCGCCGACCTTGGGTCTGGCGCCCGACACCGCGCGGATGAAAGTGGATTTGCCGGCGTTGGGCATGCCGAGCAGGCCGACGTCGGCCAGCACCTTGAGCTCCAGATGCAGCGACAGCCGCTCGCCCTCTTCACCCATGGTCCGTTTGCGCGGCGCGCGGTTGATGCTGGACTTGAAGTGGAGGTTGCCCAGTCCGCCCTTGCCGCCGCGGGCGACCGTCACGCGTTTGCCGTGCTCGTCCAGATCGGCGATGAGTTCGCCGGTTTCCAGGTTGCTGATGACAGTGCCGACCGGCATGCGCAGCACGATGTCCTCACCGCCCTTGCCGTAACAATCCGAGCCACGCCCGTTCTCGCCGCGCTGCGCGCGGAAGGTGCGGGTATAGCGATAGTCGATCAAGGTGTTGAGGTTGCGATCGGCTTCGGCGTATACGCTGCCGCCGCGACCGCCGTCGCCGCCGTCCGGCCCGCCGCGCGGGACGAATTTTTCGCGGCGGAAGCTGGCCGCACCATTGCCGCCGTCACCAGCGATGACGTCGATGCGGGCTTCGTCGAAGAATTTCATGTTTGGTGATTACCGAAAAACAAAAAAGCCCTACCACAAAGATAGGGCTTTTTTTGACCGGAGAGTCGGGATCAGGCCGCTTCGGATACGATCGTGACCGTGCGACGCTTCTGGGGGCCGCGAACCGTGAACTGGACCGTGCCGTTCTTCAGTGCGAACAGGGTGTGGTCCTTGCCGATGCCGACGTTCTCGCCCGGGTGGAACTGGGTGCCGCGCTGGCGAACGAGAATGTTCCCCGCGAGCACGTTTTGGCCACCATAGCGCTTGACGCCAAGGCGCTTTGATTCGGAGTCGCGACCGTTACGGGAACTGCCGCCGGCTTTCTTGTGTGCCATGACGAATTACCTCCTGCTTCAGGCCGAAATCGCTTCGATGCGG
>CAYTAY010000332.1:0-2551 GCA_964435845.1 uncultured Azoarcus sp.
CTGGCTGATCGGCATCAACGGCACCCGGGCGATGACCGCCTTCAACTCCAAGACGGGCGGCTTCCACCTGACCACCGTCGGCCGGGTACAGACGCCCACCCTGGCCATCGTCGTCGAACGCGAGGAACGCATCCGCAAGTTCAAGCCGCGCGACTACTGGGAGCTTGAGGCCGAGTTCGCCTGCAAGGCCGGCCACTATCCGGGCCGCTGGTTCGACGAATCCTTCAAGAGGAAGGACGGCGACGAGCATGCCACCGCCTTCCGCATCTGGGAGCGCGAGAAGGCCGAGCAGATCCTGGCCCGCTGCGAGGGCCAACCCGGCACGGTCAGCGAGGAATCCAAGCCTTCCACCCAGCTCTCGCCGCTGCTGTTCGACCTCACCAGCCTGCAACGCGAGGCCAACGGGCGCTTCGGTTTCTCCGCTCGCGCCACCTTGCAGGTGGCCCAAGCCTTGTATGAACGCCACAAGGTGCTGACCTATCCGCGTACTGACGCCCGGGCCCTGCCCGAAGACTACATCAGCACGGTCAAGGACGTGATCCGTGACCTGTCGGATGCCTACGCACCGTTTGCCAACGAGATCGTCAAACAGGGCTGGGTCAAGCCGAACAAGCGCATCTTCAACAACGCCAAGATCTCGGATCACTTCGCGATCATCCCCACCGGCACAGTGCCGAAGAATCTCTCGGAGCCCGAGCAAAAGATCTACGATCTGGTCGCGCGGCGCTTCCTGGCGGTGTTCTATCCTGCCGCGGAATACCGCATCACCACCCGCATCACCCGGGTTGCCGGCGAAGCGTTCAAGACCGAGGGCAAGGTGCTGGTCAATCCGGGCTGGCTTTCAATCTATGGCAAGGAGGCCACCGCCAGCGAAGGCCAGGACGGCAAGGATGTCGGCGCCCAACTGGTGGCGGTGGAGCCGAATGAGCCCATCAGCACAGAAGACATCGAGCTGAAGTCCCTGCAGACCAAACCGCCGGCCCGCTTCAACGAAGCGACGCTGCTGTCGGCCATGGAGGGCGCCGGCAAGATGGTGGACGACGAGGAGTTGCGCGCTGCGATGGCTGACCGCGGCCTCGGCACGCCGGCCACTCGCGCGCAGATCATCGAGGGCCTCATCACCGAGCAATACATCCACCGCGAGGGCCGCGAACTGATCCCCTCGGCCAAGGCCTTTTCGCTCATCACGCTGCTCAAGGGGCTTGGCGTCGATTCACTGACATCGCCCGAACTCACCGGCGAGTGGGAGCACAAGCTCGCGCGCATGCAGCACGGTGAACTGTCGCGCCCGATGTTCATGCAGGAAATCGCCAAGATGGCGCGCGACATGGTCGAAAAGGCCAAACGCTACGAGTCGGATACGGTGCCGGGCGACTTCGTCACCCTGGGAACACTGTGCCCGAAATGCGGCGGCACCGTAAAGGAGAACTACAAGAAGTTCGCCTGCCAGAAGTGCGACTGGAGCGCCTGGAAGATCGTCGCCGGTCGCCAGTTCGAGATCGAGGAAATCGAGACGCTGCTGCGCACTGGCCGGGTCGGCCCGCTCACTGGCTTTCGCAGCAAGATGGGCCGGCTGTTCAATGCCGAGATCCGGCTGAACGACGAAAAGCAGCCCGAATTCGATTTCGGCCAGCCCAAGGAGGGCGACGGTGAAGCCGAGGCGGTGGACTTCTCGGATCAGCAAAGCCTCGGCGCCTGCCCGAAATGCGGTGCCGGTGTGTTCGAGCATGGCCTCTCTTATGTCTGCGAAAAAAGCGTGGGCGCCGGCAAGAGCTGCGACTTCCGCTCCGGCAAGATCATCCTCCAGCAGCCCATCGAACACGAGCAGATGGTGAAACTGCTCAGCGACGGCAAGACCGGACTGCTAAAGGGCTTTGTCTCGGCCCGCACCCGCCGCAAGTTTTCAGCCTTTCTGGTGCGTGGCAAGGACGGCAAGGTCGGCTTCGAGTTCGAGCCACGCAAGCCCAAGCAGGGCGACCAGTCCGCCCGCCCCGCCAGCGCGGCACGAAAGTCCGGTTCGGCACCCAGCGAGAACTGAAGAGCGTCTTGCCCTGCCTTCACGATCCGGTCGGCGACGCCTGCATGCTCAGGGCGATCACCCCGGTGTCCACGCGCATCCACGTACGGAAGGTTTGCGTAAATTACCAACATTCACTTTAATTCAGGTTATTTCGTCGCAAAGGTGAATTATTGGCTTTCAATCATTCCAGTCACTTCTGGAAACGTCCGGGCGGGCAGCAAAGGGATCAGCATGAGTATCAGCAAAGGGATCAGCATGAGTATCAGCGAAGTCGCGGCCAGCGAGAACATCGAGGCCGATACCCATAGTTCGTATCAGGTCGAAGAACTGGACGAGCAAGCCATCCTGGGCCTGCTCAAAAACATGCCCCTGCTCAAGGACACTTCTGCGGACTCACTCAGGCGGCTTGCCGCGGCGAGCGAAGCCCGCACTTATCCCGCCGGCGGCTCAGTCTTCGAACGCGGCTCCCCACCAACCGGGCTCTACTTCGTCGTCGACGGCTGTGTGAAGCTGGTCGTGAGTGGACCCGAC
>CAYTAY010000333.1:0-826 GCA_964435845.1 uncultured Azoarcus sp.
CATGGCGAGGCAGGAAATAGGCGTCGAAACTCGACTGCGCCATGTTGCCAGCGACGATCGCGCCGACCTCGCCAGCGGGAATGCCGCTGCGCTCGAACAACGCACGAGCGACGAAAATGCCCAGATCGGTCGGCGACACGTTGCGCAACACGCCATTGTAGTCTGCGAAAGGCGTGCGCTGCCCCGCCACCAGCCAGATATCCTCGTAGTCGCCAACGAGCGCGTGCGCTTCCGAAGCGCTATAGTCGTGCGTATTCATGCCTGCGGCCCCTTGCCCTTGCGTTGCAGGAAATGCCCGATGCGTGCTGCCACCTCCGGACTCGTCTGGGTCAGTGCGGCAGTCAGCGATTCGACGAACAGACCGTCGTCCGAAGCCATGTCGTGGATGCGGGAAATGGCGCTAACCATAGCCCAGTTGGCCATTGGCGCGTTCTCGGCGATGCGCTCGGCCAGCTCGCGGGCCTTCGCCAATGCCTCGCCCTTTCCGACGAAGTAATGCGACAGACCCAGACGCTGCCCTTCGTCGGCATCGAGGATCCGGCCGGTGAGCATCATCTCGCACATCCGCCCCGGACCGATCAGCTTGGCGACCCGGACCGATGCACCGCCCCCGACGAAGATGCCGTGCCGACCTTCGGGCAACTGGTAGATCGTGTGCGGCTCGGCGACCCGCACATGCGTCGCGGTCGCCAGCTCCAACCCCCCGCCGATGACAGCGCCGTGCAGCGCGGCAACAACCGGAATGCCCCCGTTCTCGATGCGGTCGAAGATACGATGCCAGCCGCGCGAATGCTGCATCACGCCGAACGGCTCACGATGCTGATGC
>CAYTAY010000333.1:918-2523 GCA_964435845.1 uncultured Azoarcus sp.
TCGCTGACCGCGTTGCGCTTTTCGGGGCGGTTCAGCGTGATGGTGTAAATGACGTCGTCCAGCGACGTCGTGACGAGTTTTTCACTCATGGATTAAAGTCCTTGTCACTTCTGTTCGGCGGCGGCGTGCACAGTGATGATGCTCTTGTCGGGCACGTCGGAATATAGGAAGTCCACCAGGTCTGCACGGCGGGTGCGCACGATGCGCTGGTTGATGTAGCCCTTGTCAGTGATCTCGCCGGCCTCGACCGATGGCAGTTCGGCCATCAGCATCGCACGTGCCGGATAGGTCGATGATCCACCACCCAACTGTTTCATCAGCGCCATCCCCTGGCGCACTCGGTTGACCACCGCCGGGTTGGAGAGCACGTCCTCCACCGGCGCGTCCCCCGGCAACCCCGGGCACAGGGCACGGCATTCGGGAATGTTCGGGAAGATCAGGAAACCCACCTCATCCAGATCGTGCCCGGTGACCACAATGTCCTGTGCGACCGGCTTGAGTGCGTCAATGCCCTTCACGCGCAGCGACCCCACATACACCCAGGTGCCGGTGAGCAGTTTGAAGTCCTCGCCTACACGACCATCGAAGAGCAGCCCTTGCTCCGGTCGCTCCGGATCGACGAACTCCACCGCGTCGCCGATCATGTAGAAGCCTTCCTCATCGAAGGCGGCTCGGCTCAGCTCGGCTTGCTTCCAGTAGCCCGGGAAGATGTTCGGCCCCTTGACGCGGACTTCGAGCTTGTCGGCCGCCGGCAGCAGCTTGAGCTCGGTGCCCGGCACCGGCACGCCGATCACGCCGGAGCGCGCCGCCGGAAAGTGGCAGTCGGTGCACATCGGGGCGGTCTCGGTCGAGCCCCACGACGACACCATCATCACCTTGGTGCCGGTGGTCTGCTCGGACAACTCCTCAAGAGCGGACCACAGGTGCTGAGGCAACGCGGCGCCGGCGTAGAAGATCAGGTTCATGCGGCGGAAGAAGTTCTCGCGCAGTGCGGCATCCTTGCGCAGCAAGGGCACCAGCATGTCGTACGCGCGCGGCACGTTGAAATACACGGTGGGCGAGATCTCCTTGAGGTTGCGCACGGTCTTTTCGATCAGCCCCGGCACCGGTTTGCCTTCGTCGATGTAGATCGTGCCGCCCCAGCGCAGAATCATGTTGAAGTTGTGGTTGCTGCCGAAGGTATGGCTCCACGGCAACCATTCGACCAGCACCGGCCGGTTGACCCTGAGGAAGGGCCAGACAAGCTCCTTGGCGAGCTGGTTCGAGCACAGCATGCGGTGGGTGTTGATCACCGCCTTTGGCGTGCCCACCGAACCGGACGTAAACAGGAACTTGGCGATCGTCTCCGGGGTGATGCGCGCGAAGACCGCCATAACGGCCGCCTCGTCCGACTCGGCCTCCAGCTCGGCGAACGGCGTTGCCGTGCCGACGCAGGGGCCGCGGCTGCCGGCCACCACCACGCCATCGTGCAGATCCGCCACCGCCGCCAGCGCGGCACCGAAGCGTTCGACCGGCTCGGCGAAGATCACGCCGGGGCGCAACAGCTCAAGATTTGCCCTGAGCTTGGCGAAATCCCGCGACATGAGCGAACTCCCGGACGAGATC
>CAYTAY010000334.1:0-2140 GCA_964435845.1 uncultured Azoarcus sp.
CGCCCAGTTTGTCGCGGAAGGTGGTGCGCATCACGTCGTCCTCAATCGCCTTGAAGCGATCCACCGCCGGATGCAGGTGGCGCTGCATATGGGCGTGGTCGGCCGGGTTCTGCCGATCCGGCTGACGGTAGAAGATGCGCGCAAACGCTTCGACTTCGCTCCAGTGGTAAATCTGCAGCTGATCCAGCTCGTGCTTGATGCTGGGCAGCATCTCCGGGTTGGCCGACTCCTGCAGGCTGGTCGAGTCGAAATACGGTTTGAAGGCCGCGTAGATTTCGTCCGGCTTGTTGACGAAATCGAGAACGAAGGGCTCGTCCTTGCCCGCGATCTTGCGGTTCAGGCGCGACAGCGTCTGCACGGCTTGCACGCCGTCCAGCCGTTTATCCACGTACATCGCGCACAACAGCGGTTGGTCAAAACCGGTCTGGTACTTGTTGGCCACCAGCAGCACCTGGTAATCGCTGGAGCCAAAGCGCTCGGGCAACTGGCTTTCCGGGATCGGCTTGCCGGTCACGGCATCCGGGTTCATCCCCGGTTCGGTATATTCAACGCCGGTATCCGGGTCTTTCACCGTGCCGCTGAACGCCACCAGCGAACGGATGTCGGCATAACCCTGTTCCTGAATGTAGCGCTCGAAGGCCAGCTTGTAGCGCACCGCCTGAATGCGGCTCGCGGTTACCACCATGGCCTTGCCGCGCCCGCCCAGTTGATGCCGCACATGCTCGCGGAAATGCTCGACCATCACCTCGGTCTTTTGCTCGATGTTGTGCGGGTGGAGTTCCTTGAACTTGGAAAGCAGCCGGGCGCCTTGCTTCTTCGGGATGGCCGGGTCCTCCTCCACCGTCTTCACGAACTTGAACCAGGTGCTGTACGTGGTGTAGTTGCGCAGCACATCGAGGATGAAACCCTCCTCAATCGCCTGCCGCATCGAGTAGGTGTGGAAGGCTTCGGGCTGACCACTGGCTCCCGGTCTGCCGAACAATTCCAGTGTCTTGCCCTTGGGCGTGGCAGTGAAGGCAAAGAAGCTCAGGTTCTGTTGTTGGCCGCGTGAGGCCATGATCTGGTTCAGGCGGTCTTCCCAATCGGCTTCGTCATCGCCGGCACCATTCTGCGCACCAGCACCCAGAATGCTCTTCAGCTCCCGCGCGGTTTCGCCTGTCTGGCTGGAATGTGCTTCATCCACGATCACCGCGTAGCGCCGCGCTGCAATGGCGGCTTGCCAGGCCTTGGCCTGCGCTTTCTCTTCGTCGCTGGCCCGGTTTTCAGCAATGCGCTGATTCTCCGCGCCTGCGGCACGCAGCAAGCCGCGCAGTACAAAGGGGAATTTCTGCAGCGTGGTGATGACGATCTTGGTGCCGTCGATCAGCGCATCGGCCAGTTGCCTGGCGTCCTGGTCAATGGCCTTCACCACGCCCTGCGCGTGCTCGATCTGGTAAATGGCATCCTGCAATTGCTTGTCCAGCACCTTGCGGTCGGTGATGACAATCACGCAGTCGAACACTTTCTGATCCTGTGCGTTGTGCAGGCTGGCCTGCCGGTGCGACAGCCACGAAATACTGTTGGTCTTCCCGCTGCCTGCCGAATGCTGGATCAGGTAATTGTGACCGGCGTTCTCCACGCGAGCAGCCGCCACCAGCGCCCGTACCGCATCCAGCTGATGGTAACGCGGGAACACCATTTTCTCGGTGGTCACGAGCTTTTTGCCACCCCGGCCGCTCAGTTGCGTGTCGTCCACCTTTTGTTCATCTTTTTCGATGAAGATGAAATGGCCGAGGATGTCCAGAAAGCTGTCGCGCTGCAGGGTTTCCTGCCAGAAGTAGCCGCTGCGGTAGCCGCTGGCGTGCTGCGGGTTGCCTGCACCGCACTGAATCTGCCCCGGATGGCTGCCCCGGTTGAAGGGCAGGAAGAAGGTTTTTTCTTTCGCCAGCCGCGTGGTCATCCACACTTCGTCCGGATCGGCTGCAAAGTGCACCAGCGCGCGTTTCTTGAAGTCGAACAGCGGTGCACGCGGGTCGCGGTCGGTCTGGTATTGCTTGATGGCGTGCCGCCAGGTCTGGTGCGTGCCGGGGTTCTTCAGCTCGATGGTGGCCACCGGCAAGCCGTTGACCGCCAGCACGATGTCCGTAGTGGCGTGGTCGCC
>CAYTAY010000334.1:2150-2521 GCA_964435845.1 uncultured Azoarcus sp.
AGTTCCTTGCCCAGTGCATCGATCAACATGGTCTGCAGATTGCTGCCGTGCAGCGCGGCCATCTCGGCCCACAGTTTGGGCTGGGTGGTTTCGATGAAAGCGAACACCCGCGCAGGGAACAGCGCCCGCGCCTTGTCCCATTCGGCATGGGTGCCGGGCAGCCAGCCGCCTTCGGTGAGCATGTGCACCAGATAGGCCTCAAAAGCCTTTTCGTTCGTTTGCGCCATGTTCAAACGCCCGGCTGCGCCGCGTCACGCAGCAGAACCGCCTGGCTGTACTGCAAAAACTCGTCCAGGTGCTTTTTAATGATGCTCACCGTGATGGACAGTTGCAGCGCCTGGTCGTCGTGCACGGCAATGTTGCGAAAGCCC
>CAYTAY010000335.1:0-2510 GCA_964435845.1 uncultured Azoarcus sp.
GCTCAAGCAGCAGCTCACCGACGCCCAGGACCGGCTCAAGAGCATGCTCATCGGATTCATGGACAGGCTGTCCGGCTTCAGCGAATCCACCGACCACTACCACCACACCCTCGAGCGCTGCGCAAAGGAAATCGAAACCGCCGACAGCCTCGACGACCTGGCCGACGCGGTGGGCGAACTCCTCACCGAAACCCGGGACGTGCGCGAATCCACGCGCCAGTCCAACCAAGAGCTCAAAGTCCTGCGCGAAGAGGTCGAGTCGGCCAACCACCGCATCATCCGCCTGCAGCGTGAACTCGACGAAACCAGCGAGCTCGTGCGACACGACCCGCTCACCGGCGTGCTCAACCGCAAGGGCATCGAGGAGGCCATCGAGCGCGAGATCTCGGTCATGCGCCGGCGTGGCACGCCGCTTTGCATCGCGCTGCTCGATATCGACAACTTCAAGCAGCTCAACGACACTTTCGGCCACCGCACCGGGGACGAGGCGCTGCAACACTTGGTCGGCGTCATCCGCGATGATCTGCGCTCCGAGGACACCGTCGGCCGCTACGGCGGCGAAGAATTCATCATCCTGCTGCCGGACACCGCCGAAGAGCTCGGCCTGGAGATCATCACCCGCCTGCAGCGCTCGCTGACCAAACGCTTTTTCCTCACCGGCAACCAACGGCTGCTGATCACCTTCAGCGCCGGCCTCAGCCGCATGCTGCCCGACGAAGACCCTGCAGAAACGATCGACCGCGCCGATCGGGCCATGTACGCGGCCAAGCGCGCGGGCAAGAATCGGGTACTTGTCGCGGTATGAGTCGCTGACTGCCCGGCATGGCCAATCCACCGATCAACCCGTCCGAAATCACCCGTGAAGTCCTGCGCCTGCTCGCCGCGCGAAGGCTGGCGCCCACGCCGGACAACTTTCGCCAGATCTACAACGAGATCGCGGGAATTTCGGACGCAGGCGATGCCTTGTCGGCACGTTACATCCGCAGCATTGCCGAGCGCCTGCCGCGCGACAACGCAGACCGCTCGCGCCTCGCCCGGGAAATCGACAACGCGCTCGAAGGAGACGACACCGAGCGCGCCGAGCAAGCCCTCTTCGCACTCCTCGACAGCCTCGGCGGCACCGAGCCACCCGCCTGGAACAAGCTCATCGCCGACCTGATCCGCCACTGGGAAGGCCGCCAGCTCGGCTGGACGCCCGCGCGCAAGCGCGAGTCGCTGCAACGCGTGCTCACCGCCAATGAGCCCACGACGCTTCACAAACGCCTGCAGGGGCTGATCAAAGGCTGGAGCGCCGCCCCCACCGATCCGGAAGTGCCCGCCAGATCGGAGGGCGACCCCTGGCAGGAGGAGACCGCCGCTCCCCCCGTAGCGAGCAGATCCGCGCCCCCCCGCACAGATGCCACCGGCCCCGACGACCTCTCCGCCCAGCTGCGCGAGCTGGTTTGCGTCACGCTCGAAACCGCGGTTCCGGCTTTCCTCGGAGAGCACCCCGAGCTCGTGCAGGAAGCCAACAACCTGTCCGCACAGGTGCGCAAAGCCGGCTCGACCGCCGCCTTGCACACCATCGGCATGCAACTGCGCAAGTTCGCCTACCGGCTGGAACTCACCGCCGGCGAAACCGCTGAAATCCGCACCGGCCTGCTCAAGCTGCTGCAACTTTTGCTCGAGAACATCGACGAAATCGTCATCGACGACCAGTGGCTGCAGGGCCAGATCGAAACCCTGCGCGAAGTGCTCACCCAACCTGCAAACGTGCGCCGCATCGAGGACGCAGAGCGCCGCCTCAAGGACGTCATCTACCGTCAGAGTCAGCTCAAGCACAACCTGGAGGCCACCCAGCGCAGCCTGCGCGACATGCTCGCCGGCTTCATCGACCAGCTCGCCGATCTCACGGAAACCACCAGCAGCTATCACGACAAGATCGCCTCTCACGCGACCCGCATCGCGCACGCCAAAGACATCGGCGAAATCGGCCCGGTGCTCGACGAGGTCATGCGCGACACCCGTCTGATCCAGGAAGAAGCCCGCCGCTCGCGCGAAGAGCTCGCCGCCGCCCGCGACCGCGCGCGCGAGGCCGAAGCCCGCATCGCCGAGCTGCAGCGCGAACTGGCCACCACCAGCCAGGCCATGCGCCACGACCAACTCACCGGCGTACTCAACCGTCGCGGCCTCGAGGAGACCTTCGAGAAAGAGTGCGCCCGCGTCCTGCGCAACGAGACTCCGCTGTGTGTCGCCCTGCTCGACATCGACAATTTCAAGCGCCTCAACGACACCTACGGCCACCAGACCGGCGACGAAGCGCTGATCCACCTGACCAACGTCGTCCGCGCCAACCTGCGCCCCGTCGACACGGTCGCCCGCCTCGGCGGCGAGGAATTCATCATCCTCTACCCCGACTCCAGCCTGGAGCAAGCCACCACCGCCCTCGTCCGCCTCCAGCGCCAGCTCACCAAGGCCTTCTTCCTCGCCGAAGGCAGCAAGATCCTCATCACCTTCAGCGCCGGCGTCAG
>CAYTAY010000336.1:0-2497 GCA_964435845.1 uncultured Azoarcus sp.
GGCACCCGCGGTGTCGGCAATGTGAAGGACTTCCCGGCCTTCATGAAGGCGACCAGTGAAGCCAAGAAAGTACTGCATGACAACGCGGTCACCGGCCAGGGTCTGCCCACCTACGGCACCCAGGTGCTGATGAACGTGATCAACGAGATCGGTGCGCTGCCCACCCGCAACCACCGCGACGTGCAGTTCGAGGATGCCTCCAAGATCTCGGCCGAGGCCATGCACGAGAAGCGCGAGTCCGACGGCAAGAGCCAACTGGTGACCAACGCCGCCTGCTTCGGTTGCACGATCGCCTGTGGCCGGATCTCCGAGATCGACAAGGGTCACTTCACGGTCAAGAACAGCCCGAAGTACTGGGGCGCCTCGGGTGGCCTCGAGTACGAGGCGGCCTGGGCGCTGGGTGCCGCCAACGGCGTGGGTGATCTAGAGGCGTTGCAATACGCCAACCTGATCTGCAATGAGCAGGGAATGGACCCGATCTCCTTCGGTGCGACGGTCGGTGCCGCGATGGAGTTGTTCGAGATGGGGGTGCTCACTGCTGAGCAGATCGGGATCGACTCGCCCTTCGGTTCTGCCGAGGCGCTGGCGAAGATGGTGGAGATGACTGCGCTCGGCGAGGGTTTCGGCAAGGAGCTCGGCATGGGCAGCAAGCGCCTGTGCGAGAAGTACGGTCATCCCGAGCTGTCGATGAGCGTCAAGGGGCTGGAATTTCCGGCCTACGATTCGCGCGGCATCCAGGGCATGGGCCTGGCCTACGCGACCTCCAACCGGGGCGCCTGCCACCTGCGCGGCTACACGGTCGCCTCCGAGGTGCTCGGCATTCCGGTCAAGACCGATCCGCTCGTCACCGACGGCAAGCCGGAGCTGGTCAAGGCCTTCCAGGACGCCACTGCGGTTTTCGACTCGGCCGGCATCTGCGTGTTCACCTCCTTCGCCTGGACGCTCGCCGACGTGCAGCCGCAGCTCGATGCGGCCTGCGAGGGCGAGTGGACCATGGACAAGCTCAACGAGGTCGGTGAGCGTATCTGGAACATCGAGCGCATGTTCAACAACGCGGCCGGCTTTACCGCCAAGGACGACAATCTGCCGCCGCGTCTGACTCAGGAGCCGGCCAAGACTGGTCCGGCCAAGGGGCTTGTCAGCGGTCTGGCCAAGATGCTGCCGGCGTACTATCAGACACGTGGCTGGACGCCCGAGGGCGAACCGACGACCGACACCCGTCAGCGACTCGGTCTCTGAGGCGCGCGGTCGGCGGATTCGCCAGTCGAATCCGCCGACGGTGACCACTGTCATGCAGGACGTCGCGGAGCGCGCGGCGCCTTGCCTGTCTTTCCGGGTCAATCCTCACACACAGGGGAACTCCGTATGAAGCATCTGATTCTGGGTAACGGTCCGGCCGGCGTCGTGGCGGCCGAGACCCTGCGCAATGCGGCGCCGAAGGACGAAATCCTTCTCGTCGGATCCGAGGACGCGCCGCCGTATTCGCGTATGGCCATTCCCTATCTTCTCGAGGAAAGCATCGACGAAAGCGGCACTTACCTGCGCAAGACGCCGGGTTATTTCGAGCAACTTCGAGTCCGTGAGCTGCGCGCCCGTGCGGTGTCGGTCGATACCGCTGCGCGCCGGGTGTTGTTTGCCGACGGCCACTTCGAAGACTACGACCGTCTGCTCGTCGCCACCGGTTCGCATCCAATCCGCCCGCCCATCCCCGGTATCGATCTGCCCCAGGTTCAGACCTGCTGGACGCTCGAGGATGCGCGTGCGATCGCCCGCTACGCCAAGCCCGGCGCACGGGTGTTGCAGCTCGGGGCCGGCTTCATCGGCTGCATCATCATGGAGTCGTTCGCCGAGCGCGGTGTCGAGTTGACCGTCGTCGAGATGGGCGACCGCATGGTGCCGAGGATGATGACGCAAAAGGCTGGCGGCATGATCAAGCAGTGGGTCGAGGACAAAGGCATCCGGGTGATTACGTCTGCAGGCGTCGAGCGCATCGATGCGTCCGAAGGTGGCGGCGCACCCTTGTCGGTGACCCTCTCCAATGGCGACACCATGGCCTGCGATCTTGTCATCGTCTCGGCGGGTGTCGCGCCCAACGTGGGCTTTCTGGAAGGCACTGGCGTGCATGTTGCAAAGGGTGTGCTGGTGGATGACACCATGCGCACGAGTGTGCCGGAGATCTATGCCGCGGGCGATGTCGCCGAGGCGCCGGATCTCTTCACCGGCGCCCACCTGGTCTCGGCGATCCAGCCCAATGCAGCCGACCAGGCGCGGGTCGCGGCGCTCAACATGGCCGGGCAGGAGACTCATATGAAAGGGGTATTGGCGATCAACGTGCTCGACACCCTGGGTCTGATTTCGTCATCGTTCGGGCAGTGGTGGGGCGAAAAGGCGGACAATGGCGGCCGTGGCGTCGAACTCGTCGACGAGCGCGGCTGGCGCTATCTCAGCCTGCAGTTCAAGGACGACGTGCTGATCGGCGCCACCTCCATCGGCCTGA
>CAYTAY010000337.1:0-2485 GCA_964435845.1 uncultured Azoarcus sp.
GCAGGGGACGATGGCCCGCATGGTCCTGCGCCGGATGCATGCACGCGGTAGTGCGGCCCCGTCGGGACGGGCTGAAGTTGACGAATGTCTGGAGCGGCTGACATGAGTGAAAAACGGCAAACGCTACTGATTGTCGAGGATGACCCCGCACTGCAAAAGCAGATGCGCTGGTCCTTCGATGACTACGAGTGTGTCCTCGCGGACGATTTTGACAGCGCCATCGTCCAGTTGCGGCGTCACGAACCTGCGGTGGTCACCATGGACCTCGGCCTGCCCCCGGCTCCGGACGATGTCGGCGAAGGTTTTCGTCTGTTGCGGGAGATGCTGGCCCTGTTGCCGATGACCAAGGTGATCGTGCTCACCGGGCAACACGACCGTGACAACGCGGTGAAGGCCGTTGCGCTGGGGGCCTATGACTTCTTTGGCAAGCCCTTCGAACCCGACCTGCTCAAGCTCACCCTCGATCGAGCCTTCCGCCTGCATGAACTGCAGATGGAGAACCTGCGCCTGCGCCAGATGGAACGCGGTCCGCTGGCCGATTTCCTGACCCATGATGCTGCGATGATGAAGCTCTGCCGCATGGTGGAGCGGGTGGCCTCGACCAATGCCACGGTTGCCTTGATTGGTGAAAGCGGTACGGGCAAGGAGATTCTGGCCAGAGGCGTGCATTCGCTCTCGACACGCTCGAAAGGGCGCTTCGTAGCCATCAACTGCGCCGCGATTCCGGAGAACTTGCTCGAAAGCGAGCTGTTCGGCTATGAAAAGGGCGCCTTCACCGGGGCGGTGCGCCAGACACTGGGCAAGATCGAGACAGCCCACAAGGGCACACTGTTCCTGGATGAAATCGGCGACCTGCCCATGTCCCTGCAGGCCAAGCTGCTGCGCTTTTTGCAGGAGCGGGTCATTGAGCGCATTGGCGGACGGGAAGAAATTCCGGTGGATGTACGCATCGTGTGCGCTACGCATCGCGATCTGAAGGCCCTGATTCGCGAGGGGCGTTTTCGGGAAGATTTGTACTATCGTCTGGCCGAAATCGTGCTGGACATTCCACCGTTGCGTGACCGCACCGGAGATGCCGTGTTGCTGGCACATGCCTTCGTGCAGCGCTTCTCCCGGGAGAACGGCCGGGGTGGCCTGCATCTGTCCGATGCGGCCGTATCGGCCATTGAATCCCATCCCTGGCCGGGCAACGTGAGAGAGCTGGAAAACTGCCTGAAGCGTGCGGTGATCATGGCCGATGGCAGTCAGATCACGCCTGAAGACCTTGGTCTGGACGAGAACGATGCCGCTCTGGAGCACCTGAATCTGCGCCACGTCCGCGACGAGGCAGAGCGCAGGGCGGTGGTCAGGGTGCTGGCGCGAACCAATTACAACATTGCACGAGCGGCCGAGATTCTCGGTGTGAGCCGTCCCTCGTTGTACGACCTGATGAACAGATTCGGATTGAAAAAGGAGAATTAGGATGCAGCCAGAAGGCAATTGCGACAGGGGGGTGTTCCGGCCCAAGGCCTTGCTGACAGCGCTGCTGTGTGCAGGGCTGCTTGTGGCCTGCGGACAGAGTGCCGACGACATGCTGCTTTCAGCCAAGGATTATCTGAACAAGAACGATCCCAGTGCCGCCAGCATTCAACTCAGGAATGCATTGCAGAAGGATCCGGACATTGCTGAGGCGCGTTTCCTGCTGGGCAGCCTGCAACTGCAGCAGGGAGATGTTGCGTCGGCGGTGAAGGAGCTCGAACGCGCCCGCAAGCTGGGTTACGACAGCGAACAGCTTTCCGCACGCCTGGCGCGTGCCTGGGTACAGGCCGGGCAGGGGGCGACCGCTCTGGAAACCTATGGAGCACAAACACTGACGGATCCGGCGCAGATGCTGCAACTTCAGGCTGCGCTTGGCGATGCGCACCTGCTGCGCAATGAGCCCGAGGCGGCCCGTGAGCGTTATCAGGCAGCACTCGCGATCGATGGACAGGACCGCATTGCGCGCATGGGCATTGCACGGCTGCAGGCCCAGGCAGGAGAGACCGTGCAGGCGCTGGCCAGCGTGGAGCAGGTGCTCGCAGTGCACCCGACCGCTGCCGATGCACATGCCCTGCGGGCAGAGCTGCTTGCCCGTGAGGGGCGCTTGGCGGAAGTGTTTTCCGCGCTGGAGGCCGCCGTCGAGCATGCGCCGCGCAATACCGGTTACCACTTTGCGCTGGTTTCCAGGCTGCTGCAGGACGACCGTATCGATGAGGCCGTGCAACGACTCGATGCAATGCGCAAGATTGCCCCCAAGGACGCGGCCGCCCAGTACCTGACGGCCTTCATCGCCTTGCGCCAGGGGCGCGATGCGGAGGCTCGCACTGAGATCGAGAATGCCCTGCGACAGGTTCAGGTTCAGGTTGGCAATCACACCGGCGAAATTGGCTGCTTCATCCAGCCGCAGGCTGACCGCCATATCAGTCTGATTTTGAGGCAGGTTGAAACGCAATGTGGAAGTGATATC
>CAYTAY010000338.1:0-2480 GCA_964435845.1 uncultured Azoarcus sp.
GCCACCGATGTCACCGTCGGCTTCGTCCCCGAGATGCGTGCAAACAATCGACGCTCGCCGAACCGCTCGACCAGCCAGTCACGGCCACCCCAACGCGCTGCACGAAACATGATGAAGGAACCGATCAGGCTTCCGATCAGGGCCAGCAGGAGGCCCAACCAGAATCCGAACGCCACGCCGCCCAACACGTAAAAAATCAGCCGTGGCATGCCGATGCTCATCAAACCCGCGGTGATCAGCACGAACCATGCCGCGGCCTCACCACCGCCACCGGCGAGCGATGTCCGGTCCAGATCGGTCAGGGCGTCGAACGCCTCACCGATCGGCGTGAAGTGGATGGTCAGGAAAACGAGGAGTGCGACGCCGACAATGGCGATGAGCTTTTTCGAGCTCGCCGCAGCGACCGCCGGCAGCGCCCGCTCGAGCGGCTCGTCGTCCTGCCCGTTATCCTCTGGTTGGCGCTCAGGCTCTTGACGCATCAGCGGCTCCCGGCCGCCCGGTCTCCCGGCACTGCGCGCTTCAGATACCAACGCACCCCGAAGCAATCTCGAGTACCTCGCCAAAGGCGATTACCCATGCCGTACCTGGATGCACCACGCATGCGCTCTCGGTGATTGACGGACTGCTCGACAACCTGGTAGCCCTGGCCTCGTAGCAAGGTCGGCAGGAAACGGTGCATACCGTTGAACCTAGAAACCTCGGTTGGACGTGTTCGAGTGTGCGTCTGGCGCGTCGACTGGCAAGGCGCGACGACGCGGCATGGTCGCTCCCTGCAAGGAGGAGCAACGCAGCCAGGCGGCACGCCAAGCGTGCAATCGGGCACGTAGCGGACTCACCCAGCGGGTAACCCTCGTCGAAGCTGCGCATCCCAAGCTCTGCCAGGCATTCAAGGTCATAGAGAGCGCTCGACTGAGGTTTCTAGGTTAAAGCACAATGCAGACAAGCGCGTATTATAGGCGACGGCGGTGTCTTGTGGCGCCTCGCCCTCACCGCTCTCCCATGTGTGTCCCACCCTCGGCTCATTTTCGTTTCGTCCATGTCGCTATTCGAAGAACATCCGCTACGCAGATCGCTGAACGACGAGGTGCACGCCCGGCCACCGGTCGCCCTGCGACCTCCGGAGCGGGTCACCTACCTCGCCTTTCTGCACGAAAACGGCAGCGCTGAAGCTGAAGTCGCCCACCTGCGTCTGCTGACTCAGCAACTTGGCCTGAACGAACCCGGCGACGACGCAGTGCACCTGATGATCGAGGCGCCGGAATTTCGCCTCAAGTGGGAGCGCCACAGCGAATTCTCCAGCTATGGCTTCTTCCGGCGCGACGCAGCCGCCTCACCTTCGGAGAACGACGCGCTGCTGTCCGTACCCACCGCCTGGCGCAAGGCGACTCCGGGGCGCCTGATCGTTGCGAGCCAGATCGAAATCCGCAAGGCAGACGAAGAGACCGCGCAGGCAATGCTGAGGGGTCTGGCGGGGAACGGAGCCAGCCAGATCGTGTCCCGCATCAGCGAGGGGGCGGGGTGGGTGTTCACCGACTTTCATCTGCATGATGGTTTCTCCCGCTTCGTACTGCTCGACGTGTCGCTCACGCCACGCCAGGCCGGACGCACGGTGCAGCGCCTGCTGGAGATCGAAACCTATCGCACGATGGCGCTGCTGGCATTTCCGGTCGCCAAGGCGGTCGGGTGCCTGATGTCACAGGCCGAGACCGAACTTGCCGACCTGATGGACAGCATCGGCGAAGCCCGCAGTTCCGAGGACGAGCGCAAGGTGCTGGGCCGGCTGACCCGGCTCGCGGCGGATGTAGAGCGCTCGGTGGCACGCACGACGTATCGCTTCGGCGCCGCTGCCGCCTACTACCGGCTGGTGCGTCAGCGCATCGACGAGCTGCGCGAGCTGCGGGTGGCCGGCTTCTCGCCGATCCGTGAGTTCATGGAACGCAGGCTCGCACCGGCAATGTCCACCTGCGAGACGATGTCCCGTCGCCAGGAGGAGCTCTCGGGGCGAATCGCCCGCAATTCGCAGTTGCTGAGAACCCGTGTGGATATCGAGCTCGAGCGCCAGAACCAGGCGCTGCTCGAACAAATGAACCGCCGCGCCAAGCTCCAGCTCCGCCTGCAGGAAACGGTGGAGGGACTCTCCATCGTCGCGATCACCTACTATGGTTCGCAACTGGTGAATTACCTCGCCAAAGGCGCAAAGGTGTGGATCGCCCCGCTGACCCCGGAGTTGGTTACGGCGGCATCCATCCCCGTCATCGCAAGTCTGATGTTCATCGGCCTGCGCCGAATGCGTCGCGCGGTCGCCGCGGAGGCTCAGGGGATCGACCACTGAGCTTGGTCACGCCTTCAACACTGGCACGGCGTAGCGAGGCGGCGCCGGTGGACGGCCGTGAGGCGACTTTGCCTGAGCGCACGCCGCTGTCGCCGAGCGTAGCGGCCGCGATTCCCGCTGTCTGAGCGCGCAGCGCGAGTTCGGGAAT
>CAYTAY010000339.1:0-2457 GCA_964435845.1 uncultured Azoarcus sp.
CGGCCCGAACGCGAACTGGCTGATGTGCCGCGGGGAGGCGGCAACGGGCGTTCGTACCTGCTCCATTGCGCTCCTGTACCCGTGCATATCGTATCGGCATTGCCACGACGTGCGGGGACGCCTGTCGTGGTGCAAGGGAGTCACTACGATGAAAATCCGTCTTACTGTCACCGCGCTCGCGGTGGCCACTGCTTTTCCTGTGTTTTCGCAAAGCGCCGTCACGACCGACGAGGCGACGCTGACGACGACCGTCGTCACCGCGACGCGTCAAGTGCAGCGTGTCGATGAGGCGCTTGCGAGTGTCGATGTGATCACCCGTGAGGAGATCGAGCGGGCAGGTAACCGGACACTGGTCGAGCTGCTGGCGAGTCGCCCGGGCGTGCAGGTGGCAAGCAACGGTGGTGCGGGCGCGAGCAGCAGTGTGTTCATCCGGGGCACCAATTCCAGCCACACCTTGTTGTTGATCGATGGCGTTCGAATCGGCTCGGCAACAGTCGGTGCCCCAACCCTAGAGACGATTCCGCTCGCCCTCATCGAGCGCGTCGAGATTCTGCGCGGGCCTTCGAGTGCCCTCTACGGTGCGGACGCCCTGGGCGGCGTGATTCAAGTGTTCACGCGCCGCGACACCGCCGCTGTGGCACCGAGGCTTCATGTCGGGGCGGGTACATGGGATACCTATACCGCGAGCGCTGGGGTCTCCGGGTTGGTGGACCGTTTTCGCTTCTCGCTGGATGTTGGCCACGACCGTAGCCGCGGTTTCGATGCGGTGCCCGAATCCGATGCCGGTACCGATGGAGACCGTGATGGATGGCGCAACGACTACGTGAATGTCTCGCTAGGGATCGGGTTTCGCGATCGCGATGAGATCGGTCTGAGCTACTGGGGCACCGATGGTCGCAACTGGTACGACAACGCGCAGGACTTTAACTCCTATCTCGACAAGCGCTCCGAGATCGCCGGCGTGCACATGCGAAATCAATTGAGCGAGGGTTGGTTCAGCACCCTGAGCTACGCCGAAACCTGGGATAAGACCCGGAATAGAGCGCGCAGCGCGGCACCGACGCAGTTCAATACAAACCAGCGCCAGCTGACCTGGCAAAACGATATCGACTTTGCTGGCGGCAATCTGTTGCTGGCGTATGAGCGTTTGTCCCAGAGTGTTGACAGCACCACCGCCTATGACGTGAGACGACGGGCGGTCAACTCTTTGCTTGCAGGGTGGGGCGGCAGTTTCGATCGTCACGATGTTCAGTTCAACGTGAGAAGAGATCGAAACAGCCAGTTTGGCAGCCGGAACACCGGGAGCCTTGCTTATGGCTATGCGCTGGCTGATACCCTTCAGCTGGTGGCCAGCGTGGGTAATGCGTTCAGGGCGCCCAGCTTCAACCAACTCTATTTTCCGGGTTTCGGCTCTCCCGATCTAAAACCCGAGAAGGCGCTTAATCGAGAGTTGGGTATTCGGTGGAAGGACGGCCGGCATGCCCTGGAGGTGACCTATTTCAATACCCGGGTACGTGATCTGATCGGTGGTTTTCCGATCGCCAACATCAACACAGCTAAACTCGAAGGCCTTGAACTGGCTGGCCAGACCCAGATCGGTCGCTTCGACGTCGCAGCGGGTTTTGACTGGCTGAACGCGCGGGATACCGAGACGAAGAACTGGTTGCCGCGGCGTGCCCGGCACTCGGGCTATCTTCGGGTGGATACCCTGGCCGGAGACTGGCGCGTGGGGGCGGAGGTGACCGGCCAGGGCAAGCGTTACAACGACGCCGGCAACAACCAAGAGCTTGCGGCCTATACCCTGCTCAATGTCTACGCGGACTACGAGCTCGGGCAGGACTGGCGGCTGGAGTTGCGCGCCAACAACGTGCTGGACAAGAAGTACCGACTGGCGCAGGACTTTTTTGGTCGTGACTATGCTGCGCCGCGCGCGAACGTGTTCATTGGGGTCCGCTACACGCCTCGTTGAGGTGTGCCGCCGGTGGCCGACGAGTCATGAGACGCAGGGCATGGATGGTCGGACGAGGGCACGCGCCTGCGGCGCGCGCCCTCGTAGTGATCGCCCTGCTCGCGCTTGCTGGCCTCGCGGCACTCGTGATTGCACTTGTCTCCGGTGAAATGCGTATCGGTTTCCGGGTTGTGCTCGGCACGCTGGCCGGCTCGGCCGACAGCATCGAAGCCGACGTCATCCGCCACCTGCGCCTGCCGCGCGCGGTGGCGGTTTTCGTTTGTGGTGGGCTGCTCGCGATTGCCGGGGCCTTGATGCAGGTCCTGCTGCGCAATCCGCTGGCTGATCCCTATGTGCTCGGGATTTCCGGTGGTGCGGCGGTCGGGGCCTTGTCGGCGATGATGTTCGGCCTGGCGCCGTGGCTGGTGGATGCATCGGCCTTTGCCGGCGCGCTGGCTGCGATGTTGCTGGTGTTCGGGTTGGCGCACGGCGACGGGTCCTGGACCCAG
>CAYTAY010000340.1:0-2436 GCA_964435845.1 uncultured Azoarcus sp.
AAGGACTTCGTCGTCGTATTCGTGGACGACGCCGTCCTCGTCCATTGTCTGTCTAGGTACGACGAAGTCGCCCGGATACACGATGACACCAACCCAGTCGCCATAGGTCGCGAGACCGAGCCGCAGCACCGGCAAGCAGGCCTGCACTGCGATCGACAGCATCATCCGGTCGTCAAGCTCCAGGCCCTGAGCGCCATGAAATTGCTTGGCGGCGAGAAAACCGGCCGCCAGTGTGCGCAATCTGGTGCGCTCGGGGTCAGTCAGGTACCCGAGAAACGAATGCTGCGCGCGCACTTCGAGCCACAAGTCATCCGGAATCTCGACCCTGTCGGCCTCTCGCCCAAGGAAGAAACGGCGCAGGAAATCAAACATCGCGCTTGCGTGTGGTCAGGAAGATACCCGTGAATACCAGTGCAATACCGGCGAAGTGAAACCATTGAGGCCTTTCGCCGAGAAAGATAACCGCCAAAATGGTACCGAAGACCGGCATCAAGTGAATGAACAGGGCGCCGCGATTGGGGCCGACCGCCGCGATCCCGGCATTGAAAAACACATAGCCCAGAAAACCGGGCAAGGCGCCAATATAGAGGACCGCAGCCGTACTCGCGGGGGTCCACACGATGTATCGTCCCGATGCCATTTCCAGTATGAGAGCCGGTGTCAGCGCGAGCAGACCGACCACGGTCATGGCTGCGAGCATCAGCATCGGATGCAGCCCTTGCGGGCGCCAATGCAGGCCCACCGTGTACAGCCCCCAGATCATGACAGCGAGCAGCATCCAAAGATCACCGCGATTGAGGCTCAGCCCGAGCAGGGTCTCCGGGCTGCCGCGGGTGACGATGAGCAATACCCCGAGAAGCGACAACGTGGCCCCCGACGACTCGAGACGGCTCAGACGCTTGCCCAGCAGGATGAAGGCAAGCGCCATGGTGGCGATCGGGATGAATGAGTTCAGCATGGCCGCGCTGGTCGCGGTCGTGGACTGTAGCGCGATATACACGAAGGTGTTGTAGCCGCCCACGCTGAGCAGGCCAAGCAAGACCACCGGCAGCCAGCCATTGCGCAACGCCGGCCAGCCTGCGCGAAGATGAGGCAAGGCAAACGGCAGGACCAGCGCGAGCGCGATGCTCCAGCGCCAGAAGGCGAGCGCGAACGGCGGCACCGTCTCATGCAGACCACGCGCGATGACCATGTTGCCCGACCAGAACAGTGAAGTCAGCGTCAGCAAAAGATAAGGGTTGAGGCGATAGCCGAGCAGGGTCACGTCAAGGGATTCGAGCGGGACGGGCGGTGATGTTACCTGAGCGTTGGGCCTAGGGGGCAAAAGCAGGCTGTCACTAGGCGCGGTTTCGAGGATAATCGCTGCCATGGTTTCAGTCACCCACGCAATCTCGAGCGAAAACGGCGAAGTGCCGGTCGATCTGCTGGCCGAAGGGCTGGACGACGAACACCGCCAGTCGCTCGAGCGTGCGCTGGAACTCGCTGAAGAACTGTACGAGGGCCATGTGCTCGGCACGGGTGAGTCGGTATGGACCCACGCCTTGGGCATGGCGCTGATCGCGGCATCATTGCGGCTCGACGCCGAAACCCGGATTAGTGCGATCCTCTTCGCGTCGTCTGACTATCTCGAGCATCCGCAGGAACAATTGGCCGAGCGCTTCGGACAACCCGTTGCAGAACTGGTCGATGGCTTGCGAAAACTCAATGGCCTGCGACTCCTGACCCGCATGAGCGCCAAGGCCACTGCGCCGGAAATCCGAGCCCAAACCGAGGTCTTGCGTAAAATGCTGCTCGCGATGGTCGCAGATATCCGCGTCGTGCTGCTGCGACTCGCCTCGCGCACCCAGACCCTGCGCTTCTTCACCGAGCAACCCCTGGAGCAGCGCACCGACATCGCGCGAGAGAGTCTGGACATATATGCGCCGCTGGCCAACCGGCTCGGCGTCTGGCAGCTCAAGTGGGAGCTCGAGGATCTCTCGTTTCGCTTTCTCGAACCGGATGCCTACAAGAGCATTGCGAAGATGCTCGACGAACGTCGGTCCGAGCGCGAGGACTTCATTCGAAACGCCATCGAGACCCTCGAACGCGAACTTGTCGCAGCCGACATCAGGGGCGAGGTCTATGGCCGGCCAAAGCACATCTACAGCATCCACAACAAGATGCTGGGAAAGAAGCTCGATTTTTCGCAGCTCTTCGACATTCGCGCGGTGCGCATCCTCGTGCACAAGGTTTCGGATTGCTACCGCGTGCTCGATATCGTCAACCGCCTGTGGCAGCCGATCGAGGAAGAGTTCGACGACTACATCAACCGCCCCAAGGGCAACAACTACCAGTCGCTGCACACTGCAGTCATCGCCGGCGACGGCCGCTCACTCGAGGTACAGATTCGCACCCACGACATGCACCGCCACGCCGAACTCGGCGTGGCCGCGCACT
>CAYTAY010000341.1:0-2416 GCA_964435845.1 uncultured Azoarcus sp.
GATAGAACGGCCGCCTCCTAAGCGGCAGATGCAGGTTCGATTCCTGCCGGGGGGGCCAGACACTGCCCGCGCTACAGCCGGACGAGCATCTCGCGCAGATAGCGCACCGGGATCGCGTAGCTGATGCCCGAAGGGTCGCTCAACACACTCTCCTTGGTCGACTTCACGAACACCATGTTCACCACACCGATGACGCGCCCGCTTTGCGGGTCGAACACCGGGCTGCCACTGCTGCCGGGGTAGGCGGTGGCGTCGAGTTGGTACACATCGAAGGGGTCGGTTCCGAGGCGGCGGATCAGGGCCGGGTTGAGTTCGCGCGCGCGATTCTGCGGAATACCGATCGGCGTGATCGCCGCGATGATGCCGCGATGGGTGACCGGCGCGAAGCCGAGCGCGTTGCCTATCGGGAATCCGGTGAAGGCGATGTCCTGCCCTTCGCGCACCAGGGCATCCGCATCCAGCGCCAGCGCCGGCACCGGCTCGCCCTCGATGCGCAGCAGCGCGAGGTCGCGCGCCTCGTCGCGCGCCGCCAGCGTGGCCGGGCGCACCGCGGCGGTACCGCCTCTCGGCCCGGGGACCGCGACCGCAAGCGTCTCCATTCTCGCCTCGTCCAGTACCGTTGGCAGGACATGGGCGTTGGTGGCGATCAAGCGCCCGTTGCCAACCGCGAACCCGGTGCCGCGAAAGGCGAACGAGGGGTTGCGGGTGCGCTGGAAGGTACCCACGGCCAGCACCGAGGGTTTGATCCGGGGGAGCACCTCGACCAGCTGCGCCAGCACCGTGGCCGGTAAAAGCGCGCTCAATCCGAGACCGCAAATCGATCGCAACAGGGCGCGACGAACCGAATCGAAGGGCAGGCTCGAGAGGCAGCGGGCGGTCATGAGCCGTCGCTCGCTGCCAAGGCCACCGGACGGAGGGCGCTCATCACCGCGCTTGGACGCACGACCGAACTGTCGTAGGGATGCTCCGGATGCTGCACGAACTGCATGATCCGCAGGACATAGGCCTGGGTTTCACGGAACGGCGGCACGCCTCGATAACGTTCGACAGCCCCTTCTCCCGCGTTATAGGCCGCCGCCGCGAGGGCGATGTCTCCCTCGAAGTAGGCCAGTAGCCAGCGCAGGTAGGCAAGGCCGCCCCGGATGTTCTGCTCGGGATCGAAGGCGTTGCGAACATTGAAGCGTGCCGCAGTTTCCGGGATCAGTTGCATCACGCCCATCGCATTTTTGGGCGACACCGCCGTGGGGTTCATCGCCGACTCGGTCAGCGCAATCGCCAGCGCCAGCGTCGGGCTGATTTCCTGCTGTTCGGCAAGTTGCACCACCAGATCCGCGATCGCCCTGCGCTCCGCCGGCAGACGATTGATGCGCGCCTCCAGGTCGGCCGAGGCTTCTGCGAGAAATCCGCCACCACCCCGCAGGCAGGCAGGCAAGCGTCCACCGCCGTCACCTGTGAATCGCAGCATGCGTGCAGCCTGTTCATGCCCCCGAGCCGCGGCCAAGGCGAACAGCGCGCCGGCCTGCTCGTCATCCCGCTCCAGCCCTCTTCCATTGGCATACATCCAGCCGAGCGCAAACTGTGAGTCGGTGTCGCCCAGTCGCGCAGCCCGGCAATACAGCTCGGCCGCACGTTCGAGATCACGCGACACCCCTTCACCGTGTTCGTGCGCCAGCGCTTGCGCTGCAAGTTCCTGGGCACGCGCCTGGAACAACGGATCGGCCTGTACCGCCCCGGCCGCCAGCAGACCCGCCAATAGTGCCGCGTGGCAGGCCATCCGCCGGGCTGGCTGACGAATGGCGAAGGATAAAGAGCTGGGTTTCGAGAAGGTCATGGGCTATTTCTAGCAGACTGCTGCTACAGCCGCCAGACCCGTGCACCATTCGCGGCGAGCTTTTGCGGATCGTAGGCGGACTTGACGTCCGCAAACACGCCGGCCGGTTGCAGCTTTTCGAGAATCCGCTCGAGCGGCATGTCGAGATATTCCTGGTGCGACACTGCAGCGACGATTGCCGTGGCGGTCGGCAAATCCTCCCAGCGCTGCAACTGCACCCCATACTCGTGCTCGGCCTCGGCCGACTCAGCCACCGCGTCGTGCACATGCACCCGACAGCCGAAGCTCTCGAGCTCACGAATGACGTCGATGACCTTGCTGTTGCGCAGGTCCGGGCAGTTCTCCTTGAAAGTCAATCCGAGCACGATCACGTCGCAGCCCTTGATCGCATGACCCGCCTTGATCAGTTCCTTGACGGTCTGCTCGGCGACATACTTGCCCATGCCGTCGTTGATACGGCGACCGGCGAGGATCACCTGCGGGTGGTAACCGAGCATGTCGGCCTTGTGGGTGAGGTAATACGGATCCACACCGATGCAATGCCCGCCGACCAGACCGGGCCGGAAGGGCAGGAAGTTCCACTTG
>CAYTAY010000342.1:0-2411 GCA_964435845.1 uncultured Azoarcus sp.
TCAATCGTTGGCCGGGCGCTGGCACTGTTGGCCGCCCGTACCGCAGAGGGCAACGAAGCGCTTCCGTCTCCGTTGCTTCCTGCGGAAATGGTTGCAGTTCTGGAGTTGAACAAGCTCGACGAGGCGCTTCGCGAAATCATCGACCGTGGTCATCTCGACGAGATTGTCCGTCGCCCGCGCTACTCGATGAAGTATGAGTCGGAGGTCGTTGACGTCTCGCGGGTGAGGCGGACTGCACCGGGTGCTCTGGAGCGGCTTGCCGCTCGGTCTGAGGATTGGCATCGCAGGACCATCAGGGGGGTGCTCCCGAAGCGGTTGCTGGCTCTTCTTAGTGACGATGACTGGAGTATCTACGAGAACAAGGTCTTCGCGCGCCTGCTGGATCGGCTGGAGCAGTATTTGCGCCTTCGCTTGGCGGAGACGGAAGAGTTGAGTCGTGTATTTGAAGATGCCCTCAACCTCGATGCGACAGAAGGTCTCGACTATCGTTTGCGAAAGGGATTGTGCCGACTCTGGGGCGAAGCTGCAGAATCGTCTGGTAGCGTCACGAAAGGTGTAATCGACGAGGCGAAATACGCGATTGAGGTCTTGCGTTCAGCAAAACGGAAGGTCGGCCTTTTGCGCCATTCCGACCTCTACAGCAAGGTGCCTCGCTCTGCCCGCGTTCCGACCGAGTTGCGACACACCAACATTCTCAATCATGACCAGCACTACCGCCATCTGAAGACGCTCTGGCACCTGCATCAAAAGTGCATCGGACCGACAACACAAACACCGGAAGAGGTGTTCAGGGCGAACCAGCGCGAGCTGGATCAGTTCTGTAGGTATTTGCAGATGATGATCCGTCGCGTTCTACGAGATATTGCGCAAGTCGTTCCTGCAGGCACGAGCACTGACTTTAGCTTTGCTGGTTCCGCCGGTTCTCTGGTTACAGGCAAGGGTGAGATCGCTCTTCGAGTAGGCGGCCGCGAGTTGGCGTTCATTCCTGTGCTGGGTTCTGTGGCGCAGGTGGCTCCCTTGAGAGCGGATGGTTCGGGCCGGCTCATCGTGTCCAGGATTTCCACCGTCGACAGCGGCGACTTCACCGGCTTTGAAAGCTTGGCTGAGGGGCGCGTCTTCTCAATCAACCCGATGGATTTCTACGGTGAAGAGAAGATCCGGTTGCTGGTTGAGCGCTTCCTCTGGTCGCCGGTTTTTACTGCGTATGGTGTCCATGTCGATCGAGTGCCTTCTGAGCCGCTCGGCTGGCTGGCGCAGCACGCCATTGGACGAGTTGAGAGAGATAGTTGGCGTCTCCTTAGTCCGCTGACCGATCGTGAGCGAGCACTACTTGAGGGGTGGCTGCCAGGCGCGGCGCTGAACGTAGATACGCGTGAGCGGATTTCAGCGACGGTGCAGCGGTTGGCTGCGCTTGGGATCTGCCGACATTGTGGGTCGCCGGCGTCTTTTGCGCCGCGGGAAGGCGCGTTCAAGGCCAACTGCTTAAGCTGCAGCACCGAGTGGGGCATCTACTCGACAGCGGCCGGACGTATGGCGCGGATGACTACAAGCGACGGCGCTTGTCAGGACTTCAGCCGTTTCGGCTCGTGGTGCATAGAGTTTGGGCTTTGAACGGATAGCGCTGATCGACTTACTGGAGGGATTAGATGCTCAAAGAATGGCTCTTGGGGATGCTGGCTAACCGTGGTTGCAGCCGACCGGACGGTCGGTGGCTTTATGCTTATCGGCTTCTTTCCTCAGAGTACGACTCGTTGAGGGAGTGTCTGTGCGAAGCGACGCGCACGACGGGTGTTTCTCCGTTGGCGCGTCGCAACAAATACTTTGCGCCGTTGTTTGTCCTTTACGCCGCCGAATGGTGGCGGCGTGAGTACGATGGGGGGCCTTGGAAATGGGGACCTATCCTTGCGTCGCTCCAGATAAAGAAGGACGAGTTGCCGCCCAACGAGCGCTCTGGTGCCGTGCTTGAAGGATTTGCCTTCTGGGGACTGAGGCCGGCCAGTGAGGGAAAGCGTTACTTCGGTGCCGTGGTGGCTCATGGCGGTTTGCCGCTAAAGCTGATCGGGCATGGCGGCAGCCGCTTGGCTGCTGTCATGGGAACAGTGCTCCGTCAGGCTGCGCGTTATGGCTGGGGTGAAAGCCAAGTCGTCGATGCTGTCGCGGATCATGCGCCGGCAATGCCTGAAAGCTTGCGCCGTGACGAGGTGTTCCGCCTCTTGGCGTCGATGGTCCTCACTACGCTGGATCTCAAGGCGCGGCATCAGCTCGGCGGAGTCTTGGATCCGATCGAGCGGCTGGACAATGCGGACCCAGACTGGCGGGAGGAGTATCCGCTGCAGATCGACGATTCGGCAGCAGTTCAACTACTGACTTCGATGGTGAAGGTGGCCAGTCAGGCCTCGACCGAACAGGGT
>CAYTAY010000343.1:0-2403 GCA_964435845.1 uncultured Azoarcus sp.
CCGTTGGCTTGGCGTCAGCCGACGTTGGTTCTTCGTTTGAAAACAGCGCAAAACCAACCTGTGGGGATGCCGTCGGCATTGGCATCGCCACGTTGAACACGTCCTCGAACGAATCCACGTCTTGCGGGTTCGGCCAGGGAAGTGCGCCTTTCTTTCGTAAACCATCCAATCCGGCGGAAGACTCGCCCGTCGATCGAATGAAGACCGGGACGAACTTGAGTTTGTCGAGCTGCTCGACAGCACCCGCCCAAGTGCCTCCCTTGTTGAGATCGGAGCTGACCACCAGTGAGGTGTCTGCCAATGCATAAATCAGCTTGTTCCGCTGCATGGCGTTGCCCACATTGAACCCGGCACTCGGGTCGTAGGGCGAAATCAGCACCAGTTGCCCATCGAGCAGCAGGTTGCGGTGCTCGCGGTTCATGGTGGTCTTTTCCAGACTATCCGCCAGCACGCCACAAACTTTTCCACCACCCTCGAGCGCGCCACGCATGGCGGCCTGATCGATGCCCTTGGCGCCACCGGAGACAAGCGTTCTACCTGCCCGAGCAGCGAGCCGGCCAATTGCCATGGTGTAGTCGATGAGGGCGTCGTCCACATGGCGCGATCCAACGACGGCAAGCCCGCCGGTTTCGAGCAAAGCCATGTCGCCACAGCCGTAGAGCACCGCTGGGGCGTCTTCGCGCAGGCGGGCCTTCAGACGGCGGGGGTACTCTGCATCGGCGCGGCTGACTACCCAGATGGCGCGTGCCTGCCAGCGCTCGATCACTTGGCTCAGCAGGAATCCGCGCCCCAGCAATTTCTGCAGGCGGCTCTCGTCAATCACCGGCTGGCACGCGCGCAAGATCTCAGCTGCGTCCGGCGAGAGGAGATCGGCAGGCTGACGCTGGATCTCGCGCAAATGACGCGCGAGACGTTTGTATTCACCAGGCGAGAGCAGATCCGATGACGCAGTGCCTCGTCCGGCAATGAGCGGCGCAGTCAGCAGCAAGATCGCCTGGGTGTTGGGAGAGAGGACTGGCGTCATTCGTCGTGCCCCGTCTGTGAAAGGGCCATAGGCCAAACCGCGCCACTACCGCTTTTGCGCAGCAGCCATGCAGACACCGTCAGCGTCCAGCGCGAGTCGACCATGTCATCAACCAGGAGGACCGGGCCGGGAGGAATGGGCTGGCCGTTGAGTGCGAGCGAACCATCAATGTTGCGCGCCTGTTGTGTACTGTTTGCCATCGTTTTCTGTTCGGGCCTTGCGTCTGTTTTTGCGATGACCATATGAAACGGCAGACCCAGCGCAGCAGCCAAGCGTTGCGCGAAATTCGGCACCAATTCGGGATGCCGAAGCGAAGGAACGCAGGTCACCCAGGTCGGGCTCGGCTGCGGATTCCACTCCTGAATCATCTTCACGCACGCAGCCACGAGGTCATCGGAAAAGTGGCCGTCGTGGTATTTTCCCTGTCGAACCAAGCCACCCCAACCGGCATCGCCCCAGACGCAGAGGGCCTTGCCGGATTCGGCCTGATGGGCAGGGGCGATGAATCCCTTGACGCCGTACTGGGGCATTCCACCATCGGGCCATTTTTTGCGTGGCTCGATGGGCAAGCTGGTTCGACGAAGAAATTCGACGGCGGCTTTGACCAGCTCGGCATCCACGGTTGCAGGCAATGGCGGTAAGGCAGGTTCTGTGACAACACTTGGATCGCCGTCGAGCGCGCCAATCAAAAAGCCCATGTGCTCACCAAACGGCAGGCTGACGTAGTCCTGCATCTGCTGGTGCTCGTCTCGCCGTAGCGCGGTGAGGCGTTCCGCTCGATCCCAGAACGCTTCACTCAGCGTTGCCGCCGTGAGCTGCCACTTGCTGCCTTGTTTGGCGATGGGTGCCGGCGCCTCGAGGGAAAGCAGTGCAATTGTCTTGTCGACACGTCCTTTGCTCAGATTGACTCGGCTCAGCAGCTCGGGGATAGACAGCCCGTTGGGCTCGTCTTCAAGCGCTCCCAGGACGTCGGCAACTTCCTGTCGGGTCGGGAAGGCGCTCCGGATAAACCAGTCAGTGATGTCAGACTCTTCCTGACCGCTGAGGAGTACTCCATAGGCGGAGTCCAGTGCGCGTCCCGCGCGACCAACCTGCTGGTAGTAGGCGACGACCGATCCCGGCATTTGATAGTGGATGACAAACGCCAGATCCGGTTTGTCGTAACCCATGCCTAGCGCTGTTGTGGCAACCAGCGCTTTGACTTGGTTGTTGAGCAGCGCCTGCTCAAGCTGTTCTCGGCGATCGCCGGTTTCACCGGTGTAGGCTTCAACGTTGAAGCCTCGGGTCTTCAGCCATTGCGCCACTTGATTGGCATCACGAACCGTCAGCGTGTAGATGATGCCGTGGCCCTGCAGCGTGGCCAGTTGCTCTGCCAGCCA
>CAYTAY010000344.1:0-2394 GCA_964435845.1 uncultured Azoarcus sp.
GGCGCACTGGCCGGCGACTTCGCGCAGGATGTGGATGGCCTCGGCCTCGAGCCAGTCGAGGTGAGTCAGGGTTTGTCTGGTCAGGGTCGGCATGCTTATCTCGGATTCCGTTTGGTGTTCTGGGTGAGGGCGCGCAGTGCCGCGCGGAGGCCGGCCCGCAGCGCGGCGAGGCGATGGCCGATCACGCTTTTTGCGCCGGCGCTCATGTGCCGCTCCGCTTGGCGTGGAGCCCGCATTCCTTGCTTTCCGGGTTTTCCCACCACCAGCGGCCGGCGCGGACGTCCTCGCCGATGGCTACCGGACGAGTGCAGGGTGCGCAGCCGATGCTGGGGTAGAAGCGGTCGTGCAGCTTGTTGTAGGGCGCGTCATTCAGCCGGATATAGGCCCAGACTTCCTTCTCGCTCCAGTCTGCGAGCGGGCTGAACTTCTCGATGCCATGGGTGGCGTCGAAGTCTCGCACCGCGAGCGTCGCCCGGGTCGCGGACTGTTGAGCTCGCAGACCGGTGATCCAGGCGCGTTTGCCGGCCAGCGCACGGGCCAGCGGCTCGACCTTGCGGGCGTGGCAGCAGGCCTTGCGCAGTTCGACCGAATCATAGAAGGCGTTGATGCCGTGGTTGCGCACGAACAACTCCACGCTCTCGTGATTGGGGTAATAGACCTTCAGTCGCAGATCGTAGCGCTTTTGCACCTCCGCCATCAACTCGTAGGTCTCCGCCGGCAGGCGCCCGGTGTCGAGCGAGAAGATCTCGATGTCGAGCGCGTTGCGCACAATCATGTCGGTGAGCACCATGTCCTCGGCCCCGAGGCTGTTGGCCAGTGCGATCGCCGGGAACTCGCGCACCGCTACGGTCAGCAGGTTGATTGCGGCGGTGGTCTTGTCGTCCAGCGTGCGGCGCAGGCTGGCGTCGGCGAGGTCGGGGTTCATGTTCGGCGTCATCCGGGATCTCCTCGCTTCAGGCTGCGCGGGGTACGCGGCGGAACAGGGGCTCGGCCACCGCGGCCGAGGACTGGTAGGGTTCGCTGAAGTCGGTGATGCTGGCGAGCGCTGCCTCGAGCTGGGTGTCAGTGTAGCGGCCCTCGGCCGGTTGCAGCGCGTCGAAACCGCAGCGTGCCAGATAATCGAACTGGTCGCGCAGCACTTCGCCAATGGCACGCAACTCACCGCGATAACCCAGGCGGCTGCGCAGCAAAGCGGCGAGCGAATAGCCCCGCCCATCGGCGAACTTAGGGAAATGGATCGCGATCGTCTTCAGGCCCGCGAGCTCGTCCGCGATCTCGACCGGATCCTGGTCGCCGGCGAGCCATACGCCGAAACCGCCGCGGGCCAGCAGCTCGTCACGGCGCGCCTGCCAGACCGCCAGCGGCACGATCGCGCCGCCCTCGGGTAGCGCGATCGTGGCGGCAGTCTCTGCCTCCTCGAAAAAGACGGTGGGCCGGGCGTCTTCTACGATGCACCGGTTTTTGATGAGCTTAGGCATTGGCGACTTTCCTGGTGGGCTGGCGCTCGGCATAGACCCGGGTCTTGAACGGTTCGATGCCGGTGCGGCGCACGGTGTCGATGAAACGCTCGTCAGCATGGCGCTCGCCGACGTAGGTCTCGATGATCTGGGCGATGACATCGGGCATGTCGGCGGCACCGAAGGATGGGCCGATGACCTTGCCCAGCGCGGTGTCGTTGCCCTGGTTGCCGCCAAGGGTGACCTGGTAGAACTCGGCACCGTTCTTGTCGACGCCGAGAATGCCGATGTGACCCACGTGGTGATGACCACAGGCGTTCATGCAGCCCGAGATGTTGATCTCGATGTCGCCGATGTCATGCAGGTAGTCGAGATCGTCGAAGCGGGCCTGGATGGCGTTGGCGATCGGAATCGACTTGGCGTTGGCGAGGTTGCAGAAGTCACCGCCGGGACAGGCGATGATGTCGGTCAGCAGGCCGATGTTTGGGCTCGCGAGGCCGGCGTCCCGCGCCTGCTGCCACAGCTTGAAGAGGTCCGATTGGCGCACGTCGGCGAGCACCACGTTCTGCTCATGGGTGATGCGTAGTTCGCCGAAGCTCCAGGCGTCCGCCCAATCGGCGATGTGCGCCATCTGCTCGGCGGTGACGTCGCCCGGCGCGACTTTGGCGTGCTTGGTCGACAGCATCACGATCGCGTAGCCGGGTTGCTTGTGGGCGCGCACATTGCGTTTCACCCACGTGGCGTAGGCCTTGTTTTCGGCGAGCTGGCGGCGATGGCCGAAGTCGTCTCCGGGCAGGGTGACGTAGTCGGGGTCGACAAAGTGCGCGGCGACCCGCTCGAGCTCGGCCTCGGTCAGTGTTGATGGCCCGCCGCGCAGATGGCCCCACTCGGCCTCGACCTGCTCGCGGAAGGCGTCGATGCCCAGCGCCTTGACCAG
>CAYTAY010000345.1:0-2388 GCA_964435845.1 uncultured Azoarcus sp.
AGTCGCGCCGCTGGATCACCTACGAGATCCAGGCCGGCAACCTGCTGTCGATCCAACTGGGGAACAAGGGCCAACGGGTGCCGGTTTGGCAACTCGATCCGCTCAAGCGCCAGTTGGTCCAGGCGATCCTCAAGCAGACGCCGCGCGGGGTGGATACCTGGGACATCTATCATGCACTGCTACGACCGTATGACGCCTTAGGCAATCGTTCGCCTATCGAGGCGGTTGCGCCCGAGAACATGAAGACCGCCGTGCGGATGGTCGTGACGCAGTGTTCGCAACCCGATGAGCCACCGGCGCAGGCGGATTACCCGATACGGGTGCTGCAGAGCGTGCAGCGCTTGGTGCAGAACGCGATCACGGTCGATTCGATAGAGGCTCTCTGACGAGTGGCTGACAGGCACGCTGCCGGTCGATTAACTGCTGACAAATGCACGAACGGGCAACCGGTGCCTGGGTCAGGCTGGCTCGGTGGCCGTGATCTTCGCCGCCCGTTCGGCGAACCTCTCGATAGCTGGCGCACGCCTTCCGGAGGAGTGCAGCAACTGGGTTCTGATGAGATAGGGGCCGTTGGCCAGTGGGCGCATGGTGACACCCCAGCTACGTGCCTGCACGATGCGCGATCGAGGCCCAATGCCGACACCGTAGCCCGCCGCCACCAACACAGCCATGAATTCGAACGAGGCTGTCAAAAGCGCACTGTCCAGCGAGGCCGCCCTGCGGGATCGACGACCTACGAACCCGAGCCTGCGATAGCCTTCGGGTTAGCGGTTCGTGTGGCGCGGATGGAACAGGGAATGGCTCAAGAAGAACTGGCGTCCTTGGCAGAAATCGAGCGCTCTCATATGGGCAAGATAGAGCGCGGAGAACATATGCCCACGCTGGCGCTGATCTTCAGGATCGCTGCAGCGTTGAATAGAAGCGCCGCGGATCTGATCGCTGCGACAGAAAAAAACCTGCGCTCGGGACTGAAGACTTAACCAGCGAAAAGGCGCGGGGGATTGGCCTTCAGTCGACCACCTGAGCGTATAGACGCGCCACGAAGCGGTCTAGAGGTATGGCGGGAGGAGCATCAGTACGACTGACCGGCCGTAACAGGTACGTAGTGTGGACGACATTTGGGGCCGCGAGGGGGCGGGTCACGATGTCGGGACGATGGCAGACTCCGATTCGTGTAGCGTTCGCGAATCCAACCCCGTAACCTGCTGCGACCAGCGTCAGCATCATGTCCATCGAGGCGACGTGCTCGACGACGCCGGGTTTGCCTGTCGCGGTCTGCAGCAATCGGTCCAGCTCACAATTGCACTGCCCGAACAGACTGGGGTCTGCCATTACGAGCGGATAACGTGTTAGATCCACCAGGGGTACTTGCTTATGAACCAGCAGCGGATGGCGTGCCGATACGACTACGACCAGCGGGTCGGTCCAGACCGGTACAGCAATGACTCCATCCCCCACATCGAGGGTATATGCAAACCCAACATTGAAGTCCCCAGAACGCAGTCCGCGCAACTGCTCGGCCAGCGGAGCCTCAGTCAAACGCAACTCGACTTCCGGATCTTCCTCGCGACAACGTGCGAGGAAGGAGGAGAGGCGCGGATCGATGCAACCACGTGGGACAGCGATGCGAAGAATGCCCAGAGTGCCTGAAGAAACGGCTTTTACCTTTTCACGAGCCAATTCCAGCGTCGAAAACAACCGATGCACATCCTGGAGAAAAACCGAACCGGCCTGTGTCAGCCGAGTACCGCGGCGGTCACGATCGAAAAGCAACGCCCCAAGTTCCTCCTCGAGTTCCTTGATGGTGCGCGAGAGTGGAGATTGCTCTATATGCAACTTTGCAGCGGCACGGGTGAAGTGCAACTCCTCCGCCAGCGCCACGAAGCAGCGAAGATGCCGAAGCTCCAAATCCAGACCCTCCCCAGTCTCGTCCAATCTCGCCTCATGAGCTGCAGCTACTCACGCGGCGCTTTCAATCGTTCGCACACGTAAGGTCAAGGAGTCGGCGCCCAGCGAACGTCATTCACGAATCAGATGCTACCGGCGGGTGAACAGCCTGCGTTCCGCAATGCGGCTGGGTGGGCAACCGGGTGAGCACGATCTTCAGATAGGCGCTCTCATCAGGCGCTTCGGACCACACCAACGGAATTTGGCGCTTGACGGCCGGAGTCGCACCGACGAGCCTCCCTGAAAGCCGGGGCGTAGGTGGTCGTCACAAGTCGGATGCTTGGTCGCGTAACAGCCTGGCACATCGTCTCAGCAGGGGCGCTGTTGTTGGCTTTCGCGTAAGGCTGACCTGAACCGCGGCGACATGAGCTCCCTGCGTACCGAGAGCCCCCTGAGTCAGAATACTTGTCGCCTCGTTAGAATCATAAACCCTGGGGCGAT
>CAYTAY010000346.1:0-2385 GCA_964435845.1 uncultured Azoarcus sp.
GACCAGCGGGATGAACTCCTGCTTGATGACGAACTGGTCGAAGTCGAAATACACGCTGCGACGCGAGAGGATATTGCCGGGGTCGGTGAGCGCCGCGATGCCAGTGCCGGATACGCCCGGTGCAGTCACGGTGGCGACACCCGGCGAGCGATCGTCGACGCCGGCACCAGTTTGAAGGCCTGCCCTTCCGCCGCAGGCGACGAGCAGGATTGAGAGGAGGGCCGGCAGAACGAGTTTCTTCATTTCTATTTCCAGTATGGGTAAAGGTTGGACTACATGGGTTGAGCTCGTAAAGCAAAAAAAGATCAGCGGGGCAGGGGGCCCCACGCGGGTTCTCGCACGTCGGCGGCTTCGATGGACAGTCGCTGCCGGATGCGACCATCGGGCGAGACCGCCGACAACACGCCGCGCCCGGCGTTTTCCGAGGCAAATAGAATCATCCGGCCATTGGGTGCAAAGCTGGGCGACTCGTCGCGCACCGAGTCGGTCAGCACCATGGACTGGCGGGTCTGCAAGTCCATGATCGCCACCTGGAAGCCACGACTGGTGCGGGTGACGTAGATCATGTTCCGGCCGTCCGGCGAGATGCGCGGGGTCACGTTGTAGCTGCCGTCGAATGTCACACGCTCCGGATTGCCACCATCGCGGCCCACACGGTAGATTTGCGCACCGCCACCGCGATCCGAGCTGAAGTAGATCCACTGGCCGTCGGGCGACCACGCCGGCTCGGTGTCGATGCTGTGCGAAGTGGTCAGGCGCCGCAGCCCGGAGCCGTCGGCATTGATGACGTAGACCTGCGAAGGCCCGTCGATGGTCAGAGTGACCGCAAGACGCTGGCCGTCTGGCGACCACGCCGGCGCCGAGTTGGAACCCCGGAAATTGGCGACTACGCTGCGCTGCCCGGTTGGCAGGTCATGCACGTAGATAACCGGCTTCTTGGACTCGAACGAGACGTATGCCAGGCGCTGGCCGTCCGGCGCCCACGCCGGAGAGATGATGGGTTCGCGTGAAACCAGCGCGGTTTGCGGATTCATGCCGTCGGCGTCGGCAATCTGCAATTCAAAGCGCGGACCACTCTTGACGACATAGGCGATACGAGTTGAAAAGTAGCCCGGCAGGCCGGTGAGTTTTTCGTAGACAAAGTCCGCAATGCGATGACCGGTGACCCGGTTCTGAGTCGGTGCGGTGCGCAGCGCCATGGCCCCGAGTTCGGTGTTTTTCTGCACGTCGAACAGGCGAATCCTCACATCCACTCGGCCGTCCGGCAGCGTTTCAACCGTTCCGGTGAGCACCGCGTGGGCGCCCCGGGCGCTCAACAACAACATGTCAGGCAACTGCGACTCGGGAAAAGTGAGCAGGCCGGTATCTACCAGCGTAAACAGTCCGCTGCGCTCGAGATTGCTGCGCACGACGTCCGAGATGCTGCGTGGGAGGCTGCCTTCGTTCTCCAGCATGGGGATTGCGACCGGGTAGCGGGTCGCGCCGACGCCGGTAATCTCGATCGACAGCTGCGCATGTGCAACTGCCGACAAGGCCAGAGCAGCAGTCGCGAGCAGCGTTCTCAGCGGAAACAGCAGTTTTTTCATGAACTTTCGGGCCGGTTTGTCATAGGTTGCAGATTCTACTGGACAGGCTTCGCCGCGTGTGCAAAGCAGCCATCTCCTGAGAGCTTTTTTTACAAGATTGGTTCTTGAGTCCGGTCGCTTTTCCGTGCCCCGCATTGCAGGGCGTTCGTGGTCTCGCGGCCCAGGGCGGCGGATCCAGGTCAAGCTGTGTCTGCGGCTCTGCGGCGCTGAAGCGCAACCGCCGTGACGAAGCCAGGTTCAGCGGCTACAGACCGCACTTTCCCGTCACCGCGGGCGCCTCAAGGTCTCATTCCTCTAGCGGGCGGAAGCGCAGGCGTAACTCGCGCTGGAACAGTTCCGGCGAAGCGGGCAGCGGCAATGGGCTGGAGACCCGAATCGCACGCTCGATCGCGTCGTCGAGCGTCGCGAAGCCCGACGAGCGGATCATGCGCACGTTGGTCACGGTGCCGTCCGGCAACTGCGAGACTGCAAACTCCGCCTCCGGGTTGCCGCTCAGGCCAGGTGGCCGGACCAGATTCGAGCGTACCCGCATGCGGATGCGGTTCTCGTAATCCGCGCGGGCGTCGGATGTCCTCGCGGCAGCGGTCCTCGTAGCGTCGTCACGCATCAGCCGTTCGATCTGTGCTCGCTCCAGCTCCTGTGCCAGACGCTGGGCGATCGAATCGTCCATTGGCGTTGGCTGGGGCGGTGGCGGCGGAGCCGGTGGCGGCGCAGGCCGGGGTGGTTCAGGCCGTGGCTCGGGCTTCGGCTCGGGCTTCGGCTCGGGCTTCGGCTCGGGCTTCGGCTCAGGCTTCGGCTC
>CAYTAY010000347.1:0-2371 GCA_964435845.1 uncultured Azoarcus sp.
GGGCGCGGAGTTCACCCTCGACCACCACCGGAGCCGCAAGCCATTGTGCCAACATGGCGGTGAGCGACGCATCAGGGAGTCTGCGCCGCAGCATCGCCAGCAGGGTCGCATGATCGACGCTGTCGAAATAGCGTTCGATATCGGCATCGACCACCCAGCACAAGCCCTGATCGCGACAGGCAATGATGCGTGCGATCGCTTGGCGAACCGAACGGCCACTGCGGTAGGCAAAGCTGGCGTCGTCGAAATCGGGGTCGAGCAGGCGTGTGAGCAACTGCGCCACGGCAGTCTGCAACACCCTGTCGATGACTGTCGGGATTGCCAGCAGCCGCTGACCGCCACTGGGTTTGGGAATGGTCACGCCCAATAGCGGCTGCGGGCGATAACGGCCTTCCTGCACCGCGCAACGCAACTCGGCCAGGCGGGAAAGCGCCTGCTCGTGAAATACCTCAACGGACACCCCGTCCACACCGGGGCAGCCAGCATTCTCATGCACTCTTGCCCACGCATCCGCCAGTGCCCCTTCGGCGCAGCATTGCGCCAAAAGCGTGGCACTTGCAGCGGCAGGAGTTCGGGCGGGGGAGAGCATTATCTGCATCCGCAATCTCGATGCAGTCAGTGTGCTCTCGGGAAACCTGGAAAGTCAGTTTGGCAAGCTTGCCGTTGCAGACACGGCTGCGAGAACAATCACTTCGGGAGCTTACGCATGCGACACGATCGCCGGAGACACCCGTTGATTAGGCTCAGGGCAGCGGAACTCACCTGAGAAATGTTGTGGACGCCTATGTTGTCTTAATCCCTTTTTGAAGCTCAGGGCAGCGGAACTTCTGCGTCGTCCTGCACAGCAAAAAGCTCTGTCTTAATCCCTTTTTGAAGCTCAGGGCAGCGGAACTGATAGCAAGGATCAGATCCTTGAGGCTCTTGAGTCTTAATCCCTTTTTGAAGCTCAGGGCAGCGGAACTCCAGAAGCTGATGGAGAAGATGATGGTGGACTGTCTTAATCCCTTTTTGAAGCTCAGGGCAGCGGAACCCTATCACAGAAGCCACCATACAGAACAGTCACTTGGCGACAGCTTTCCGCACGATCTCGCACGCCATGCGATTAGCATCGAAACACACTCGCGAGAAAGCCATAAAACCAATAAAAAACAGCCTGTTGACCATCTTTTTGCACCACCCACAAGAACAGGCAGAAGCCTTGGGTGAGGGTATTCCGGGCCGTGCCTCAGCTCTACCAGACTGTCAGCAGCTTGTAGATGCAGTAGAGCGCGAAAGCCGCGACGAGCAGATTGACCACCATGGTCACCACCAGCGTCAGGAGTACTTGCAGCATCGGGTAACTCGCAGCGCACAGCAAGCCCCAGAACAGGGACGGTAGCGCCCGTAGGACCTCGATCATGAACCGGCGAACCCGACGCCAGGGAAAGCGCCCCCTTCCCCCGTGTGGATAGCACGCCTCATCCATGCACTCGCGCGATGCCTCATCAGCCAAGGCACACTCGATGCGCAACAAGAACAGCGCCCAGGCGCCATCGGCAAACTCGTCGCGAACCTGACACGCGCGCCGATAACGATCGGCCAAGCCATCCTCCGGGCGGGAGCTTGAGGGGTCGAGTCTACGAAGCGTGCGGGGCATGATGTGGCGGGCTTCTCAAACAAGGAGAGCGCGATTATCGGGCCACGATATGCACGCCATCGACTCCGCAAGCTTGCGCTTCACTTCGCGCGTCAAAGACGTGCTCATACTGCAGCGCATTCCAGGCCAATTGCCTGCTCCGAGCAATTTCCCAGCCTCTGGTACTCGTGACTGCCAGCTCTCATGACACTGATTGGAGTGACGCCTGCATGCTCAAGATTGCCGCCTCGGTCTTCCTGGTCATGCTTCTCACCGCGCTGCTGGTTCGCCTGGCAGCGGTCGGAATACTGGTGGCGCTCCTGCTGGGCATGCTCAGGGCACTGTGGCGATAACTGTTTTCGCACCCCGGAGGCGCCCCTCCCAGGACGCCCGTCCGCCGCCTAGCCGGCTTTCACCCCGCCCCGAGCAAGAAGAACACAAGGAGCCCCTAATGGCCCGACGCAAACCCAGCGGTTTTCTGGAAACACTGTTCAAGTCGGCCCTCGGCGTGGGCACGACGGTGCATTACCGCACCGACTGGCTGGGTCGTCGGCAGAAGCTGGTCAAGCACCACGACTCCGGAAAAACGAAGACCTATACGCATTCCGGCGGTCTCCTGTTCGGCGGCACAACCACGCGGACAACACAGGACGGTCGCACCATCGAACGCGGGCGCATCCGAAAGGGACTTTTCGGCGGAGCGACTGAATACGCCGAACGTTGTGACGGCACCCAGGTCGAGCGCCGGTACCGCCG
>CAYTAY010000348.1:0-2342 GCA_964435845.1 uncultured Azoarcus sp.
CGAGCTGATCACCGGCCTCGATCTGGTCGAGCAGATGATCCGTGTCGCCTACGGCGAGACGCTCGCGATCAGCCAGGCGGACGTCGGCATCAAGGGCTGGGCGATGGAGTGCCGTATCAATGCCGAAGACCCGTTCCGTGGTTTTCTGCCTTCGACCGGCCGATTGGTAAAGTTTCAGCCGCCGTCCGAGCTTGAGGGGCAGGTGCGTGTCGACACCGGGGTCTACGAGGGTGGCGAAATCTCGATGTACTACGACTCCATGATTGCCAAGCTGATCACCCACGGTGTCAATCGTGATCAGGCCATCGAACGCATGCGCGAGGCGCTCAATGCCTTCGTGATCAGGGGCATCAGCTCCAACATCCCGTTTCAGGCCGCACTGCTACAGCACCCACGCTTCGTCTCCGGCAACTTCAACACCGGCTTCATCGCCGAGGAGTATCCGCAGGGCTTCGACGCGACCATGGTGCCGCATGATGACCCATTGCTGTTCGTGACCGTCGCGGCAGCGTTGCACCGTCGGCACGAAGACCGCGACGCCGGCATATCCGGGCAAATGCCCGGTCATGAGCGGGTCGTCGGCGAGGACTTCATGGTCATTCGCGGTCAAGAGCGTACGCCAGTGACCGTCACCTCCGTTCAAGAGGGCTATCAGGTCGGCGTGGGCGTCGAGTCCTTCATCGTGATTCTCGATTGGCGTTTCAGCGAGGTGTTGGTGAGGGGAAGCGTGAATGGCAAGCCGATCACGATGCAGTTCGAGCGAAACGGCCTGAAGTACAAGCTCAAGCACAATGGGACCGAAGCCCGCATGTTGGTGATGAACCGGCACTGGGCCGAGTTGCAGGCGCTGATGCCGGTCAAGCTCCCGCCCGACATGTCCAAATTCCTGCTCTCGCCGATGCCGGGCCTGTTGCGCGAGGTCGCGGTGAAAGTCGGTCAGGAAGTGAAGGCCGGGGAGGCGCTCGCAGTCATCGAGGCGATGAAGATGGAGAACGTGCTCAAGGCCGATCAGGACGGCAAGGTCGCCAAGATCGTCGCCGAGCCGGGTGCCAGTCTGTCGGTGGACGAGATCATCATCGAGTTCGAGTAAGCGATCCCGTCGCAGGGATCGGCTCTCGCCGGCCGGATGCGTATCAGCCAAGGCCCGCTCGCGCGGGCCTTGGCTTTTCCGGTGCGCCCAGCATGGGCGCACTCCTGCGGGTGTAAGTCCCGCCGTAAGTTGATCACAGCGAACGAAGTGAAGCGCAACTGCGTGAGGGCGACCGAACGTGGGAAGGAAGCGTGGAGCATAAGCTGCGAGCCGATGAACAAGAACCGGATAGAAGGCGCTGCCGAGCAGGGCGAGCGGGCCGGAAACCGCGAAGCTCTCGTGATCAAGGCGAAGTGGCGTAAATCCGGCGGTTGTGCAGCGAAGGAGTGCGTTCTTACCTGGGGAGATCTCGCCTTGTGCCTGACCAGCCCGAAGGGCGCAGGACAGCCGCAGGCTGGTCCTGAGCGTAGCGAAGGATGCGCGCAGCGCACAAAGGGCGACGGTGCTGAACCGGAGCGAGAAGTCAGCAGAGGCCGTAGTAGCCGCTGGTCTTGGGCGAAGGGCCGAACGAATAGGAGGGCCGAAGACCGTGTCACTCGGACGTGCAGTGCATCAGAAGCCCGCGCAGGCGGGGCGTATCGCAGGAGGGCGAGGTGAAGCCGTGCCTGAAGTGATGCGTGATGAAGCACGGACGGCGCGACATGAGACTGGAAGCCCGGGGCGAGACGGCCTGCTTGCGCAGGCGCTCGCGAGCGCGAACATGGTGATGGCGTGGAAACGCGTCAAATCCAATCGCGGTAGTGCCGGGGTGGATGGGTTGTCGATCGCCGAGACGGCGGACTACCTCAAGACGCACTGGCCTCGGATTCGGGAATCTTTACTGGATGGCCGCTATCGGCCTTGGCCGGTGCGCCGCGTCCAGATCCCGAAGCCCGACGGTGGGGTGCGTGAATTGGGCATACCGACGGTGACGGATCGGCTGATCCAGCAAGCCCTGCTGCAAGTCTTGCAGCCCAAAATAGACCCGACCTTCTCCGAACACAGCTACGGCTTTCGTCCGGGACGCCGTGCGCATGACGCGGTGCTTGATGCACAGCGTTATGTTCAGGACGGTTACCGGGTAGTGGTCGATGTGGATCTGGAGAAATTCTTCGACCGGGTCAATCACGACATTCTGATGGAACGGTTATCAAGGCGAATCGACGATAAGGCTGTATTGCGGCTGATCCGTCGTTACCTTGTGGCCGGGATCATGGGTGGTGGCGTGGTTATGCAGCGCTACGAGGGGACGCCGCAAGGCGGCCCGCTGTCG
>CAYTAY010000349.1:0-2281 GCA_964435845.1 uncultured Azoarcus sp.
AACCGGGGTACACGGCTTTGCAGGCCATCGCACACCTCAATAAATCAACGCCTTAGATAATAAACCACACTTATTCGCCACAGCGAACACAGCGGGGCGCATTGTAGGCCAGGCAGTTAGGCGCGTCAACTTGTTGTGCGGTCGTTCTCGTTTTTTTGCTGAGAGAGTCCGCGCGAGCGTGGTGGTCACAGTGCTTTGTGCTCTGCTGGACAAACTGAAGGGGGTAAGCCCATGTGCGATCTGGAACCTCGAACACCTTGGGGCGTCGCCCCAAACCCCACACTCGCCGTGAGGCAACCGGGCCAGGCAGATTCCGCCTGGCCCGGCGCCGACAGCGTAGGTTGCCTACAAGGCGTCAAGGGTAAATCTACGCCGCAGTCCGAAGGACCGCGCCCTTGACCCCTTTCCGGCAGGAGCCATCCAAATGTCCTTTCACAGCGTTTCTCTTGGGCGGCAGGTTGACCGCTTCCGGTCACCAAAAATGAGAACTCGCACCCTAAGAGCATGGATGGTGGATGGCAGTAGCGATTCCTCAGAGTTTCAATAGCACCGCTTCAGCCAAAGCACTCTCGTCACGGCCCTCAAAGCACCCGAAACACGGCAGATCCCGCTGACCGAGCTCGATCTCTCTGTTCTGCTGCCCCGTGACACGCTGGGGTTCGACTCAACCGATACGACGAAGCAACGCGAACGCTAACCACCCGTGTCGCCCTGACCACTCTCCGCTCGCCAACCTTTCAGTTCGCCTCGCGTAATCGCTCGAAAAAGGAAAGGTAGGCTTCTTGGCTTTGGCGTGCGGCTTTGGCGTTGTAACCCACGGTATGGCCCGAATACTTTTGGATCGGAATGCTGAGGTCGAAACTGTGGTGCGCGCCTTCATAAACGATCAGTTCGATGGGTTTGTCGCGATGACTGACCCGCATGTAGCGGCATTCCGATGCTGACGTCCAGTTATCGCGTTCTCCAGCAAGGATGAGCAACGGAGACACCATTTCGCCAAACCCCACACCGCACCAGGGGTAATAGGCGACAACACCCCTGAACGCATCTACTCCTGTTGTAAAGCCATGACGTACGTCGCGCCTGCTCATGATGATGGCGACAGAACCCCCGTTGCTTTGACCAATCAAGAAAATGTTACTTGCATCGACGAAGCTCTGTGAAACCAGATAGGCGCGTGCAGCCACCGCATCGGCAACTCGATAAGTCCGGGCTTCGCCCAACTCATGGTGCGAACTGCATACCCTGTCACCGTTCTTTCCCCGTGGTCCCAAGCTGTCCACGATCAACGACACATAGCCATGTTTCTTGAGAAAACCAGCGTGCCATCTCAAACTGGCAAGAGGCGCCGGCGCAAGACCCTGGCATCCATGCATGAGTATCACAGCAGGAAACGGTCCCTCGCCATCAGGCTTGAGCATTTCTCCCCTTACTGCCACGACATATCGCTCAGGAACATTCTCGTTGGCAACTTTCGGTATCGAAACGAATTGAGCGCATCCCGCCGACGTCACCGCAATCAGCAGCATCAACAGCCATGTAGTGAATCTCACTGCACACACCGAACGAACCGCACGATTGGTAGTCATGGTCGGAATCCTGTGAAACATGCAGCGGATTGATCCCGTAGCATCGACAAACCCTCCGTTGTCGAATACCCGGTTGGCATTGGCACTAGATTCTTTCACTCACTATAGTTGTCGTCAAAACATATGCAAGCATCGAGCCCTTCTGGATAGAGGGGGACAACATGCAACAATGTCCGCCTGCATTTGACCCTAGGCCACCCGACGTCCAGCGCCGAGTCGGCGACCGATCCGGCGCCGATCGAGATGTTCGAGACGGTGATCAACCTCAAGCCGGAATCCGAATGGCGGCCAGGGGTGACGATCGACTCGCTGATCGCCGAGATGGACGCCGCGCTACGTTTTCCGGGCCTGGCCAACTCGTGGACCATGCCGATCAAGGCCCGCATCGACATGCTCTCGACCGGCATCCGTACGCCGATCGGGGTCAAGGTGTTCGGGCGCAGCCTGGAGGACATCGAGCGGGTCGCGCGCGAGGTCGAAGCGGCGGTCAAGTCGGTGCCCGGCACCACCAGCGCCTACGCCGAACGTGTCACCGGCGGGCTGTATCTGGACATCGAGCCGCGCCGCGACCAGCTCGCCCGCTTCGGGCTCACGGTGGACGCCCTGCAGCAGGTGGTCGCCACCGCGCTCGGCGGGGAACAGGTCACCACCATGGTGATGGGGCTGGAGCGCTACGGCGTGACGGTGCGCTA
>CAYTAY010000350.1:0-2278 GCA_964435845.1 uncultured Azoarcus sp.
TTGCCGAATACAACGCGCTCAGGATGTGGTGTCTCACTGCACGACTCCTAATTATCGTTTGGGGGCTTGGCAACCCTGTAGGCGGAGGTCTGATGCAAAGGCCTTGGCGGACGCGTCGTGCACGCGGCCTGACGATTCACTATATGCAGGGAATCGGGAAACGCAAGAATCAGCGAGAACCTTAAGGAGAATTAGTCCAAGTTGAGAAAAAGCACAAAATCAATGGGCTACGGTCAATTGGGGATTACCTGCATGAGGCTGGTGCTCCGATGCTGCGACATCGCACCGCCCGACTCGACTGATGGCATCAGAAATGGCGTGTGTCGGCTTTTTTTACACCCCGCACATGGCTGGATCATGGCGTTTGGCGATGAATGCGCGCGCGCCCGCAAGAAGGGCGCGACCGTCAAGCTCCACATCCGGCAGTCGGCGAATCATCCGTGACACACATCACAAATGAATGAGGGTACTGGGCGCTGTGTGAGCGCAAAAACGCCCTGAAGAACGTCTCGCCGCGACGGAATCCTGCCTGGCACGGCTATTGCTTAGAGTCCTGCACTTAAAAACCGCTGCCTCGAAATCAGCAAAAAGCACAGCAGGCTTCTCCGCTGCTGGTCTGAACAGACTCTGACGGAACGTAAGAAATGCTCAAGAAACTCACGATTGCCCTTACCGCATCCATTGCCCTCGCCAGCAGCGCCAATGCTGCAGTGATCAACACCTTCAGCAATCTCGCAGCCTTCAGCGCAGCGGCAGGCACGACCGCGCTGGAAGACTTCAACGATAGCGCACTCGGGCGCTTCAGCTATGGCGTCGCCTACGACTTTGATGGTTTCACGCTCACTGCGGCAGCGAACCCGCGCGGCACGGGCCCCGGCGTCGGGATCGAGAACACGGCACGAAGCACGATCGACAACACGGCAAGACTGATCTGGGGCTCTCAGACCTTCGGCGCCAATGGCAGCGGCTGGGGTCCCCAGATCGAATTCATCTTCGACGCCCCGACCTACGCCTTCGGCTTCGACTGGCGCGACACGGACTCGACGGACTCCTACAAGCTGACCGTACTCGGCGTCGATTTCGGTGGCGCTACCACCGGTGGGCTCTTCCCGCGCAATGGCACGAGCACCTCCGGCTTCTTCGGCCTCGTAAGCGACACCGCATTCAGCTCGGTGCTGTTGCAGCAGGTTGCTCGAGGCGGCGTCCTCGACGATATGTCCATCGACAACGTGCGCTTCACCCCAGCGCCTGCCAGCGCGGTGCCCGAACCCACGGTACTCGCCCTGCTCAGCCTGGGCCTGCTCGGTCTTGGCGCGGTCCGCCGCAAGCAGCGCACCGCCTGAAGCTGAGTGCAAGCCACGAAAACGGCGACCCGCGGGTCGCCGTTTTCGTGCCAGCGCAGGCCCGGCTCAGCGCTTGAAGCGCTCCTCGGCAATTGCGTCAGCCACCTCGCCGGTCGGACGCTCTTCCTTGCGCGCACGCTCGAAGACTTCCATGAGGTTGTCATGAATACCCTCAATGTGCTTGAGCAATGCGGCGCGATCGAAGCCGATGCGCTCGTGATAGACGTCGATGATGCCGCCGGCGTTGATGACGTAATCTGGCGCGTACAGGATGCCACGCTTCATCAGTTCGACGCCGTGGCGCGGCTCGGCGAGCTGGTTGTTCGAGGCGCCCGCGACGACCTTCGCCTTCAACTGCGGAATGGTGCTGTCGTTGAGGATCGCGCCTAGCGCGCACGGTGCGAACACGTCGACGTCGAGGCCGAAGATCTCATCCGGCGCAACCACGGTCGCGCCCAGTTCCTTGCCCGCCTGCAGCAGCGGCTCGCGGTGGATGTCGGTTACCCACAGCTGGGCACCGGCCGCCTTGAGCTGGCGAGCGAGGTCGAAACCGACATTGCCGACACCCTGCACGGCGACGCGCAGGCCCTCGAGCGAATCGCGCCCGAGCTTCTCCTTCACCGCCGCCTTGATGCCGATGAAGGTCCCGTAGGCGGTGGCGGGCGAAGGATCCCCGCTGCGCGTGCCTTCGTCGGAGGGCTTGTCGTGAATGCCGGCCACATGCTGGGTGAATTGCGTCATGTACTTCATGTCGGCGACGCTGGTGCCGGAGTCCTCGGCGGCGATGTAGCGCCCGTTCAGCTGTTCGAGCGCGCGGGCGAAGGCGGCAAGCAGCTCGGGCGTCTTCTGCGTGCGCGGGTTGCCGATGATCACGGACTTGCCGCCACCGAGCTTCAGGTTGGCCATCGCCGACTTGTAGGTCATGCCGCGCGACA
>CAYTAY010000351.1:0-2233 GCA_964435845.1 uncultured Azoarcus sp.
GCACAAGTAAGGAGAGACGGCCATGCAAATCATTCTGCTCGAAAAAGTCGTCAATCTTGGTTCGCTCGGCGACATCGTCAAGGTGCGCGAAGGCTATGCCCGTAATTTCCTGATCCCGCAGGGCAAGGCCAAGCGCGCAACCGAAGCCAACAAAGCTGAGTTCGAAGCCCGCCGCGCCGACCTCGAGCGCGTCCAGACCGAGAAGTTGGGTGAAGCCCAGGAATTGGCCGGCAAGCTCGAAGGGTTGATGGTACAGATCACCCGCAAGGCCGGCATCGACGGCCGTCTGTTCGGCTCTGTCGGTAGTGCTGACATCGCCGAAGCGCTCGAGGCTCTGGGCTTCAGCGTCGAACGCAGCTCGCTGCGCCTGCCCGATGGCCCGCTCAAGCAGGTCGGTGACGTTGAAGTGCCGGTTGCGCTGCATTCGGACGTGGTCACCACCATCACCGTGTCGGTGCTTGGCGACCAGCAGTAAATCGAGACAGTTGTTCGAAAAACGGGCTGCGCTGCAGCCCGTTTTTTTGCGCGCGGGTTTTTGGGAGCCGTGGTGTCCGGCAGCGATCTCCGTGCCGGGCGACTGTTAGAATCCGGGTTCTCTCATCGAAAGCATTCTTATGGCCTCCTCCCCCCGTAGCAATCGAATGATGCCTTTCGACAGCGAAGTCGCCGCGATTCGCCTGCCGCCCCATTCCATCGAGGCCGAGCAGTCACTCATTGGCGGCATCCTTCTGGACAACGCCGCCTGGGAACGGATCGCCGACCTGGTTGGGGATGCCGATTTCTACCGGGATGACCACCGCAGGATCTACCAACACATCGCGCGGCTGATCGATGCAGGCAAGCCGGCCGATGTAGTGACCGTGTTCGAGTCTCTGGAAAAGCATAACGAGGCCGAGCAGGCTGGCGGCCTGCCTTATCTCGCCGAGATCGCCAACAGCACGCCTTCCGCAGCCAACATTCGCCGCTATGCGGAGATCGTCCGCGAGCGGGCAATCCTGAGAAAGATGGTCGCTGTCGGTGACGAGATCGCAGCCAGCGCGCTCAACCCGTCCGGCCGTGACGCAAAGGCCCTGCTTGACGAAGCCGAAGCCAGGGTCTTCGAGATCGCCGAAGCCGGCGCACGTCATGCGAGCGGCTTCGTATCCATTCAGCCCATCCTCAAACAGGTCGTCGACCGCGTTCAGGAGTTGTACGACCGGGATAACCCGCATGACGTGACGGGGGTGCCGACTGGTTTCGTCGATCTGGACGAGAAAACCTCGGGGCTCCAGCCATCCGACATGATCATCCTCGCCGGCAGACCGGCGATGGGCAAGACCACGCTCGCGCTCAACATCGCGGAGCATGTCGCTGTGGACTGTCGCTTGCCGGTTGCGATCTTCTCGATGGAGATGCCGGGCACCCAGTTGGCGATGCGCTTCATTTCATCGCTTGGGCGCATCGACCAGCAGAAGCTGAGGACCGGTCGTCTGAGCGACGAGGATTGGCAGCGCCTGACCGCTGCGATGGGCAAGCTCTACGACGCACCGCTGTATATCGACGAGACTCCGGGCCTCAACCCGATCGATCTCCGTGCCCGCGCGCGACGGCTGTCGCGCCAGTGCGGCAAACTCGGACTCATCGTCATCGACTACCTGCAATTGATGACCAGCAGCCGGGAGGGTGACAACAGGGCGGCGGAGCTCTCCGAGATATCACGTTCGGTCAAGTCGCTGGCCAAGGAGCTCCATGTGCCGATTGTCGCGCTGTCTCAGCTCAACCGCAGCCTGGAGCAAAGACCGAACAAGCGCCCGGTGATGTCAGACCTGCGTGAATCCGGCGCCATCGAGCAGGACGCCGACATCATCATGTTCATCTACCGGGACGAGGTCTACAACCCCGACTCGGCGGACAAGGGGTCGGCCGAATTGATCATCGGCAAGCATCGTAACGGCCCAACCGGCATGGTACGCATGACCTTCATTGGCGAGTGCACCCGTTTCGAGAACTTTGCTGCGGGCGGCTTCGGGCAGCCCTACTGAGCCTTGGGTGCTTGCGGTTGGGTGGCGCTCCGCCGCCACAGCGATGAGCTCTGCTCGTGCTTGACGCTGCTTTTGTTGTGTTTATAATTCGCGGCCTGCTTTTGCGCTGGGTTGTTTTGGCGGTTGAGGCGTGGGGGTGGTGGTGGTGTGAGGTGTTCGGTTGTTTTGGTGTTGACGGTTTATTTTTTTTTCTTCATACTTCCGCTTCTTCG
>CAYTAY010000352.1:0-2174 GCA_964435845.1 uncultured Azoarcus sp.
CGGGCCACTGCTTGGAGGCACTGCGATGGAGCTGACTGACTTTGAAAACCCGCTAGGCGCAGTATGAACGCATGTCGCCCCGCGCACAAGCAGTTTTTACGCGGTTTTTGCTGTTTTTTCTCCGCCAGGTCAGAGAAAGGGTGGATATCAGTCATGCTGTTTTCGTGTCGGGTTGGATCTCGGCGTCAGGTGCTGATCGACCCGTCGATTGCAGCGGGGTGGTCAAGTTCGGTCTCGTCATAGTTATGGCCGGGGTCCCCGCGGTCGACGACCACGAAGTCGCAGGGGGGTCTCGAGCGCGAGCAGGGAGCGACCATGCCGCCTCGTTTGCGCCTTGCCAGACGACGCGCCAGACGCGCACTCGAACACGTCCAACCGAGGTTTCTAGGTTAGACTAAACTCCCGGGGCAGGGCTTTTCGTCTTGCCAGCACGACAACGATGACTAGAGGAGGAGATGATGAAATTCAAAACCCTTGCGGCAGGCGCAGCGCTGGCGATCGGTTCGATGACGGCATTGGCGGACGAGCCGGCCACCTTCAGTTTTCCGGTGCTCTTGCCCGAGGTCGCGCTCGAAGCGGCACAGGCAGCGCTGGAGCATTGCCGGGGGCTCGGCGCACAGGTCGCGGTGGCGGTCGTCGACCGTGGTGGTAACACGCAGGTTGTCCTTCGTGACAGGTTCGCCGGGCCCCATACCCCGGACACTGCAGTTGGCAAGGCTTGGACCGCGGTGAGCTTTCGCACCAATACGACCGACCTGATCCCGATCTCCCAACCGGGGCAGAGCTCCAGCGCCATACGCGATTTACCGCGGGTAGTGGTGCTCGGCGGTGGATTGATGATCGAGCAGGCGGGCGCCCTGGTTGGCGGCATTGGTGTATCGGGTGCGCCCAGCGGCGATATGGACGACGTCTGCGCCGAGGCAGGCATCAGCCAGATCGAGATGCGACTCGCGATGTAAAGTGGCGCGCGGAACCGCGCTCGGTCAGATCCAACCCATTGCGCCGACGATGCCGCCGGCGAGGATCAGCCAGATCGGTGCGAGCCGGGTGTAGTGCATCAGCAGTACCGTGAGCGCGATCAGCGCGAGCCCGCCCAGGCGGTGGTCGGGATCTCGCAAGTAAGGCAGCGCGAGCACCCAGCCGGCGCAGGCAAGCAGGCTTACGGTCATCGGTGCCAGGCCGGAGGTGAAGGCGCGCACCCCGGGGGTGTCGCGCCGTTTGCTGCCCCAGCGGCTTACTGCGAGCGAGAGCAGCGTCGAGGGCGCTAGGATGCCGATGGTCGCGGCCAGTGCACCCATCCAGCCGGCCGCCTGAAAACCGAGCACCGGCACGAAGATCACGTTGGGGCCCGGTGAGGCTTGGGCGAGCGCCACTGCGGTAGTGAACTGTCCGTCGTCCAGCCAGCCGCGCTCGTTGACGAGGTAGCGGTGCATCTCGGGCGCGGTGGACATCGCGCCACCGATGGACAGCAGCGACAACAACAGGAAGCGGCCGAAGAACTCCGGCAGGTCGGCGAACAGGAAGTCGGCACCGCTCATGGGCGCTCGCGCCGCGCAATGGCCAGGCGGGCCAGCGTCCAGCCGAGCAGGCCGACCGATGGCACCACCCAAACCAGCGGCAGGCGCAACACCGCGACCAGCACCGCAGTCAGCACCGCGATGCCGGCACACATCACCGCCCCCATCGGGTTTGCGCGAAGGGTGCCGACCAGCTTGATTGCCATTGCGAGCATCAGTCCGGCCGCGACTGCGCCCATGCCTCGTAGCGCGCCAGCGACCATCGCCTGCTCGGCGTAGGTGTTGTAGCCGATGGCCAGCGCGATGACGATGACCAAGGGCATGAAGAGCATCCCCGCCACCGCAGCGGCGCCGCCTCGCCAGCCGAAGAAGCGGTCGCCCAGCATCAGCGACATGTTGACCACGTTGGGTCCCGGCAGCATTTGCGAGACCGAGTAGAGTTCGACGAACTCCTCGCGCGTCAGCCAGCGCTTGCGCTCGACCAGCTCACGCTGCGCGACCGCGAGCACGCCACCGAAGCCCTGCATGGCCAGGGTAGTGAAGGTGGTGAAGAGCTCTAGGGGTGATTCGGGTTGTCGGAGTTCGGCAGGCGAAGCAGGCGCTGGGCTCATTCGGGTTCGTGGTTGAGGGACTGCAGCTTGGCCAGGGCGCTGTCCG
>CAYTAY010000353.1:0-2173 GCA_964435845.1 uncultured Azoarcus sp.
TGTTCACGATGTCGGAGACCGCGCCCATGGTGCAGAAGTTGGTCTTGTTGCCGACGAATCCGAACACGAGTCCGAGCGCGAAGGCGACCCAGGCGATGGTGGAGGCGGCAATGATGGGTTCGTCGAGCATGGTTGGCGTGTGCAAATGCGGCTAACTGCTCATTCTAGCAGCAGCGACTGCCGCGATTCCCGGGTTCATGCGTATCGGGTCGGGTCGGCGAGGCCGGCAGCGTCGAAACCGGCTCGGCGCAGCGCGCATGCGTCGCACTGACCGCAGGCCTGTCCCGTATCGTCGGCTTGATAGCACGAAACGGTGAGCGCGTAGTCGACCCCCAACTCCCCCCCCCTGCGCACGATCTGAGCTTTGGTGAGGTGCATCAGAGGCGCATGGATGTGCATGCACTTGCCTTCAACACCGCGTTTGGTGGCGAGGTTGGCCATGGTCTCGAAGGCGCGGATGAAGGCCGGGCGACAGTCGGGGTAGCCCGAATAATCGACCGCGTTGACGCCGATGAAGATGTCGTCGGCGCCCAGCACCTCGGCCCAGCCCAGTGCCATCGACAGCATGACGGTGTTGCGCGCGGGGACATAGGTCGTGGGAATTCCGGTCGACTCGCCTGCGACGGGCACTTCGATTGCCGCGTCGGTGAGGGCCGAACCGCCGAACTGGCCAAGACTGACGCTGGCGACACGATGTTCAACTGCACCGAGCGCTTCGGCGATTCGTGCCGAGGCAGTCAGCTCGGCAGCGTGGCGCTGCCCGTAGGCGACCGACAGCGCATGGCAGGCAAAGCCCTCAGCGCGGGCGATGGCGAGGCAGGTGGTGGAGTCCAGCCCGCCTGAAAGCAGGATTACCGCGGGTTTCTGGTCATTCATGGTGGCTGGTGCTGCGCTGCTAACGGGGGCTTGTGGCGGCGTTACTTGCCGCGGGCGTCGGCCCACAGGATCTTGTGCAATTGCATCTGGAAGCGCACCGGCAGGCGGTCACGCACGATCAGTTCGGCCAGAGCAGTAGGGTCGAGACTGCCGTGTACCGGGGACATCAACACCGGGCAACGCTGGTCGAGCCGGTGCTCGACGAGCATCAGCCTGGCCCAGTCATAATCGACCTCGTCGGCGAGCACGAACTTGACCTCATCGCTCGGTCGCAGCAGCGCAATGTTCTCGAGTCGGTTGCGCTCGCACTCGCCCGAGCCGGGCGCCTTGAGATCCACGATTCGCGACACTCGGGGGTCGATAGCGTCAATGTCAAGTGCGCCGCTGGTTTCGAGCGAGACCGACAGGCCTGCATCGCACAGCGCGCGCAGCAGCGCACGGCAGCCGTTCTGGGCCAGCGGCTCGCCGCCGGTGACGCAGACCGTGGGGATGCCGAAGCCGCGAATCTCTTCGACGAGTTCGTCGAGTGCCCGGTTGCGCCCGCCGGTAAAAGCGTATTCCGTGTCGCACCAGAAGCAGCGCAGCGGACATCCGGTCAGGCGCACGAAAACCGTCGGCAACCCGATGCGGGTCGACTCGCCCTGGATCGAGGCGAAGATCTCGCTGATTCGAAGGGTGATGCCGCGCGTCGAGCCGGTCGGCGTGGTGTCGACGCGCGCGCGCGTCTTACTGACCACTGAGGCGTTGGCTGGCCACCTGAGCGGCGGAGCTGTCCGGGTAGCGTTCCAGGATGCGGCGCAGTGTATCCTCGGACTGACGGGCTTCGCCCATCAGGCGCAGGCTGTTCGCCAGGCCCAGCATGGCATCTGGCGCGATCGCGTCGTTGGGCCAATTGCTGATGACGGTGTTGAAGAAGCTGCGTGCGGAGACGACTTCGCGTGCCTGCAGGGCAGCATTGCCTGCCCAGAAATTGGCGCCTGGCAGCATCTCGCTGCGGGGGTACGCGGCAATGAAGGCCTCGAAGGCGGCGAGCGATTCCGCGTGTTTGCCTTCCTTCAGCAGGTTGAGTGCGGCTTCGTAGGCTGCCGCCTCGGCAGCCGGGTCCGCCGGGCCGCTGGCCATGGCGCCGCCGAGACCTTCGAGTCCGCGGACACGGTCATCGAGGTCTACATAGAAGTCCCGCTGACGTTGCCTGAGTTGTTCGACTTCGTGCATCAGAACCTCGATCTGGCCACGCAGACTTGCAACTTCGGAGCGAAGTTGCTCGTTCTGATTGGCCAGGTCGAGCTGCCCCCGG
>CAYTAY010000354.1:0-2159 GCA_964435845.1 uncultured Azoarcus sp.
TTCGCGAACCTGTTAGCACTCACTGCCAACGAGTGCTAATAATATGGACGACCCTGTCCGATTTCAAGTGCTGAACGACGAAAAAAATGTCGACAATCGGCAGCACCACAAACTCGACGTCACTGTTGCGAGCCTCGTGCGCCATGTACCAACGCGGTTCCACCGAATAGGCGACGAGGTGGTCGATCCACCCTGCCGAAAGCTGGTGGAAGGAGGCAATGAACTGACCGCCAGTGCGATGGATGTGAACCGCATCCGGGTATTTCGCCAGTTCGCTCTCGATGACAGGCGGGAAAACGGGATGTTCCATGATTGAGGTGGCAAGCGATGTATCCTCAACGAGACGATCAACCCGGACCGCTCCGGCAGCATCGAGATGCGTCGCGAGCGGCTCGAGCCGATCCCGGCGCATGGATCACATGATGTGGCAACACCACCTGAACAGGCACGCTAAACACGGCGACCCGCAATCGTGTCTCGCTCCGTGACAGGGCAGGATGGCAAAGTCATTCGCCCTGCTCCATCAGCCCGAGCGCTCGCGTAACGCTGGAGACCTCGATACGGTGCTCATACTCGGGCAGGTGCTCAACGATCTGCTCGACCATCGCGTCCACAAAACCACTACGCGGGCGATCCCCGCCGATCACGCCCGTCAACCCACACGGCCTGCACGGTGCCGAGTCAGTTGGCTCCCATTCGTGAACGTTCTTGCGAACGCTTCTCATTTCGGATACGCTGATATCCGTATTCGTTCCGGCAACATCAAACCAACCCTTCGCCCCGGAGAGTCCTGAAATGAAATGCGACGATGATCAAGCGGCGCCCTGCCCTTTGGGCATGCTTGCAGCGACTGTAGCGCTGATGACGCGCTACGCGGACGCCGCTCCCGGCCGGTCGGTCGCGGGGCCGTGCAACGTACATCCACTGCTGGCGAAGAAGATCGCATCCAATCTTCTATTCCTTCAGCATCACCCGGCACTACCGCCACAGTTCGGGCAGGTCATGGCGCAAGTGCGCTTGCGGTGGTGCGATTTGATCAATCGCGGGTCAGACCCTACGACACACCTCATGGAGACGACCTGCGCGCCGCTCCATCACTGATTTATGGCCAAGTCTTCGATATCGGCGCCACCAACCCGAAGAGAGTCAACCAACCATGCAACCAAGCCTTCATTCCACGAAATGTGATCTGATGGACGTCGTGATCATTCACCTCGACCAATTGGCTCAGACCGGGTGTGTGCGTGCGGGTCTCCGCGCCAGCCTTCTCCTCAACCATATCGCGGACGACCCGGAAGATGACGGCCGGTCGGCCATGCTGCGCCGTCTGCTCGAACATCTCCGACCCAGCGGGGATGCCTGAGTCTGGAAACAGCACGCGTTCCATCGAGTTAGGAGGCTCGACGATGAACAACCAAGCATTCGATCGACTCGCCGACGAACACCGAGTGCTGATCGCACACCACGGCAAGACGCAGGCGCGTTGCAGCGAGTTGGCCATGCGGCAGGCTGACGAGATCGAGGCATTGCGGGGTGAGGTCATGCGTTTGAGGGCAGAAGTTATCCGTCGGGACACGCAGATCGCCTACCTTCGCGCCGACCGCGAAGCACTCGAACACAGTATTCCCACGCTGCCGAAGCGACAGGCGCTTGCGCGACAAGTAAGCACCCTCATCGAGCGGGTTCAGGACTTGATGCGCGAGCGCGCTGACCGAACGTCGAGCCCAGCCGACGCCAGCCACGTTTCGAAGCGCCCCTTCAGCCCGACATCGCCATCAGACTGGCGTTTCCGCCTGCCGCCGCCGTGTTGATGCTCAGGGTGCGCTCATGGACCAGCATGATCAGGTCGTAGAGCGGATCCGCGACCAGCAGTGGCACGATCGGCCCGGCTCGCGACGCAAGCACCCGCCGCCACGCGTCGGCCTCTTCCGCCGCACCGTCGAACAACAGGACATCCCAGCTCGTCACGCGGAGCTCATCCACGAGCGCCACGCGTTCCAGAACCGGCTGCGGCAGGGCTTCGTGAAGCGCACGGGTCGACTTGAGGTCGGGCAGCACGACCCGGTTGTCGCAGGCCAGCGCAGCCAGCAGTTGATGCACCCACCCCGACGTGGTTTCGGCCACGCCCGCAACCGTGCCGCGCGGCACGAAACGCAGGG
>CAYTAY010000355.1:0-2101 GCA_964435845.1 uncultured Azoarcus sp.
CAGGGCGACGAGGTGACCGTGATCGTGACCAACCTCGACCGTATCGAGGATTTGGCTCACGGCTTCGCGATCATCAACTACGGCGTGTCGATGGAGGTGAATCCGCAGCAGACCTCGTCGGTGACCTTCGTGGCCGACAAGCCGGGTGTGTACTGGTACTTCTGCACCTGGTTCTGCCATGCGCTGCACATGGAGATGGCCGGCCGCATGCTGGTCGAACCGGCCTGATAGGTCCAGCTCAGCCCGCCCCGCCCGGGGCGGGCTGAGCCACCTTGCAAAACAGTACGGTGGTCCAAATGGTTCTCAAGCTTTTCATGATGTTCGCGCTGGCCGTGTCGGCCTCGCTGTCGGTGGCTGCTGAGTGGCGTGTTACCCCGGACGGGAAGTCGCTGCAGGCAGTGCTCGACGCGGCGCCCGAAGGCGCGCGCTTCATCGTTTCACCCGGTGTATACACCGGCAATTTTCGCATCACTAAAACCGTCGAACTGATCGGCGAGTCCGGTGCGATCCTCGACGGAGGCGGCAGGGGTCACGTCGTGCACGTGGCCGCACCCGGTGCACGGATACAGGGGCTGCACCTGCGCAACGGGGGAGCCAACCTCACCGATATGGATGCCGCGCTGTTCGTCGATCGGGCCTCGGTCGGCATCGTCATCGAGGACAATCGCATCGAGGCGCGCGGCTTCGGCATGTGGCTGGACAGCGTGCGCGAGGCGCGGGTCATCCGCAATCGTGTCAGCGGCGATAACAGTATCCGCTCGGTCGACCGGGGCAATGGGATTCATCTCTTCGACGTTCGTGAATCGGAAGTCATCGAAAACGAAGTCTGGAATACCCGCGACGGCATCTATATCGACCTGAGCAATCACAACCGTCTGGTCGGCAATTACCTGCACAGCCAGCGCTACGGTATCCACTACATGTTCTCGCAGTACAACGACGTACTGAACAACTTTTCGCGCGACAACCGGCTGGGTTTCGCGCTGATGCAGTCACGTTATCTGACGGTCATCGGCAACGTTTCCGACGGCGACCAGAACTACGGCTTTCTGCTCAATTTCATTGTCGATTCGGTGCTGGCCGAAAACGTTTCAATTAACGCCCAACGCGGTGGCACCCCGGGTGCACCAGACGGACATGGTATCAGCGGGGCCGAAGGCAAAGCCTTGTTCGTCTATAACGCGCTGTTCAATGACATCCGCGACAACCTCTTCGCCAATACGGAGATCGGCATCCACCTGACCGCCGGCTCCGAGAACAACAAATTCCACGGCAACGCCTTCATCGGCAACCAGACGCAGGTCAAGTACGTGGCAAACCGCCAGCAGGAGTGGTCGCACGAAGGGCGCGGTAACTACTGGAGCGACTACCTTGGCTGGGATCTGTCTGGTGACGGTATCGGCGACGTTCCATATGAACCCAATGACTCCGTCGACAAGTTGATCTGGACTTATCCACTGGCAAAGGTGTTGATGAACAGTCCGGCAGTGCAGGTACTGCGTTGGGTGCAACGCGAGTTTCCGATCTTGCGGCCAGTCGGAGTGCGCGACAGTCATCCGTTGATGCGGCCCCCCGAACAATTCCTGGAGATGCTCAAGTGAGTTACACCGTGTTTTCCTTGCAGCGCGTGAGCAAGACCTGGGGCCAGGTCCATGCCTTGCGCGATGTCAGCCTCGAGTTGCGCGAGGGTCAGGTACTCGGTCTGCTCGGCCACAATGGCGCAGGTAAGTCGACTGCGATGAAGCTTATTCTCGGCCTGATCCGACCGAGCGGCGGCGAACTCAAGGTGTTCGGCCATGACCCGTCCGCGGTCGAAGCCAGCCAGCTGCGGCTGAAGCTGGGCTATCTGCCCGAGAACGTGAGCTTCTACGAGCAGCTCAGTGGCGAAGAGGTGCTGACCTACTTCGCGCGCCTTAAAGGCGTCGAACGCCGCCAGGTGCAAATCCTGCTTGAGCGCGTCGGCCTCGCCCATGCGGCGAAGCGCCGGGTGGGCACCTACTCCAAGGGCATGCGACAGCGTCTCGGACTCGCCCAGGCGCTCATCGGCGAGCCGCGTCTGCTGCTGCTCGACGAGCCGACGGTCGGTCTCGACCCGATGGCG
>CAYTAY010000356.1:0-2089 GCA_964435845.1 uncultured Azoarcus sp.
GTCGGCAACAAGACCAACTTCTGCACCATGGGCGCGGTCTCCGACATCGTGAACATGGGCGACTGGACCCGGATGCGCATGTGGCTGCTCGCCATCGCAGTCGCGATCATCGGCACCAGCGGCCTGCAACTGGCTGGGGTCTTCGATGTTTCCAGTTCCATTTACACCGGCAGCCGCCTGATCTGGTTTTCGAATCTGCTCGGCGGCCTGCTGTTCGGCATTGGCATGACGCTGGCCTCGGGCTGCGGCAGCAAGACGCTGATCCGGATCGGCGGCGGCAACCTCAAGTCGCTGGTGGTGTTCCTGTTTCTTGGCTTCTCCGCCTACATGACCTTGCGTGGACTGTTCGGGGTCTGGCGGGTCAGTTTCATCGACTCCGTGGATGTCCAATTGACCACTGGTCAGGACTTGCCATCGATGATGACCGGCCTCGGCCTGGAGCACGGCACCGCACTGCTGATCGCCACCGTGCTCATCGGTGGCGGCCTGCTCGCGTTCGCCCTGTCCAGCCGGGATGCACGCAACACCGACGTGCTGCTCGGCGCCATCGTGATCGGCGGGCTTTCGGTCGCCGGTTGGTATCTGACCGGCCATATCGGCTATGTCGAGGAACACCCACGCACCCTGGAGGAGGCCTTCGTCGGCACCAACAGCGGCCGGGCGGAGTCCTTCGCCTTCATCGCACCCATCGCCTACACCCTGGAACTGCTGATGTTCTGGAGTGACACCAGCCGTATCGTGACCTTCGGCATCGCCGGCACCCTCGGCGTGGTCGCGGGCTCCGCCCTCTACGCGCTGGTCTCAGGCAGCTTCCGTTTCGAAGGCTTTCACCAGACTGACGACCTCGTGCGACACATCGTCGGCGCCATACTCATGGGCTTCGGTGGCGTCACCGCTTTCGGCTGCACCATCGGCCAGGGCATCACTGGTTTCTCCACCCTGGCGCTCGGCTCCATCCTGACCTTTGCTGCAATCGTCGCCGGCGCCGCCATCACGATGAAGATCCAGTACTGGCTGATGATGCGAGAAGCCTGAACCCGATGCACGCACCCGGAACGAGTCGGGCACGCAATGTTGACCCGAATCTGGGGAATACTTATAATTGCCTTCTTTCGCGGATGGGTCGTTAGCTCAGTTGGTAGAGCAGCGGACTTTTAATCCGTTGGTCGCTGGTTCGAGCCCAGCACGGCCTACCAAAATCGCGATAAAACAGTCGTTAAAGTCAAAGGCCTGCGCAATCAGGCCTTTTTCTTTGGCGGCGCAAAAGGGTGAGTTTGCCCAAAAATGTGGCACGGGAGGCAGACCGGGAGGCAGATTCCGGCGCGCCACACTGCGCCCGAACGCTCACCACCGCGCACGCGGCCAAAGAATCAGACAACGATCACACATCGCTATACGGACTCCATCGCATCACTTTTTGAGGAGTCAATCATGCGAATCACCCGCAACACCCTGCCAGCCCCCACCCCCCTCTACCACCGCACATGGGGAGGACGCTGACATGGCAAGCATCTACAAGCACCGCAAGGGCTGGCAAGCCAGCGTGACCGTCAATGGCCGCAACGCCAAGCGTAACTTCGGCACCGCAAACGAGGCCCGGCGCTGGGCAAGCGCCCAGGAGTCGGCGATATAGTAACTAGCGAGCGTTTCTAGTTTCGGAAAAAGCGGAGCCGCAGGCGTAGTCGCCGAGCGGCTGAAGATGCGACAAGCAAAAGCCGCCGAAGCGATGATTTGGGGTCAAGTGGCCAGCCAGCAAGGATGCCCGCCTTTGTTCCCTATTCTCGATAAACCTCATCGACCAAGAGCCTATAAACGTCTTTGTTTCTTTTTTTCGTAAAACTAATTGACAAAGACTCGATCAAGCGGCAATGTTTCCCTTAAAGGAGAAACTTTATGGGCCGAACATTCGTTGTCCCCTCTCATCGTGATGTCGAGATTGTCACCGACAAAGCGACGGTTGGACGTATGGTCAGGGCCGCTCGAACGAAGCAAGCGCTTCGCATCGACGACGCCGCCGCCCTCTGTGGAGTCTCCGTTGCGCTCCTGTCAGCGCTTGAGGGTGATGCGGAGCGGTCGGTGAAGCTGGATA
>CAYTAY010000357.1:0-2039 GCA_964435845.1 uncultured Azoarcus sp.
CCTTCGACCGGCACTGCGCCCGCGGCATCGCCCCCAACCTGCCGCGCATCCGCGAACACCTTGAGCACAATCTGATGCTGGTCACCGCGCTCAACCGCCACATCGGCTACGACAAGGCGGCCAAGATCGCCAAAAAGGCCCACAAGGACGGTTCGACGCTGCGCGAGACCGCCATTGCCCTTGGCCATGTCACTGCAGAACAATTCGACCGCTGGGTCAACCCAATGGGGATGACCCAGCCCGGCGGGGACTGACACCCCTGTCGTGACGTGGAGGGGCAACCAGTGATTTGCGGATTATTCGGCTGGGACGGGTCCGGGGCAGACAATCACCTGGACCAGGCAAACCGAGATACGATCCAGCGAAACACCTCCCAGTAGCTTTCCGATCGTAGACGACGCGCCCTTTCGAAGTAGTGGGCGAGATCGATGCTGCCATCGGCCGTGCGTCTCGGTTCGACCCATTCTTCCGTTCCGCCGGACGCGCGGTCGATATCATCGCGTCCGTGGCCACGAGGATTTGGCCTTGTTTGCTTCTGAATCGCAATGCGCCCAGCAACCCGGTGGCACGAAGCAGTCCGAGCTTGTCTGGCAAAGAGCGTACTCATGATCGTCTCCCTTGTGCTTGAGGGGGGTGACAATGCCAAGGGTAAGCAGACATCTCTTCGTGCGCTTGAAGAACTCCTGTGGACAAGCTTGGGATTACCTCATATTTTGAAAAGATCTAGTATCTCGTCGGCGACAGAGTGCACCACCGGCGATGAGCACCGTACTGCGATGATCTACGCGTTTCTCGAGTACTCGATAGACACCGATGCCCGCGAACTGCGCCAACGCGGTGAGGTTCACGCGTTGGAGCCCCAGGTGTTCGACTTGTTGGTAACACTCATCGAACATCGGGATCGGGTGATGCCTCGTCATGAACTGATCGAACGAGTTTGGGGAGGACGTTTCACCAGCGACTCGGCAGTCGATGCGCGCATCAACGCAGCACGCAAGGCGTTGGGAGACTCCGGCAAGCACCAGCACATCATTAGAACGGTTCCCCGCCACGGTCACCGCTTTGTCGCCCCCGTAACCGTGACCGCACGGACCGGCCCAGACTGCGGAGCCTCGCCCGTCTCGCACGAAGGGCAACGTACTCACTTTTGCCAGTCACGAGATGGCACCCGGATCGCGTTCGCCCAGACAGGAAGCGGACAAGCTCTGGTGAGATCTGGACACTACCTCACCCACCTGGAGCACGACTGGCGTAGCCCGGTCTGGCAACCGTTTCTCGCCGAAATGGGCCGGCATTTCAACATCACCCGCTATGATCAGCGCGGCGGAGGCCTTTCCGACTGGTCGGTCGAAGATCTCTGTTTGGAACGCTTTGTCGAGGACTTGGAAGCGGTCGTGGATGCTGCTGGACTCGATCAATTCGTCCTTTATGGTGCGTCCCAAGGGGCACCGGTATCGGTCGCTTACGCGGCGCGCCACCCTGAACGCATCGCGCGGCTGATCCTGCATGGCGGCTATGCGCAGGGTCGCATGGTCCGCGGCTCGCGCAAGGAACAAGCGCATGCCGAGGCCGTACAGACACTCATCCGGCAGGGCTGGGGGCAGCCCGGTAGCGCTTTTTTGAAAGCGCTATCCGCCATGTTCATGCCTGGCGGATCACGAGAGCAGATTGACTATCTGGCGACCATGCAGCAACAGTCCGCCAGCGCCGAGAACGCCGCAAGACTGCGCTCGGTCATCGACCGTTTCGACGTGACCCCCTTACTCGGACAGATACGCGTTCCGACCCTGGTGATTCACGCCAACAACGACAGTATCCACCCGTTGGAGCAAGGCCGCTTGCTCGCCACCGGGATTCCCGGAGCCGAGTTCGTCATGCTCGACAGTCCAAACCACGTATTGGTCGAGGGAGAACCCGCCTGGATCCGGTTCTTCGAAACGATCACTTCATGAGACGCGGCGGTCGCCGTGGACAGGTGCCAAAGACCCGATCCCAGAATCCGGTACACGTTCCGAAAGCCGCATCACGGTCCACCTCGT
>CAYTAY010000358.1:0-2029 GCA_964435845.1 uncultured Azoarcus sp.
GCGGTGCACAAGAACCTGAAGAACGCCTTCGACGACAACCTGACCGACTATCGCGACGCCATCCCGCAGTTGTTCATCCCCAACGCACTAGTGCTTTTGTCAAACGGCAGCGAGGCCAAGGTCGGGGCGACGTACGCCCCCTGGGAGTTCTTCGGCGACTGGAAAGTCATCGATGCTGCCGGCACTCGCGGCGCAATCGCACTCGAAACGGCACTGCGCGGCACCTGTGACCCGGCGATCCTGCTCGACCTCTTCGAAAACTTCATCGCCTATCTTGAGCGCCCTGGCGGGCTGATCAAGAATGTCGCGCGCTCGCACCAATACCTCGGCGTCAACGCTGCGATCGACAACCTGCACCGAGCTCGCGCCGAGCACGACAAGCGGCTGGGTGTCTTTTGGCACACCCAAGGTTCGGGCAAGTCGCTCTCCATGCTGTGGTTCACCCAAAAGGTGCTCAGGCAGGTCGCGGGCAAGTGGACTTTCGTGATGGTCACCGACCGCACCGAACTCGACATTCAACTCCACGGAGAGTTCGCCGACGCCGGAGCGATCCCGCCTGAGGCGAAGGTGCACGCCGACTCCATCGCCCACCTGCGCGAATTGCTAGCCGCCGACCACCGCTATGTGTTCACGCTGATCCAGAAGTTCCAGCCCTCCAAAACCGAGCGCCAGATGCCGGTGCTCTCAGATCGCTCCGACATCATCGTCATCACCGACGAGGCGCACCGCAGTCAGTACGACACCCTCGCGCTCAACATGCGCACCGCGTTGCCCAACGCCTCGATGATGGGATTCACCGGCACACCACTCATCGCTGGTGAGGAGCAGGCGACCCGAGCACAGTTCGGCGACTACGTCAGCGTCTATAACTTCCGCGACGCCATCGAGGACGGTGCCACCGTCCCGCTCTATTACGAGAACCGCATCCCCGAACTGCAACTGGTCAACGCCAACTTCTCCGAAGAACTCGATGCCCTGCTTGAAGCGGCCGAGCTTGATGAGGACGCCGAGGGAGCGCTGGCGCGAGAGTTTGGCACGCAGTACACCCTGCTCACCCGACCCGAACGCCTGCGCACCATCGCGCGCGACCTGGTCAGCCACTTCGTCGGACGCGGATTTTCTGGCAAGGCAATGTACGTCGGCCTCGACAAGGCCGCCGCCGTGCGGATGTATAACCTGGTCAAGCAAGCCTGGGCCGAGCACCTGGCTGACCTACGCCAGCAGCACGACGCACTGCCGGAATTAGAGCGCCCGTGGCTGGCCTCGCGCATCGAGTTGATGGAGACCACCGACATGGCGGTCGTGGTCTCCCAGAGCCAAAACGAGCTGAAGATGCTCGACGATCAAGGCCTCGACATCCGCCCCCACCGCGAACGAATGAACCGCGAAGACCTCGCCGAGAAGTTCAAAGACCCGGACGATCCGCTCCGGCTGGTGTTCGTGTGCGCGATGTGGATGACGGGCTTTGACGCCCCCAGTGTCTCGACGGTCTACCTCGACCGGCCGATGAAGAACCACACCTTGATGCAGACGATCGCTCGAGCCAACCGGGTGTTCCCTGAGAAAGACAACGGCCTGATCGTCGACTACGTCGGGGTCTTCCGCAATCTTGAAAAAGCACTGGCGATCTATGGTGCGGCTAATGCTGGCGAGTCACCCATCGAAATCATCGATGAACTGGCCGGCGAACTCGATGCCGGTGTCACAGACCTCTTTGCCTTCTGCACACGGGTCGGTGTCGACCTGGCGCAGTTGCGCGATGCCGAAGGCTTCGACCACATCGCCAAACGCGATGCCGCCGTTGAGGCACTCCTCATCGATGAAGAGACCCGCAGCGACTTCCAGGTCAAAGCCCGCCAGGTGCGCAAACTGTTCAAGGCGTTGCTGCCCAACCCCAAAGCCGCGGCCCAACAGCGCAACGTCGCCGCAATCCGGGTGTTGGCCGAGCGCATCCGCGAGGTCACCACGCCGCCAGCCCCCGACATCGACGCCGTGGCCGATGCCGTCGACGCCTTGCTTGATCGTTCGG
>CAYTAY010000359.1:0-2015 GCA_964435845.1 uncultured Azoarcus sp.
CTGCCCCAGAACCGCTACGGCCTGATGTTCGTGTTCCGGGTCTTCGATCGCGTGGCGTACGGCCTCGTCATGGATTCCGACGGCCCGGTACGCATTGGCGATTTCGCGCGCAAGCCCTGAACCGCGCCTCGCATTCATGCGGCCGTCGCCTATTGCGTCGGCCGCAGTCACGTCCCCCACTCGCTTATGCATGATCTCGCCGACTGGCTGCGCCTGACCAGTACGCCCGGGCTCGGCCCGACGACGCAACGCACGCTGCTGGCCGCCTTCGGCTTGCCTGAGCGTGTCTTCGCAGCGGGGCACAGCGCAGTCGCGAGCCTCATCGGCCGTGAGGCCGCGCTATTGCTGGATACGCCGCCGGACAACGAGCGACTCGACCGCACCCGGGCCTGGCTGCAGACCCCGGGCAATCACGTGCTCACCCTCGCCGACCCCGACTACCCCAGGTCGCTGCTCGAGATCGCGGACCCTCCGGTCCTGCTCTACGTGACCGGCAAGCCTTCGGTCCTGTCCTCCCCGGCGCTCGCCATCGTGGGCGCTCGCTCGGCCACCCGCCAGGGCGAAGACACCGCACGCGCCTTCGCCCGAGCACTGGCCGAGGCGGGCCTCACGATCGTCAGCGGACTCGCGCTGGGGATCGACGGCGCCGCCCACGAGGGTGCCCTTTCAGCCTCACCGGGGCTGACGATCGCAGTCACAGGCACCGGCGCCGACCGGGTCTATCCGGCGCGCCACCGCAAGCTGGCGCACGCCATCGCCGAGCACGGGGCAATCGTCAGCGAGTACCCGCTCGGCACAGCGCCGCTGCCGCACAACTTTCCGAAACGCAACCGCCTGATCGCCGGATTGAGCGCTGGCGTGCTCGTCGTCGAAGCGGCCCTCAACAGTGGTTCGCTGATCACCGCCCGACTGGCCGCCGAAGGTGGTCGTGAAGTGTTCGCCATTCCCGGTTCGATCCACTCGCCGACCGCGCGCGGCTGTCACCGCCTGATCCGCGACGGCGCCAAGCTGGTCGAGACGGCGGCCGACGTGCTCGAAGAACTGCGCTGGCCTGGAAGCGGGAAGGCAGCGGCGCCTGCCGCCGGACCGGCAAGCCCGCCGGAAGCCGCGGACGACGATCCACAAACCGCAGCGGCGATGGCTGCACTCGGTTTCGACCCCGTGGACATGGACACGCTCGCGATACGTTCCGGCTTGACGGTCGAAGCGCTCTACGCCATCCTGACTCCGCTGGAACTCGACGGCCGCATCACCCGCGCGCCGGGCGGCCGCTTCCAGCGCACCTGAAACAACCCGGTTCCTTATGTTCGATATTCTTGTCTACCTCTTCGAAAACTATGTCCGTGCCGAGGCCTGTCCGGCCGCCGAGCATCTTGCTCGCAAACTTTCCGCGGCCGGTTTCGAGGAAGAAGAAATCTCCGAGGCGCTCGAGTGGCTCGATGGCCTGCGCGGTTTCGCGGCCTCCAGCCCCATGGTGCGCGCACCGGGAGCCGAGTCGGTCCGCTGCTACGTGCCCGAAGAGACTGCCCGCCTCGACGTCCATTGCCGTGGCTTTCTGGCCTTTCTCGAAAGTGCCCGCGTGCTCGACCCGCTCACCCGCGAACTGGTCATCGAGCGCGCCCTCGCACTCGACGGCTTCAGGATCAACCTACACCGGATCAAGGTCATCGTGCTGATGGTAATGTGGCAGCAGGACCGCGCCATCGACACCCTGATTCTCGACGAACTGCTCACCGGCGAAGAGGAAGAGGAAGAGGATTTCCTCGTTCTGCAGTAAGCACTCACCGCCACAGCTTGCCAGAAGCGCGGCGCGCTCTTTATCATGCGCCGCAGACAGGGCGGTGAGGCACAACGACATCATCGACAACGGCCACACTGAGGCAAGGCGGCGCACTGCCGGCCCGTATGCGGCGCTTCGGCATTCGGGCCGGATACAACAATGGCGCCCAAGGCAGGCGTCGAGAGGTCACCCCACAGCCATGAGCAAGCAACTGATCATCGCGGAAAAACCTTCG
>CAYTAY010000360.1:0-1982 GCA_964435845.1 uncultured Azoarcus sp.
CGAGCCATTGCCACGCTGGACCTGGATCGTACGGTGGTTGTGGCGCCGTTCGACACACGGATCACCGAGGTCCGGATCGGCGAGGCGCAATACGCAAACCGCGGCCAGTTGCTGTTCAGTGCGGACGGGCTCGACGCGGTGGAGGTCGAGGCGCGTTTCCCGATCGGCATGCTTCGCCCGTTGATGAGCGCGGTGTCCCCGGGCGCACTTCCTGACCCGGCCCGCGCTCTGCGCGAGCTCGAGGCCCGTGTGATCTTGCGCACCGCGACTCACGCGGTCGACTGGCCGGCACGGATCGACCGGAGCAGCGGCAGCGTCGACCCGCAGACGCAAACTATTGGCGTTGTGGTGGTCATTGACGATGCGGCTGCTGCGGCCCGACCGACCGAACGCCCAAGCCTGTTTCGTAACACTTTCGTCGAGGTCGAGCTGATCGCCCCGGCGTTGGAAGCCCAGATCGTCATCCCGGTGTCGGTCGTTCGCAACGGACAGGTCATGCTGGCCGATACCGACGAGCGCCTTGTGTTACGTGAGGTGACGCTTGCCTTCAGCTCGGGCAGCTATGCGGTCGTGTCCACGGGGCTGGATCCCGGCGATCGCGTCGTGGTGTCAGATCTGCCATCGCCCATCCAAGGCATGTTGCTTTCGCCCAGGGACGACCAGCAGATCCGTGCGCAGTTGCTTGAGGCGGCAGGCACATGATCCGCTATTTCGCCAACCATCCCACCGCGGCCAACATGTTGATGGTCGCGATTGCCGTGCTCGGTCTTGCCGCTGCGCCGAATCTTCAGCGCGACAGCTTTCCCGAGCTGGCGACGACCGAGGTCGAGGTGCGTATCGCCTACCCGGGTGCGACGCCGGAAGACGTGGAGGATGCGGTTTGTCAGCGTATCGAGGACGCGCTCGATGTCGTCAGCGGCCTGCGCGAGCTTCGTTGCGATGCCCGCGAGAATATCGCGATTGCGACCGCCGAGATGCGCGAAGGCGAGGACATCGACGCGTTCTTCAACGACGTCAAGTCACAGGTCGAGGCCATTACCGGGTTCCCCGAACGGATCGAGCGCCCGACTGTGACCAAGCTTGAGCGAACGCGCCACGTCGCCAGTATTGCCCTGACCGCGGACATGCGTGACGAAGACCTCAAAGCCTATGCCGAAGCGGTCAAGACACGCTTGAAATCCGACGCCCGGATCGCACAAGTGCGAATCCAGGGCTTCTCGGACCAGAACATCGTCGTCGAAGTGCCGGCTGCGGCGCTGCATCGCTATCAGCTCGGCGTCACGGACGTGCAGGCTGCGATCGAGCGGTCCAGTCTCGATCTCCCTGCCGGTACGATGACAACGCCCGGTGGCGAACTGATCGTGCGTTTCAAGGACCAGCGACGGAGCGCGGCCGAGTTCGCCGATGTGGTCGTGGTGTCGAGCCGAACCGGCGGGCATGTGCGTCTGGGCGACATCGCAAGCCTTGGGACCGAGTTCGATCAGGCGGAACAGGCGGTCTACTTCAATGGCAGGCGTGCCGCGCTGCTCGAAATTTCGAAGACACGCGACCAGGACAGCTTGCGCGTGATGGACGCGATTGTCGAGTTGCTCGAAAGAGAGCGGTCGATCGCGCCGCGCGGGGTGCAACTCGAGATCAGCGCGGACTCCACCAGCAACATCCGAGAGCGTTTGCGCATTCTGGTGAGTAATGGTGGGCAGGGGCTGGCGCTGGTGCTGCTCACGATGTGGGCATTCTTCTCGCTGCGGTTCTCTTTCTGGGTCGCGCTCGGCCTGCCGGTTTCGTTTCTCGGTGCCATCTTCGCGATGCAATGGCTTGGCTACTCGCTGAACATGATGACGATGGTCGCCTTGCTGGTTGCCATCGGCATCCTGATGGACGACGCCATCGTCATCTCGGAGAACATCGCCGCCCATATCCGGCGCGGAAAGAGTGCGGCCCAGGCCGCGGTGGACGGTACGCTGCAGGTCATGCCGGGGGTG
>CAYTAY010000361.1:0-1965 GCA_964435845.1 uncultured Azoarcus sp.
CGCTGGCCGACGGCGACGAGCTGGCCATCTGGCCACCGATCGCGGGCGGCTGAGCTTGGCTTTCATCAACGGGCCGGTTCCCGAGACTTTCGAACGAGAGGTAGCCGCAAGGCCAGAGGAGTTCGAGCGCGATTTGCGCAAGGCCTGGCCGGCGGGTGTCGACATCGTCACGCCCCTGCGATTTGCGCTGGCCGACGGCGAACTGAAGCTCGTCATCGAACTCGAGCCCATCGAGTCGCGCCGCATAGGGCTGCTGACGTTGCCGCGGCTGATTGCCCGTTACCGCTTCAGCAGTGGTGACGAGGTCGCCCGTCGCCTGCTGCTGCAACGGCTCGACCGTGCCATGCAGCGCGGTGGTGGTTAGGTTTACCGCTCAGAGCGTGCAGTTCGATGGCGACTAAACCCTGCTCGGTGCCAACTGGCCCTTGAGGGCGAGATAGTCGGCGATGTTTGCCAGGATGTCGGGGGGCTGTCTTCGACGACGAGAATGCGCGTCGCTGGAAGGGATTCAGAGTTTCCAGTGGCCGGATTTTCCGCCGAGCTTCTCGTGCAGTTGGATGTCGTGCATGCGCATGAAACGGTCGGCCGCCTTGCACATGTCGTAGACGGTCAGCAGGCCGATGTTGACTGCGGTGAGGGCCTCCATCTCGACACCGGTGCGGCCGACGGTCTCGGCGGTCACTGTGAGATCGATGCGGCTTGCGCGCTCATCAAGATCGAACTCGACGGCGACGCGGGTCAGCGGGATCGGGTGGCACAGTGGGATCAGGTCGCTGGTTTTTTTCGAGGCCTGGATCGCGGCGATGCGGGCGATGCCGAGCACGTCGCCCTTTTTCGCGTCGCCCGCCCGGATCATGGCGAAGGTTTCCGGCTGCATCGTGATGCTGCCGCGAGCTACCGCTACCCGGCGGGTTTCATCCTTGGCGCCGACGTCTACCATGTGGGCCTGGCCGTGCTTGTCGAAATGGGTGAGGTTCTGGCTCATGTTCTACTGGTACGTAAATGGGGGTCGGCTACAGACGGAAACAATCCCGATGGAACGGAATCGCGAGCGAGCTATCATAGCACCCGATGATGAAGCGACTTTTCCTCCTGTGGCTGTGCGTTGCAGTTTCGGCGGCGCCTGCCTTCGCGCGCCTGCCCGACCTGGGCGACGTGGCCACTGCGGAGCTCTCGCCGATGGCGGAGCGGCGCATCGGTCAGTCCATCATGCAGGACATCCGCTGGCGCGACCCGGCGTATCTTGGCGATCCTGAGATCGCGGGTTATCTCAACCGACTCGGTGGCCGGCTGGTGGCGGCGAGCGATCAGGCTGAACGCGAATTCGAATTCTTCGCGATCAACGATCCGACGATCAACGCCTTTGCGATGCCCGGTGGTTTCATCGGCCTGCACACCGGCCTGATTCTGGCAGCCGAGACCGAGTCTGAACTGGCGTCGGTGGTCGCGCACGAGATCGCCCACGTCACCCAGCGACACATCGCACAGCTTTTCGGGCGGCAGGGACAGGCTAGCATGATGGTGCTGGCGTCGGTGCTGGTCGCGATTCTCGCCGCACGCAGCAATTCCCAGGTCAGCGAAGCCGCGCTCGCAGCCGGGCAGGCCGGTGCGATTCAGCAGCAACTTGGTTATACCCGCGCCTTCGAACGCGAAGCCGACCGCATCGGTTTGCAGATTCTTGAGCGGGCGGGTTTCGATGTGCGCGGCATGCCGGCATTCTTCGAGCGTTTGCAGCGCTCGACCCGGGTCTACGAGAACAATGCGCCAGGCTATCTGCGTACCCACCCGCTGACCGAAGAGCGGATGGCCGACCTGGGTAACCGGGTGGCGCAGATGCGCTACCGCCAGGTGCCGGACAGCCCGGATTTTGGCTTCGTACGAACCAAGATCCGCACGCTCAATGGTCCCGCCCCGGATGTGGTGCGCGACTTCGAGTCGCGGATCGCAGCGGGCAACGACAGCGTC
>CAYTAY010000362.1:0-1950 GCA_964435845.1 uncultured Azoarcus sp.
GGGAGCCTGACTGGCGTACGCCGCAGTCACGGGAAGCTTGTGATGGGCGCCCCACACCCGCGCCAACCTGGCGATGGCCTGATTCGCTAGCGGGTCTGCGGAGCCTGCCCCTGCCAAGACCAGCCCATCGAGTTCACGCACCCGTGCGTCAGACAGCGCAGCGCGCAGTCGAGTGTCGAGCACTTCTAAGAGCGCCGTTTCGAGCCCGAGGATCTTGGTGCTGCGAATCGGAAGGTCGCGATGGGCAACCTGCGCCAATTCGATCGCCGCGTCCACATCGCTGGTGGCCTGGGCGGTTTCGTTGAGAATCAGCGGCACCACCACAACTTCCTCAACACCCTTGCGCACCAAGCGGTTGACCACGGTGGGAAGCGAGGGGGAGTGCTGGTCGAGGTAGGCGGTCTCTACAACTAGATCCGGACGCGCGCTGCGCACCTGTGAGGTGAGTTCGGCGATGGTGGCTGCACTGCGCCGGTCAGGGATGCCTTGGGCCAAGGCAACAAGTGCGGGGGCGGTCATTGGGGGCCTCCCTGGGCGTCGCGTAAGTCGTGAGTGACCAATGAGCGGTGTGGCTGGTGGATCGTCATCTGGCTGTCCTGTCTCCTGGGGGATGGCGGACGCTCGCGGTGCTCGACAACGCTGTCGGTGCGCGGGTCCTGCCGGGGGCTGGGTCAGTTAGCCGCGACACATCATGCTGCGGGTGCGACCCAGGTCGACATGGCGGCGAGCCACGAGCCAGGTAGTCGTTGCAGCGATCATGGACGGAAGTCTCACCTGCTGGACGCCTCATGCACAAATCTAAATCTCATGTGATGAGACGGCGTGTCACTATGTAAGACGCGCTGCCATGCGTTGCGGTGCCATCTTCTCCGCAGCCGCCGATTACTCCTAGGCTGCGGGGTATGACTCAGTTGCCCTACGCCGCCACCGCATCTCGTGCCTACGACGCCGCGCTCGAAGTGATCGCTTCTGTCGAGCCCAGGGTTGCGGAGGCAACCCGTAAGGAGTTGGCCGATCAGCGAAGTTCGCTCAAGCTGATTGCCTCCGAGAACTACGCCTCACCTGCGGTGTTGCTCACGATGGGCACCTGGTTTAGCGACAAGTACGCCGAGGGCACCGTCGGCCACCGTTTCTATGCCGCCTGCCAAAACGTCGACACGGTCGAGGCGCTCGCGGCCGAGCACGCTCGGGAACTCTTCGGCGCGCAGTACGCCTATGCGCAACCGCACTCAGGCATCGATGCGAACCTCGTCGCGTTCTGGTCGATTCTGGCGAACAAGGTCGAAACACCCGCGCTGGCCGAGTTTGCGGTGAAAGGCGTCAACGATCTGACTGAGGCCCAATGGGAAGACCTGCGTCACCGATTTGGCAACCAGCGTCTGCTGGGGATGTCGCTGGACGCTGGCGGCCACCTCACTCACGGCTTCCGCCCCAACATCAGCGGAAAGATGTTCCACCAACAGCAATACGGCACTGACCCCGAAACTCAGTTGCTTGACTACGACGCCGTGGCCGCCAAAGCCCGGGAGTTCAAGCCGCTTGTTCTGGTCGCTGGCTACTCGGCATACCCGCGCAGGGTCAACTTCGCCAAGATGCGTGAAATCGCTGACGAAGTCGGCGCCGTCTTGATGGTCGACATGGCTCACTTCGCAGGTTTGGTGGCCGGCAAGGTGTTCACTGGAGACGAAGACCCGGTGCCACACGCCCACGTCGTGACAACAACCACCCACAAGTCGCTGCGAGGCCCGCGTGGTGGATTGGTGTTGGCGACTGAGGAGTTTGCAGCGGATGTCGACCGTGGGTGCCCCATGGTCCTAGGTGGTCCGCTCTCGCACGTGATGGCGGCGAAGGCCGTCGCTCTGGCCGAGGCCCGCCAGCCTGAGTTCCGCGACTACGCCCAGCGCATTGCCAACAACGCCAAGTCGCTGGCTGAAGGCTTCCTCAAGCGCG
>CAYTAY010000363.1:0-1942 GCA_964435845.1 uncultured Azoarcus sp.
CTTCTGGGTCGCGCGCATGGTCATGATGACCAAGCAGATCACCGGCAAGATCCCCTTCAAGCACGTCTATGTGCATGGCCTGATCCGCGACGCCGAAGGCCAGAAGATGTCGAAGTCCAAGGGCAACGTACTCGACCCCATCGACCTGATCGACGGCATCGCACTCGACAGGCTCATCGAAAAACGCACCTTTGGCCTGTTGAACCCCAAGGATGCACAGAAGATCGAGAAGAAGACTCGCAAGGAGTTCCCCGAGGGCATTCCCGCCTTCGGCACTGACGCCTTGCGCTTCACCTTCTCGTCGCTGGCTACGCCGGGGCGCGACATCAAGTTTGATCTTCAGCGCTGCGAAGGCTACCGCAACTTCTGCAACAAGCTTTGGAACGCGACCCGCTACGTCTTGATGAACACCGAAGGGCAGGACTGCGGCCTCGGGCACCCAGGCGCACCCACCCAGTGCTCACCGGAATACCTTGACTTTTCGTTTGCCGACCGCTGGATCGTCTCCCGGTTGCAGCGCTGCGAGACAGAGGTCGCTCGCCAGTTCGAGGACTACCGCTTCGACCTGGTCTCCAAGGCAATCTACGAGTTCGTTTGGGACGAGTACTGCGACTGGTATCTGGAACTCGCCAAGGTACAGTTGCACAATGGCGACGAGGCGCAGCAGCGCGCCACCCGCCGTACCTTGCTGCGGGTGCTCGAGGCGGTGCTGCGGCTCGCCCACCCGCTGATTCCGTTCATCACCGAAGAGCTGTGGCAGACGGTCGCGCCCATGACCAGCCGCAAACGCACCGATTCGATCATGCTCGCGCCCTACCCGGTGGCAGAACCCGGCAAGATCGACTCGTCGTCTGAGAGCCGTATCGCAGCGCTCAAGGCGATGGTGCACAGCTGCCGCAACCTGCGCAGCGAGATGAACATCCCGCCGTCACAGCGCATGCCACTGATGATCGCCGGCGCCCGGGCGGATCTCGCAGCCTTCGTGCCCTACCTGATTGGTCTCGCACGCCTGTCGGAGGTTGAGATCGTCGATGCGATCTCCGAAGACGAGCTCGCACCGGTTGCCGTGGTCGGCGAGTGCAAACTCATGCTGCGTGTCGAGATCGACGTCGCCACCGAGCGCGAGCGCCTCGGCAAGGAGATCGCACGCCTCGAGAACGAAATCCGCAAAGCCGAAAGCAAGCTCTCCAACGCCAGCTTCGTCGACCGCGCTCCGCCCGAAGTCGTGCAGCAGGAACGTGACCGTCAGGCTGCGTTCACCGCCACCCTGCGGGGGCTCAAGCCTCAACTGGAAAGGCTCGCCAAGCATTGAGCGGACATACCCAGCAAAAAGGCCACCCGGATCGGGTGGCCTTTTTGCTGGGTAATTCGTGCGCCCAGTGAGACCAAAATCACTTGCGCTTGAGGAAAAACTCGAACGCTTTGTCGGACGTCTCGCCCTGTTGTATCAACTCGTTGCCGGTCTGACGCGCGAATGCCTGGAAATCCTTCACCGAACCCGTATCGGTCGCCAGAACGCGCAAGGTCTGCCCGGTCTGCATCTCGGCCAGCGCCTTCTTTGCACGCAGGATGGGCAGCGGGCAGTTCAGGCCGCGGGCATCGACTTCTTTGTCAACATTCATCGTTTTTGTCCTGTCAGTGGGTGAACCGTGTCATTTTAACCAATACCGATTGGCTTCAGCCACCTGAACGCTCCAGTCCCGCAGATTGTCAGCGCCGCTGCGCCCGCTCCTGCTCTTCTTCCAGTTTGAGTGCGCGTAAGCGCGCGTCGATCGCCGACATCTCGTGGAAATCGCCATCGCCGGCCCGGCGTGCGAGTTCGAGTTGCTCTATCGCGGCCGGCAAACTGCCGCGCAGCACATGAACCTCGGCCTGAGCACGATGGTAAGCGCTCATGCGACCGAGCGCCGCCTCGGAGCGCGACGACAGCATCCAGTACTGG
>CAYTAY010000364.1:0-1935 GCA_964435845.1 uncultured Azoarcus sp.
TGGTGGCGTAGTCCCCCAGGATGGTGGCCAGGGTGTTCACGAACACCGATTTGCCGTTGGCACCCGTGCCGTACAGGAAGAACAGCGCGTGCTCGCGTGTGGATCCAGTCAGCGCATACCCTGCCATCCGGGCAAGATAGGCTTGCAGTGCCTGATCACCGCCCGTGACCTCATGGATGAACTGCCGCCAGGTGGGGCAATCACCCGCGGGGGTGGCCGTCGTGATCTTGGTCAGTCGGTCCAGACGGTCGTGGGAGCGCAGCACGCCATTCTTGAGATTCACCACGCCGCCTGGCGTGTTGAGCAGCCAGGGGTCGGCATCCCACTCGTCGGCGGTGGCGGCATGACGCCGATCGGAGCGTGCGAGCCGCTCCAAGCCAGCCACCGTGCCACTGCTGGCGAGTTTGGCGGCCACCCGGTGAGAATCAGCCTTGAGTGCGGCCTCCCGACAGATCTGGCGCATCAGGTGGTGCGCCGCCAGAGTCTCCTCGGTTTGCCAGCGCTTGCCAGTCCAGAACACCCACTTTCCCCACAACGCGACATAGCGCCAGTCCTGGGCGTACCGACCCGAGAAAGTCAGCGCCAGTGCGTCTTCGGTGGCCCACACCGATTGCTCGGTCGGATCCGCTGTCTGCGTGGTGTCTGGCGTTGAAGGCTGGAACTGGATGCGCTCACCGTGGGCAAGGAAGGCCTCCACATCAAAGCCCTCAGCAATGGCGTCGGCTGCGTCCCAGCCATCCGCAGTCCCTTGGGGGTCTTGCGCCGTAGGATTGGACGGCGGCATCAACACCGCGCATTGCTGGGCACCTGCTGCCATGACCGCCTCGGCGGCATTCATCGCGTACTCCCAGCCGGGTTTGTCGCGGTCGGGCCAAATCAGGACATGCTTGCCATGAAGGGGTGACCAGTCTGTCTTGTCGATCGGTGCGTTGGCACCGTGCATCGCGGTGGTCGCACAATGGCCAGCGTCGATCAATGCCTGGGCGCATTTTTCGCCCTCGACCAGAATCACCCGGTCGGCATGAGAAATGCCAGGTTGGTTGAACAACGGCCTCGGATCGGGCGGCGCCATTTTGCGACGCTTGGCATCCCAAGGGCGGAATTCCTTACGTCCAGGACTGGGCTCATAGCGATACACGCAGGCAATCAGACTGCCGTCAGCGGCCAGGTAGTCCCACTTGGCGGTGGCTGGTCCCAAGTCATCCACTGGCGCACTTGCCTTGCGTTTGGCGGGTGACACGACGGGTGCACGGCCAAGCAGCTCCCGGGCGAAACCGAGGACGGCCGCGAAATCACGATGCGTGTCCCAATGGCGGTGCGCAGCGATGAGCGCAAAGACATCGCCACCATTGCCCGTGGCGCGGTCGATCCACAGGCCCGCCCGTTCGCCATCCAGCTCAATCTCCAGACTGCGACCTGGGCTGCCCAGCACATCGCCAACGACGAATTTGCCATGTGTCACCTTGCCCGCCGGAAATAAAGCAAACAGCACGCCCTCGAGCCGTGCCATCAAGGCCGATCGCAGTTCATCCCGCTCGGAATTTCCGCTGGGTGATGGAGCCGCGGGTTCTTGGTCGTTGAAATCAAGCATGGACACCTCCTTCATCGGTGTCTGCCGGATTCAAGTAGCCAGCCTTGGTCGCGATCTCTCGCATGAAGTTGGGGGACAGACCGACCTGGTCGCACCACAGCTCCAGGCGTCCGTCTCGAAAGAAACGTCTGGCCTCAGTGCGCAGATGTTTAGAGGGCGAACACAGGTCAATGAACGCCTGTTTGATGACAGCCACGACCAGTCGCGACTCCGGACACACGACAGCGACATGGCGAAGTAGCAGACGCTCCAGCAGGGATGCACCGATCAGGGGTTTCTGGCGACGAGTGGTCACCGTCAATGCCTCGATCACGGGTTGAGGAAGACGCGCATTCATGACTGCA
>CAYTAY010000365.1:0-1917 GCA_964435845.1 uncultured Azoarcus sp.
TGAAACCGCGCATCATCGATGTGCACAACATCTCCCCCGTGCAGGCACGGGTGACGATGGAGCCCTTCGAGCGCGGTTTTGGTCATACCCTAGGCAATGCGCTGAGACGCATCCTGCTGTCGTCTCTTCCCGGGTGTGCACCCACCGAAGTCACGATCGAAGGTGTGTTGCACGAATACTCCACGCTCGATGGCGTCCGCGAGGATATCGTCGATGTGCTGCTCAACCTCAAGGGTGTGGTGCTCAAGCTGCACAACAGGGAGAGTGTCACCCTGCGCCTTGCCCGAGAGGGTGAGGGCGTTGTGACTGCCGGCGACATCGATCTGCCGCATGATGTGGAAGTGATCAATCCCGACCACGTCATTGCGCATCTCGCACCGGGTGGAAAGCTCGACATGGAGATCATCGTCGAGGAAGGGCGCGGTTATGTGCCGGCCAATGCCCGGATCACGGACAAGGCCACCAAGACGATCGGTCGTATCATGCTCGATGCTTCCTTCGGGCCGGTCCGCCGGGTCAGCTACATGGTCGAGAGTGCCCGTGTGGAACAGCGTACCGACCTTGACCGTCTGGTGATCGATATCGAGACCAACGGCGCGGTCGATCCGGAAGAGGCCATCCGCTACGCAGCACGCGTGCTGATGGACCAACTCGCCGTGTTTGCCGATCTGGAAGGAACCGAGGAGCCGGTGGCCAAGCCGCAGGCGGTGACCATCGACCCGGTGCTGCTGCGCCCGGTGGATGATCTTGAACTCACGGTGCGTTCGGCCAACTGTCTGAAGGCCGAGAACATCTACTACATCGGTGACCTGATCCAGCGCACCGAAACCGAGCTGCTCAAGACGCCGAACCTGGGTCGCAAGTCGCTCAATGAAATCAAGGAAGTGTTGGCCTCCCGTGGGTTGACGCTCGGTATGAAACTGGAAAACTGGCCGCCGGCCGGGCTCGAAAAGCTCGGTTGATTGCTGCGCAGTAGAGAGGGGTTAAGAAATGCGTCACCGCAATGGTCTTCTCAAGCTGAATCGCACCAGCAGCCACCGTCAGGCCATGTTCAAGAACATGGCTGCTTCGCTGTTGCGTCATGAAGTCATCAAAACCACGCTGCCCAAGGCGAAGGAACTTCGCCGTGTGGTCGAGCCGATGATCACCCTGGGCAAGAAGCCCAGCGTCGCCAACCGCCGTCTGGCGTTCGACCGTCTGCGCGACCGTGATATGGTCGTGAAGCTTTTCGACGAACTGGGTCCGCGCTTTGCCAGCCGTAACGGTGGCTATCTGCGTATTCTGAAGTGCGGCTTCCGCGATGGCGACAACGCGCCGATGGCGTATGTCGAATTGCTCGACCGACCTGAAGGTGAGGCGGTTGAAGCTGAAGAAAGCGAAGCCGCCTGAGTTATCGGCGAGCGAACGAAAGAACCGGGCAACGCCCGGTTTTTTTTCGCCCGCGCGGCATCGTTCCGCGCAAACATGTGCGATGTACGGGCAGGCTGGAGGCGTTGCAATGGTGGAGGGTTGGAACGAATGGGCGTGACGCTGGTGACCGGGGGCGCGGGCTACATCGGTTCGCATACGTGTGTTGAGCTACTGCAGGCGGGGCGTGACGTCGTCGTGGTGGATGATCTGTCCAACGCTTCCATTACGGCGGTTGAGCGTATGCAGGAGCTGGGAGGTCGCGCGCTTGCCGGCTTCGTGCGTGCGGATGTGAGGGACCGTGCCGCACTGGAGCATATTTTCGCGCAGCATCCGGTCGAGGCGGTGATCCACTTCGCCGCGCGCAAGGCGGTTGGTGAGTCGGTCGCTCAGCCGCTCGCCTATTACGACAACAACCTGCACGGCCTGATCAGCGTGCTTGAGGCGATGGAGATTGCCGGTTGCCGGCGCATGGTGTTCAGTTCGTCGGCCACGGTATATGGGGACCCT
>CAYTAY010000366.1:0-1903 GCA_964435845.1 uncultured Azoarcus sp.
CCAGCTTCACGCTGCCATCCTCGCCCTTGGCCTCGGTGACGCAGCCCGGAAACAGATCACGAATACGGGCGATGTTGTCCTGCGTGAGATTGGGTGAATGCATTTTTAGTTTTTCCATGTTCTTTTCCTCTGGACGCCAGTGGTTTTCGGCTCACAATTCAAGTTCGTATTGGTATGATCAGTCGCCTTGTTGCCAGTCCTGGCAAAAGTGCGTGCGCAGACTTTCGATGGCGGATGGCAAGGTGCCCTGGCAGGTCACACCCAAGTAGGTGGCCGCGCGGGTGGTGCCGACGTACAGGTATTTGTCGAACAACGCCGGGTGCAGCGTGGCGAGCTGGTCAATGCCGACAAAGAACACCGCCTCGAATTCCAGGCCTTTGATGTGCTGGATGTCGAACACGCGCACGTTGCTTTCCTGCCCCACAGCCTGGCCCTCGCGGCAGGCGATGACCTGGATGTTGTGCTCCGCCAGGGCGGCGTTCAGCGCGTCGGCCACAGGGGCAACGTCGTCCTCGGTGTTCACAAAAATGGCAGTGGATGGCAACTGGCCGACAAAGCGCTCAATCTCGCGAATGCGATCCGCCAGCCAACCGACAATGGCTTCTGCGTTGGTAGCGTGTTCCAGCAAGGCTGGCGCAACGCCCACACTGTCCATATGCGCAGGCAAGCTGGCGTCTTGCTCGGTTCCTCCGACGGCGCGGATCATGGCGCGGGCCAGATCGTTCAGCTGTTTGCTCTGCCGGTAGGAGACGGTGATCTCCTTGATGTCGAAATCAGCGAAGACCCACTTCAAGTCATCGGCAGAGCGTGCGCCCCAGGTGGTCAGGCGTTGATTGAAGTCGCCACAGGCGAAGAATGAGCGCAGTCGCGGATGCGCCAGCGCCGCCATGCTCGCAAGCTGGATGGGCGAGAAGTCCGTCGCTTCATCCACCAAGATCTGGTTGCGGTAATGCCCGAGGATGGGCTGGAGCGATGACCACGCGGGACTATCGATGTCGCGCTGGACGTTGGGCCGACTGATCAGGCCTCCTGCGGCGCGCAAGATTGCGAGCAAGACGATGTCCAACTCCAGCGGATGGATGTCGCGTGCCTCAAAGCCCTCGTGGCGATACCAGGTGTTTGCCGGTTGGCGTTCGCGCCTGAATGCACGGTAGCGCTTGGGGATGCCGTCGATGTAGCGCTTGACCGGGTTGACGAAGCGGCGGGCACTGGCCTGCACCAGAAGGCTTGCACCCACCTCGACGCGATCCGCTTCTGTCAGACCACGATCCCCCAACCACTCAATGATCTTGCCGTTGCGGGAGGTTTTACTGACTGCGCGCTTCGATGCTGCCGCCCGGGCTTGGGCACGCACGGCTTGCATATAGGCATTGAGCGCGGCGGCACGGCCTGTGCGCGGTGCGGTGGCGTCTTCCTCCTCATCAGCGTCGGGGTCGTCCTGGTCGTCCGTATCAGTCGCTTGCGCCTGTTGCAGGCTGTCTATTACGCGAGCCAACTCATCCAGAAAGGCTCGGTTGCGGTTGAGCTGCAGGTTGAGCGCGGCCTTGATCTTGCCGTCGGAGCCTTCCTTCAGGCTGCTGACGAGCGCCTGCACTTTGGCAATCTCCACCGCCAGCGAGCCAAACATGGAAGCCAGTGCGCCATCGGCTACCCGAGACCAGATGTCTTGCAAACGAGCGCCGAGATTCTGTACCTCGGGAGTTTTGGCATTGTGGAGCAGGGTTGCCGCATCGTGCAGCTCCTGCACATAGACCTTGCGCTGCCATGCATCGAAATCGTCAAACCATTGAATGGGACGCTCTAGTGCTGCCTCGCTCAGGCTGGTCAATCCGTCTTTCAGGACAAAGGTACCGCCACCGGAAGCCGTCCTGAGTATACCGAATGCGTTGCGGGCCAGCTCGCG
>CAYTAY010000367.1:0-1884 GCA_964435845.1 uncultured Azoarcus sp.
CGGCAGCGCCGTCTTGTCGATCACCCGCCGCAGCACGAAGCTCGAATGCACCCCGGTGACACCGGGAATGCGGGTAATGCGGTTCAGCAGCAGTTCCTGGTAGCCGTCCATATCGGTGACGACGACCTTCAGCTGGTAGTCGGCATCCTGACCGGTAATGAGCAGGCACTCGAGCACCTGCGGAATGTTCTCGACCTCGGCCTCGAAATGCGAGAAGCGCTCGGGCGTGTGGCGGTCCATCGAGATGTGGATCAGCGCCATCAGCGACAGGCCGAGCTTCTTTGCATCGAGCAGCGCGCGGTAGCCGATCACCAGGCCGGACTCCTCCAGCGCGCGCAATCGCCGCAGGCAGGCCGAAGGTGACAACGCGATACGGTCGGCGAGCTCCTGGTTGCTGATTCGACCATCCTGCTGCAACATATCCAGAAGCTGGCGGTCATAGCGGTCAAGCTGCATGATCAGGCGCCCCATTGTTCATGAATGGTAGATTGTTGCACCAAACTTCCGTTTCGTGAACTTTTCTGCCGGCAAACACCGAATCGCACTGCAACAACGCAATCGTCTGCCGCAGCTCGGCGCGTAAACTCTCCTCCATCGAATCACGCCACGCCCCCCGAGGACCGCGCCATGATGTTGCAGAACCCCGCCGCCAAGTACCGCCCCTTTGCCCCGATCGCACTCGCCGACCGCCAATGGCCGAACAAGGTCATCGACCGTGCGCCGATCTGGATGAGCACCGACCTGCGCGACGGCAACCAGGCGCTGTTCGAGCCCATGAACGTCGAGCGCAAGATGCGCATGTTCCGCACCGTGTGCGACATCGGCTTCAAGGAGATCGAGGTCGGCTTCCCGTCCGCCTCGCAGACCGACTTCGACTTCGTACGCACCCTCATCGAGGGCGGCCACATCCCGGCGGACGTCACCATCCAGGTGCTCACCCAGGCGCGCGAGGACCTCATCCGCCGCACCATGGCGTCGGTACGCGGTGCGCCGCGGGCGATCATCCACGTCTATAACGCCACCTCGCCCACCTTCCGCGAAGTCGTGTTCAACATGGACAAGCCCCAGGTGGTTGCGCTCGCGGTGTCGGCCGTGCGCTTGATCAAGCAGATCGGCGCGCAGATGAGGGCCGAGTGCGGCACCGAGATCCGCCTCGAGTACAGCCCGGAGACCTTCTCCGCCACCGAGCTCGACTTCGCCAAGGAAGTCTGCGACGCCGTCACCGCCGAATGGGGCGCGACGCCGGACAACAAGGTCATCATCAACCTCCCCGCCACGGTCGAGGTCGCCACGCCCAACGTCTACGCCGACCAGGTCGAGTGGATGCATCGCCAGCTCGAGCGCCGCGACAGCATCGTGCTCTCGCTCCACCCGCACAACGACCGCGGCAGCGGCATCGCCGCCGCCGAACTCGGCATGATGGCCGGCGCCGACCGCGTCGAGGGTTGCCTGTTCGGCAACGGCGAGCGCACCGGCAACGTCGATATCGTCACCCTCGCGCTCAACATGTACACCCAGGGCGTCGCGCCCGGGCTCGATTTCTCCGACATCAACGCGGTTGCGCGCACCGTCGAGTACTGCAACCAGTTGCCCATCCACCCACGCCACCCCTATGTGGGGGATCTCGTATTCACGGCCTTCTCCGGCTCCCACCAGGACGCCATCAAGAAGGGATTCGCCGCCCACAAGGCGGACACCCCGTGGAACGTACCCTACCTCCCGATCGACCCCGCCGACGTCGGCCGCAGCTACGACTCCGTGATCCGGGTGAATAGCCAGTCCGGCAAAGGCGGCATCGCCTACCTGCTCGAGACCGAGTACGGCATCGTGATGCCGCGCCGCCTGCAGGTGGAGTTCTCGCGCGAGGTGCAGCAGGTCACCGAC
>CAYTAY010000368.1:0-1875 GCA_964435845.1 uncultured Azoarcus sp.
AGAAGGCTTCGAACAAGTCGGAGATGATGCGTCGCGCCTTGTTGGTCATGCGCAGGACCTGATAGTGGCGATACAGGTGCTCGCGCAAGAAGCGCTTCAACTCCAGAAGGTCAACCGCAAGGGGTTGAGAATAGGCAACCAGGCTTGGTGCGCACCGAACTTGTGCAATGCTGCACACTTTTTGTGCATGAATGTTGCTGCGGGTGGTCTCAATAAGATCAAGCGCCATCGCGTTAATCATCCGGCGGATGGTCTCGTGGATCAAACGTCGGCCTGAAAGCCCAGGCCAGTGGGCCTCCACCACGGATCGCATGCGCGCGAAAATCTCCACGGATTGAAGCTGATCCAGCGTGATGAGGCCTGATCGGAGGCCGTCATCGATATCATGGTTGTTATAGGCGATCTCGTCCGCCAGGTTGGCAAGCTGTGCTTCGAGGGACGGCTGCGAGCCATCCAGAAAGCGTTGGCCGAGTTCACCGAGTTGCACCGCATTGGTGCGCGAGCAGTGCTTGAGAATACCTTCTCGTGTTTCGAAGGTGAGGTTGAGCCCATCGAAGGCGGCATAGTGCTCTTCGAGCACATCGACGGTGCGTAACGATTGAAGGTTGTGCTCGAACCCCCCATGCGGCTTCATGCACTGATTCAGTGCATCCTGCCCGGCGTGGCCAAATGGCGTATGCCCGAGATCGTGCGCAAGCGCGATCGCCTCCGCCAGATCCTCGTTCAGGGCCAGCGCCCGGGCGATGCTGCGCGTGATCTGTGCAACTTCGATGGTGTGAGTTAGTCTTGTCCGAAACAGATCGCCCTCGTGGTTCACGAAGACCTGGGTCTTGTATTCGAGCCGACGAAACGCGGTGGAATGCACGATGCGGTCGCGGTCGCGCTGAAACTCGCTACGAATACCTGGGTGAGGTTCGGGATGAAGCCGTCCCCGGAAGTTGTCTTCAGTTACCGCGTAGCTCGCCAACATGCAGTAAACCTCTTCGTTGCCCAGCCTGACCCCAAAATCTGTCCAAAAGCGCAGCCACTGCCCGTGGGAGGCTCCAAAGTAGCGAACCTCCGCGGCTCATCCGGTCGCGTTTCCTGAACCCAGCGCCGCTTCGCGGCTTACGCCGCTCCTACCCCTCCGACAAGCGCATCCACGACCTGTAGGAGCCGTGTAAGCGGCGAACTGCGGCGGCTCATCCGTTGATACTGCCAGAATCCAGCGCCCCTTTTCGACTCAGGCGCTGCGCTGCCGGATGGCAGCGAGAATCGCTTGCTGGCCAGCATCGGCCGAGATCACAGCCTTGCCAACGCTTTCCAGCAACACCAGTCGCAACTGCCCGCCTTCCACCTTCTTGTCGCTCGCCATCAGGTCCAGATAGCGTTCGCCGGTCAGTGCAGGGCCCGTCACCGGCAGGCCGGCACGCACGAACAACGACTCGACGCGCGAGACATCCTGATGACTTAGCCAGCCCAGCAGGCGGGACAGCTCCGCCGCCATCATGGTACCAGCGGCCACCGCCTCACCATGCAGCCACGCGCCATACCCCATGCCGGTCTCGATCGCGTGCCCGAAAGTGTGGCCGAGGTTGAGCAGCGCACGTTCGCCTCGCTCGGTCTCGTCGGCCGCGACCACCTCCGCCTTGTTACTGCACGACCTCTCGATCGCCTCGGCTAGAGCGTCGGCATCCCGCGAAATCAGGCGCTCGATATTCGCTTCAAGCCACTCCAGAAATGGCAGGTCGCGGATCAACCCATACTTGATCACTTCGGCCACGCCAGCCAGCAGCTCGCGCTCGGGCAGGGTACCGAGGGTGTCGATGTCGGCCAGTACCAGGCGGGGCTGGTAGAAAGCGCCGATCATATTTTTGCCGAGCGGATGATTGATCG
>CAYTAY010000369.1:0-1826 GCA_964435845.1 uncultured Azoarcus sp.
CCGCTGCGGATGGTCGCAGCAACACCTACGAGCACTTGTGGGGTTTCATCGGCAGCCAGGGCGTGTCGCATTTCGTCGCGGCCCAATACTGCGTCGACAAGGGCGAGGGCTGGTTTCTGCCCGCCATCGGCCAGCTCAATCTCGTCTGGCAGCATCGCGAACGCATCGACTTCGAACAAGTCCGCTGGGAAGAGTCCATGATGCCTTATTGGTCCTCAACCAATAACCCCGAAAACCGTCAGGCCTTCCACCAGCGCTTCAACGACGGCGAGCAGGGCACGTTCTTCAAGCATTTCCTGCGCAACGTGCGCTGCGCAAGAAGCACCTGAACCGCCCCACCGTTCGATCCTGATTTCTCTCAACGGGAAGACGAGGTTCATCATCCATTGGCGGTCGGGCGAGGCTGTATTTCGACAGCCGAAGTAGCCTCTTCCCGGCCGGCATCCGCCGGGGTTCGACCGAGACCGAGATCATCCAGAATCACGAAAAAGGCCGGTACAAGATAAAGCGATGACACCGTGGCGGTGACCAGCCCGAATGCGAGGCTGACGATCAGCGGCACCAGCAACTGCGCCTGGATGCTGCTCTCCAGCATCAGCGGCAATAACCCGGCCACGGTCGTTAGCGAGGTAATCATGATAGGACGGAAACGTTGCCGGGCGGCCTCGACCGCCGCCTCGCTCACGGCGATCGCACACATATTCATCATAGGGTCGGCGGCGGAATCATTGCAGCGGCTTGAGTCCGAGTAACTCGACGCGATATTCGGGGCGGCGGTCGGCGAGTTTGCGGCGCCGGCGCAGGCTGCGCTCGGCATGGCGGGTGTCGTTTCGCAGCGCCTTGTCCATCCACGAAAGCTCGGTCACCAGACTCGCGCGGCGCGTCTCGAGGCGGCCATGATCCTTCTCGACCGTCGTGCTCTGCTGCGCGGCAACGCTGCGATAGTCCAACGCCCGGACGGTGTCGAAGAAATCAACGATCGCCTCGGACAGGTTCTTCTGGTTGTCCTTGACCGCCAGCACGGACCGCCAGCACGTACTCGCCGCCGCGCCCAACGATCTTTTCGACCACGTCGGTTTGGCACCCGAGCGCGTCCATTGCCCCGATGGTGACGACTGGATCGCGGCCCAGGCCGCAAGCGGGGAAGGACTACCCAAAGGACTACGCCGATTTTCTCGGCTGGTTTCCTGATGATGCGGCTTGCCTCGATTATCTGGACTGGCTGCGCTGGCCGGACGGATTTTCCTGTCCTGAATGTTCTGGCGACACGGGATGGCGTATGAACGATGGTCGGTGGTGGTGCAAAGCGTGCCGCCGCAGGATTTCGGCAACGGCGGGCACAATCTTCCATCGCACGAAAACGCCTCTTACCATATGGTTTGCCGCTGCCTGGCATATGACAACAGCGAAAAACGGAGTGTCGGCCAAGACGCTCCATCGCCTTATGGGGTTTGGCTCCTACGAGACCGCTTGGGCGATGCTGCACCGATTTCGTGGTGCCATTGGGCACGCTGAACGCACGCGACTTTCCGGTGATGTGGAGGTGGGCGAAACGATGATTAGGGGCGTTCGCCCCGGAAAGCGCGGGAGAGATGCTGCCGGCAAGGTTCTCGTTGCCGTGGCCGTGGAGCAAATCCAGCCAAAAGGATTCGGCCGCTGCCGCATTCAAGTCCTTCCCAACGCTGAGGCCGATACGCTGCGATCCTTCCTCGTGACCCATGTAGAACCCGGCGCCAAGATTCTCACCGACGGATTGGCTTCCTACCCGCTCGCGGCGAGGGATGACTACGCTCATCAAAGCACGTCCATCAAGGGTTCCGGCATGG
>CAYTAY010000370.1:0-1804 GCA_964435845.1 uncultured Azoarcus sp.
GAGCTTGTCGATGAGCTTGAGGCGGCTGGTGGCCTGCTTGGCCTTGGACTTGTTCGCCGAGAAGCGGCGCACGAACTCCTGCAGGTCCTGGATCTTTTCCTTGGCTCGAGCGTTGGTCGCCGACAGACGCTGACGCGCAAGCGTCGAGGCCTCCATGTAGTCGTCGTAGTTGCCGGCGTAAACGGTGATGGTGCCGTAGTCCAGATCCGCCATGTGGGTGCAGACCTGGTTCAGGAAGTGTCGGTCGTGCGAGATGATGACCATCGTCGAGTTGCGCTCGTTGAGCACGTTCTCGAGCCAGCGAATAGTGTTGATGTCAAGGTTGTTGGTCGGTTCGTCGAGCAGCAAGATGTCCGGGTTGGCGAACAAGGCCTGGCATAGCAGCACCCGTAGCTTCCAGCCCGGCGCGACGTTCTTCATCGGCCCGTCGTGCAATTCGCTGGCGATGCCGACGCCGAGCAACAGCTCGCCAGCGCGGGATTCGGCGGTATAGCCATCGTATTCGGAAAATTTTGACTCGAGCTCGGCGGCGTGCATGTAATCGTCCTCGGTCGCCTCCGCGCTGGCGTAGATCGCGTCCTTTTCCTGCATGCAGGCCCACATCTCGGTGTGGCCCATCATGACCACGTCGAGCACACGCATGTCCTCGTAGCCGAACTGGTCCTGGCGCAGGTAGGCCATGCGCTCGGTCGTATCTTTGGAGACGTTGCCGGCGCCGGGTTCGAGCGCGCCGCACAGGATCTTCATGAAGGTCGATTTGCCGGCCCCGTTGGCCCCGATGAGACCGTAGCGGTTGCCGTCACCGAACTTGACGGAGACGTTCTCGAAAAGGGGCTTGGCCCCGAACTGCATGGTGATGTTGGCGGCGACGAGCAATTTGGATCCAGACGGGCGTTAGAGGTAAAGCCCTGAATTGTAACGCAACAAACCCGACCAAGGCTGGGGGTTTTGCTAGAAGCTCAGTATTGTATTGTGAAAGCGGCCGCGGCCGTATTACCATGCACGGTTATGCGCCGGCTTCTTGTCCTTTTCGTCACGCTGATTTCCCTGCTTTGTCACTCGATGGCAGTCGCGAGCATGGACTTGGCCAATAGTTTGCCATCCGATCCAGAGCACAGATCGCTGCACTGGCAGGCAAAGGGTCACCACCACCATCACGATGGTTCGGTCCACCTGGATCAGTCCGAAGAGTCGTTGCAGCACGTTGCCGGCGACCACGCTGGCGGTCACCATGCGTGGATGGGCTCGATCTCGCACGCGTTCCCGCCAGCAGGCTGCATCGCGGCGTACACTTGGTACGATGCAACCGTTCCCGACACCTTCCTGGGCGGTCTGTTCAGACCACCTAGCCTGCGCTCCTGAAGCCCTCCGTGGCAGATGTCCGCTCCCGGTCCCTGCCCCCTGAACCAGCCAGCTCGCTCCGTCCCGCTTTCAACGCTGCGGGCGCACTTCGCGTGCTCGGCTGACCCTCCAAGCAACTTTCAGGATCATCGTGAGACCTTTTTTCTGGCTATCTGCCTGCGTCATCACCGGCAGCATGGTCGGTGGGCCTTGCTGGGCCCAGCCGAACTCTTATGTACACCGCCCCCTGGCGGCCACATCCCCCAACCCTTCACTCGCGGCCGAGCGCGTGCCGCTGCGTGTCGCGCTGGATGCTGCCTGGCAGCGCGCCGTCGCAGCCCGGGAAGCCGAGGGTCAGTTGCGTCGCACTGATGCCGAGCGCCTCGCATCCCAGTCCATGTGGGCTGCCCCTCCGTCGCTCACCTTGAGCCATCGCGACGATCGCCTGCAAAGCAATGATGGC
>CAYTAY010000371.1:0-1791 GCA_964435845.1 uncultured Azoarcus sp.
TGGCGCATGATGAAGCCTCAAGCGGTAGCGATGGACGGGTTCATATTTCATCACCAAATCTTCCTCGCTGTGCTTGATTCGTGTCAAGAGCCGGGTCGGCACGAATCAAGCGCTGCCCGGTGCCGGCAGGCCAAGGATGGCGGTGGCGATGCCGAAGTAGATCAGTACACCGCAGGCATCGGCGATCGAGGTGATCAGCGGCGCGCTCGCGGTGGCCGGATCGAGCTTGAAACGGCTGAGCAGGAAGGGCAGGGACATGCCGATGATGCTGCCGACCACAACGACGATCTGCATCGTCAATGCGACAACCAGCGCAATTTCCGGTCCGCCGCGCCAGACGCCGAGTAGCGATACCGCCAAGCCCATGGTCGCGCCGAGCAGACCGGCTACGGCGAGTTCGCGCAGCAGCATGCCGGACCAGTCTCTGAGTCGAACATCCCCGGTCGCAAGGGCGCGTACCATCAGCGTCGCCGATTGCGAGCCCGCGTTGCCGCCGCTGTCGACCAGCAGCGGCAGGAAGAACACCAGCGCGATGTAGGCCTCGATAGTCTCCTCGAAGTAGGCGATGCCCGCCCCCGAGAAGATGTTGCCGAACACCAGCAGCACCAGCCAGAACACCCGCTTCTTGTAGAGCAGCGCAATCGTCGCATCCTTGATGCTGACTGCGAGCTCCCCGACCGCGCCGACCTTGCGGAAGTCGGTATCGGTCTCGGTGCGTTCGACATCCATCGCGTCGTCGTAGGTGACGATGCCAACGAGCCTGTCGCCACCGTTGATGACCGGCAACGCCAGGAGGTCATATTTGGCGATCAGTTGCACGGCCTCCTCGCGCGGCGCGTCGGCCTTGATTAACACCGGCTCGGTCTTCATCAAGTCAAGGATGCGTGCCTGTGGGGAGGCAATGATGAGTTCCCGCAGCGACACGGTGCCGAGCAGCTTGCGATCGGTGTCGATGACGAAGGCCTGGTAGATCGTTTCGGCATCTGGGGCGATCTTGCGCAGATGTTCGATCGCGCCGCGCGCATCGAGTTCGGCCGGAATCGTGGCGTAGTCCGAGGTCATTACCGAGCCGACCGACTGCTCCGGATAGGCCGCCAGGCGGCGGATGTCCTCGCGCTCGACCTGAGCGAGCGCCGGCATGAAGTCCTCACGCCGCTCTTCGGGCAGGCGGTTGTAGAGGTCGGCGCGGTCGTCCGGCGGCATGTGAAAGAAAAGCTCGGCCAGCTCTTTGCGGTCGAAGTGGGTCGCGAGGCTCGCTTGGTAGTCGGCACCGAGGTAGCCGAAGATGACCGCACGGTCGAGCGACCTGGTGAGCGCCATCAAGGTGTGGGCGTCGGCCTCGGGAAGGTGCTCGAGCGCAGTGGCCAGATCGGCCGGGTGGTTCTGCTTGATGATACTGGCCAGGTCTTCGGCGTTGCGCGAGGCAAGGATGCCCTTGAGGGAGAATACGATTTCGGGGAAGTTCATTCTGGTTGCTCCTTCCGTATGGATGCGGTTTTTCAGGCGCGAACAGGGCCGCACGTCGCCTGCGCGAGGCGATGTGTGGATGCATTGACGCCGGGTTGGAAGTGCTTCGGCAGTGTGCCGAAGCCGGAAGGGCGCACGGGTGGCCTTGAGACCGATCCGTGCCAGAGTTGAAATCGTGGAGAGGATCAGTCGGCAGGGCGCTCGTGGCCCCTGGGTTCAGGTTCCGGTTCTGGGTCCATGTTCGACTCCTTTATTGTCAGTTGCCCGGAACGCCTTTCCAGCGTACCCGGCTCACACCGGCGGTTGCAGTGCACTGTTCGACGA
>CAYTAY010000372.1:0-1781 GCA_964435845.1 uncultured Azoarcus sp.
CACCATGTCCATGGCCGATCGCGACGGTTTCATCTGGTACGACGGCAAGCTCGTGCCGTGGCGCGAGGCGACCACGCACGTGCTGACCCACTCGCTGCACTACGGCCTCGCGGTGTTCGAGGGTGTCCGCGCCTACAACACGGCCAAGGGCACTGCCATCTTCCGTCTGGCCGAGCACACCCAGCGCCTGATCAACTCCGGCAGGATCTACATGATGGACATCCCCTACTCCAAGCAGGTGCTGATGGACGCGCAACTCGAAGTCGTGCGGGCGAACAAGCTCGAATCCTGCTACCTGCGCCCGATCGCCTTCTACGGTTCGGAGAAGATGGGGATCTCCACCCGCGACTCCAAGGTTCATGTCGCCATTGCGGCCTGGCCGTGGGGAGCCTACCTCGGCGAGGAAGGTCTCGAGAAGGGAATTCGGGTCAAGACCTCGTCCTATGCCCGCCATCACGTGAACGTGACCATGCCGCGGGCCAAGATGGCTGGCACCTACCCGAACTCCATCCTCGCCAACCTCGAAGTCACGCGCGAAGGCTACGACGAAGCCCTGCTGCTCGACACCCAGGGTTTCGTGGCCGAGGGCGCCGGCGAGAATCTCTTCGTGATCAAGGACGGCAAGATCTACGAACCCGAGATCGCCTCGGCACTTACCGGCATCACTCGCGATTCGGTGATCCGCGTCGCCGCCGAGTTCGGCCTCGACGTGCAGTCCAAGCGACTCACCCGTGACGACATCTACATCGCCGACGAAGCATTCTTCACCGGCACCGCGGCCGAGGTCACCCCGATCCGCGAACTCGACAACCGGATCATCGGCGAAGGGCGACGCGGACCGATTACCGAGAAGATTCAGGCGCGCTTTTTCGACATCGTCAATGGTCGTGCGCCTGAGTATGAACACTGGCTTGCTTTCGTTTGAGGAGTGCCGTCATGAGTGAAGCTGTGGACAAGGACATCACCGTGGCGGTCACCAGGACCGACCTGCCACTCGCCTGCCCGCGACCGGGGGCCCCGCTGTGGGCGCGTCACCCCAAGGTCTTTCTCGATGTATTGAAGACCGGCGACGTGACCTGCCCCTACTGCAGCACACGCTACGTCTTCACCGGCGAACGCCCGAAAGGTCACCACTGAGACAAGCGCTTGCGAAAGGCACTCCGCGCGGGTGCCGTGTCGGTTTTCTCGACGGCAGCTGGCCGGGCTCGCTTGACTGGCTTCCGCAACGCCTGCTGGCGTACTTCGACCGACAGCGACAGGTGGGAAGCACGATTCCAACGCTTCTGAGATAATCGCCCCCCTGACCTGCACATGATGATAAACGCATGACCCATACCGACACAGAGAACGCACCGGCGCCCGAGATCTTCAAGGCCTACGACATTCGCGGCATCGTGGACAAGACGCTGAGCGCCGACGCGGTGCGCCGCATCGGTCACGCACTCGGTTCCGAGGCCTGCGCCCGCGGGCAGCGCGAGATCGCGGTCGGGCGTGACGGCCGACTGTCCGGGCCAGCACTGGCTGGTGCGCTCGCCGACGGCATCCGGGCTGCGGGCGTAGACGTAGTCGATATCGGCTGCGTCCCCACACCGCTGACCTACTTCGCCGCCCACGAACTGGGCACCCACTCCTGCGTCAGCGTTACCGGCAGCCACAACCCGCCGGACTACAACGGCCTGAAAATGGTACTTGGCGGCCAGACGCTCTACGGGGACATGATTCGCGATCTGAGGCGCCGCATCGTCGACAACGACCTGACCCACGGCACGGGCTCATTGCGC
>CAYTAY010000373.1:0-1780 GCA_964435845.1 uncultured Azoarcus sp.
CGATCAATCATCCGCTCGGCAAAAATATGATCGGCGCTTTCTACCAGCCCCGCCTCGTGCTGGCCGATATCGACACCCTCGACACCCTGGCGGACCGCGAACTGCGGGCGGGCGTCGCCGAAGTCATCAAATACGGCCTCATTCGTGATCTGCCCTTCCTCGAGTGGCTGGAGGGCAATATGGAGCGATTGCTGGCGCGGGATACCCAGGCGCTGACCGAGGCGATCGAGCGGTCGTGCGCGAACAAGGCTGAGGTGGTAGCCGCTGACGAGACCGAGCGCGGCGAGCGTGCGCTGCTCAACCTCGGCCACACTTTTGGCCATGCGATCGAGGCTGGCATGGGCTATGGGGTCTGGTTGCACGGTGAAGCGGTCGCGGCAGGTACGATGATGGCCGCGGAGTTGTCGCGCCAGTTGGGTTGGCTGAGTCACCGGGATCTCGAGCGTGTCGAATCCTTGTTCGTGCGGGCCGGCTTGCCTATACACGGGCCGGGACTGCCCGGCGTGCGCTATCTCGACCTGATGGCCAGCGACAAGAAGGTGGAAGGTGGGCAAACAAGGCTGGTGCTGCTGAAAGAGATCGGCAAGGCGGTGATCTACGCCGAGGCTGAAGAGCAAGCCATTCTCGCTGCGATCCGGCAGCGCAGCCCATGAGCCGGGAGAGCAAGTGTATTGCGCGGCATTTGCGCCTTACGGCGCTCCCGCAAGCGATCGTGGTGATGCTGCCGACCACAGTCGGCCCCTGTAGGAGCGGCGTAAGCCGCGAAGCTGCGCTTCTGCGCTGGGAGTGGGCAACGAGAGGACTTACCGCATGTTGGCGAGTTACGCAGTCACTGAAGAAACCTCACGCGGCCGGCTTCACCCCGAGCCGCACCCCGGCATCCGCAGCGAGTATCAGCGCGACCGCGATCGAATCGTGCATTCGACCGCGTTTCGACGGCTCGAATACAAGACCCAGGTCTTCGTCAATCACGAGGGAGACCTCTTCAGGACGCGGCTTACCCACACGATCGAGGTCGCGCAGATCACTCGCAGCATCGCCCGGGCGCTGGCACTGAACGAGGATCTGGCTGAGGCGATCGCACTGGCTCATGACCTTGGGCACACGCCTTTCGGCCATGCCGGTCAGGATGCACTGAATCAGTGCATGAAGGACTACGGCGGTTTCGAGCACAACCTCCAGTCTCTGCGCGCCGTGGATGTACTCGAGGAGCATTATGCTGCTTTCGATGGCTTGAATCTCACCTTCGAGACCCGGGAAGGTATCCTGAAACACTGCTCACGCACCAATGCGGTGCAGCTTGGCGAGCTCGGTCAGCGTTTTCTCGATGGCACCCAACCCTCCCTGGAAGCGCAGTTGGCAAATTTTGCCGACGAAATTGCCTACAACAACCACGACATCGATGATGGATTGCGTTCTGGCTTGATTAGCCTGGAGCAACTGCAAACCGTCGAGATTTTCGCGCGAATGCGTGCCACGGTGGAAGCGGACTGGCCTGGTCTGGGCGGTCGTCGGCTGATCCATGAAACCATTCGCCGGATGATCAATGCGATGGCGCTCGATCTGATCGAAACCACCCGCAGCAACATCGATGCACAAAAAGTGTGCAACCTTGCACAGGTGCGGTGCGCGCCCAGGCTGGTGGGGTACTCGGCGCGACTCGCGCCCCAGCTCCATGAACTCAAGCGTTTTTTGCGCGAGCATCTGTATCGTCATTATCAGGTGCTGCGCATGACCAACAAGGCGCGACGCATCATCTCCGACTTGTTCGAAGCCTTCT
>CAYTAY010000374.1:0-226 GCA_964435845.1 uncultured Azoarcus sp.
GGACGGCAACGGACGGTGGGCCAAGGAGCGTGGGCTACCTCGCACTGCGGGCCACGAACGCGGCGAACACTCACTCTTCGACGTGGTCGAGGGCGCCATCGAGATTGGGGTCAAGGCGATCTCGGCCTACGCCTTCTCTACAGAGAACTGGAGTCGCTCACCGGCCGAGGTGAAGTTCTTGATGGGCTTCAACCGCGATGTCATCCGACGACGCCGCGATGTGATG
>CAYTAY010000374.1:274-1761 GCA_964435845.1 uncultured Azoarcus sp.
CAAGGAACTTCAGGTTGCTGAAGACCTGACTCGCAATAACGATGTCCTTACGTTGACCATGTGTGTGAACTATGGCGGACGAGCCGAACTCACTGATGCTGCCTCACGCATGGCCGCTGATGCAGCCGCAGGAAAGCTCAACCCCAATCGGATCACCGAAGCAACATTCGCTCGATACCTCTACGTCCCAGAACTTCCAGACGCCGACATGATCTGGCGTACGTCGGGAGAGCAACGGCTTTCGAACTTCGTGCTCTGGCAGGCAGCGTACTCAGAAATGGTGTTCACCGATGTGTTGTGGCCCGATGTCGATCGGCGCCACCTGTGGCAGGCGATTACGACCTACGCCGAGCGAGATCGTCGATACGGATCCGCATAAGCTTCGGCAAGTCGCAGTCACATCAGTCACATCGGCCACTAGGGTCCCAGAGGTAACACTCGCGATCCTCAGGAGTTGATGTGTCCCGATGGCCTGCCCACCAGTGGTGGCGACTCACCAGCACTGGACTGTGTGCTGTTGTGTTGGCCGTCGGTTTCATGGCACCAACATTCGCCAAAGATCCCGGCGATGTGGCCGGTTTGCGCGCAGCTAACCGGGCATGGCACCGCTGTCTGGTCAACCAGCGGCCCTTGGTCGCGGCCGTAAAGTCCACCTCGGCAATGGCGCGTCGCGCAAAGAGCGCGGTTGAGGCCGCGGCCGACCGAGTCAAAGCGCAACAGACCACTCTCGTGAAACTGACCACCGAGGCCCGCAAAGCCAAGGCCGCCATGCTTCGTGAGCATCGACCCAAAGTGCGTCAGCGGTTACGCAAAATTGCGCTGAACAAAGCCATAGTGGCAAACAAGGCCGCTGACACCCTCAAGAGGCTCCAGACAAACGCCGGGCACGCCAAAGAACGTTTGGCGCAGGCCAACAAGGCAGCCGTGGTGGCCCGTCGCAAATTGGCGGGAATGCCTTGCCCGAAACCGGTGTGGAGCCCCAATCCGTTCAGTGAATTTAGCTATCCCAAGGCCGATACCGCCCAGGCGCGCACCGCGATTAGGTACGCCGTACTCAGTGCTATCGAGCACTCACCACGCGGATCCAGCATTCGCATCGCGACCTACGCCTTTGCCGACGCCGCCATCGAGAACGCCTTGATTGCCGCGGCAAAGCGTGGTGTCAGTGTTCGTGTGCTCGTGGCAACCACACCCAAGAATGACGAATCACGGTCGTGGGCACGACTCAAGCACGCTTTGGGCTCACCAGGTCGCGGCGCGCACAAGAGCACGTGGGCGCGCGCCTGCGTGCGCTCGTGCCGCGGGGCCAGCGGAACGATGCACACGAAGATGTACCTGTTCTCCCACGTCGGGCACCAGCGCTGGGTCACGATGTTTGGTTCAGCCAACCTGACCAGGTTCGCCTTTCAGGGTCAGTGGAACCACATTGATTCGGTGATCGGCAAGTCAACCTACGACCGATTCTCGCGAATCTTCTCCTCGATGGC
>CAYTAY010000375.1:0-1755 GCA_964435845.1 uncultured Azoarcus sp.
ACGCCTCGCCTGCGAAGTTCACGTCACCGGACTGGTGGAAGGCACGCCGGTAGACCGGCTCACCGGCCACAACCTGGCGATGATCGGCGATCAGGCGATGCTGGAACGAATTCAACCCTTTCGCGAAACCTACGAGCAGCTGTTTCGCGAGTTCATCGACGCACTGCCGCTCGCCCCGGATACCGATCGCCGTCTGCTGCGCCTCATGTTGCTGGGGGCAATGAACTGGGTTCACATATGGTACCGCGAAGGATCGAGAAGTCCCCGGGACATCGCCGACCGAATGGTCGACATGCTTCGCTACGGCGTCAGTGCCCGTACTGAGGCCTGAGGCTCGGTGCGTGCCGCGCACGGTACGATGACGGAGGCACCCCCTCGGCACGCGAGAAGAAACGAGTGAAATAGGCCGGATCCTTGAACCCCAGCGCATAGCCGATCGCGGTCACATCCAGGTCCGAGTACACCAGCAAACGGCGCGCCTCGAGCAGCAGGCGCAGGTGAATCATCGCCTGCGCGCTCCGACCGGTCTCGCGACGACAGGTGTTGTTCAGTTGTGTTGTCGACACACCAAGTCGATCCGCGTAAAACGCCAGCGGCAGCCATTCCCGAAAATGCCGCTCGATCAATTCCGCAAAGCGCTCTACCCGCAGCCGGAACCGGTTGCGCCCACCCTCGCTCCCAAGCTCATCGGCTGCGCGTGCCACAGTCACAAGTATCTGCGCGAGAGCGGACAACATCACTGCCAGGCGACCCGGCGAGTCGCCACCATACTCACGTATCAATTGCGCGAACTGATGTCGAACCGTGCCGAGCAGCTCCGCGTGACCGCTCAGCGCGCAATGGCTCGCCTTCCCCACTGCTTCGCGCAGTTCGGTCGCCTGTGCGAACAGCTCTCCGGGCAGGAATTCCGGCAAAGTGACGATGTGCCCCACGATGTCGCTCGAGAAGCGAAAGCCGTGGACCACTCTCGCGGGCACATAGACGAGGCAGGGCAAAGGTAGCGGCAGCCTCCGGGTCTCGATGGTCATCTCGGCCTGACCCAACTCCAGAAACAGCAACTGAACCAGACTGTCGTGACTGTGCGGAGAAATCTCCCAATCGTAGAGCGCGCTGCGCGCGGCAATCGTCTCGTAGTGCACCGGTTCGGGCGTCGGCCAGAGACGTTGCTCGCCGAAAAGCTTGTAGCTCGGCACGGAATCGGCAACGGACGAAAGTCTGCTCATGCTTGAAGCCCTCATCATTGCAGCCCGCAGTCACTGCCTGGAACACTCGCCCACCGAGCGCCCGGCTCAGGCGCGCACGAGCACGCTGGCGCAATGAAAACACAACGCCAGACTTTCGAAAAATGCAAGTTTTGATCGGCAAAACTTCAAGCAAGCCTCGTTGTACACTTCTATAGTGCTAGCTCAACAAACATAACGGAGACAAAAACCATGCAGACCCAAGTCGGCATCATCGGCGCCGGCCCCTCCGGCCTCTGCCTCGCCTTGCTTCTCAGTCGCGAAGGCATCAAGAGCGTGATCCTCGAGCGCCAGAACCGCGAACACGTGGAAAGCCGCATCCGCGCAGGCATCCTCGAGCAGGGCATGGCGGACCTGATGCGCAAGGCCGGCGTCGGCGCCCGCATGGATCGCGAAGGCCTGCTGCACGACGGCATCGTGCTCGCCTTCGACGGCCGCATGGAGCGCATCGACATGGCTTCGCTCACCGGGGGCAAGCAGGTAATGGTGTACGGCCAGACCGAACTGACCAAGG
>CAYTAY010000376.1:0-1752 GCA_964435845.1 uncultured Azoarcus sp.
GAAGTCCGGTTCGGGTGGCGCATCATTTTGGATGCTTCGGGTGGTGCGGGCCGACCAGCCGTAGGGGGTGTAAAAGTCACAGGTTTACTTGTGACTTTTACACCCCGTTCAGCACTCGCAGCGCGTTGTCGCGGTAAAGCCCCGGAAGCAGCGATTGCGGCAGATGGGCAGCACTGATGTGCCAGTTACCTTGGCCTGGGGGCTCGCCTGGAGTTCCGTAGTCGAAGTACTCATCGTCAGTCTCAAAGAACCGCCACCAATGACGCACAGCATCGGGGTCAATCGGGAAGCAGTCGGTGCCAAAGAGCACCCGGTCGGGGAATGCCTCGACGAGGCGACGGAAGGCACGCGGTTGGCGTCCTATCTCCCCCATCCGCCCCCCGGTGTCGACGTTGAAGTTTGGCAGCCGATGCAGGGCCTCGCCGACTGCGGCGAGGTTCTCGGCGTGACCACCGACGTGAGCACCGACAAAGGTGGTCTGCGGGCACGCTGCAACCAACGTATGGAGCGCATCGATGAGGCGGTTAAAGCTGGGGAACTCCGGTGCGCCAAACCACCACGAGGGCATCTCGGCCAGTTCATCCCAGCGTTCGTTAGCGCGATCTAGAGGCTCGAAGAACGCCACCGGGTCGGCAGTGTGGATCAACACTGGCAAACCGAGGTCGCCAGCCACTCCAAGCACCTCGATAACTCGAGGATCATCAGGGAGCACCAACTCACCTGTGGCGTCGCGACGAGTGAGCCCGAGGTCCTTCCACACCTTGACCCCCTTCGCGCCCCGCAAAGCGGAGTCAGCCAGGTTGTCGACGAGGGCCTGCCTAGATTCAGGGCTCTGCGCGTCCCCGCGTAAAAGCAGGTCCCAGTCGACGTGCGCGAACGTATAGACCCGATCGGCCATCACGGCATCGAAGCGATCGAGGTTTGCTTGCAGTTCTTCCCCCCACATGCCGTCGAGGTTCACCACCGCATCGAGGTGCACGTCATCAAGCACAGCGGCGAGTTCGTCGGCACTCCCGCCGAGAAAGGTGCCCTCTGCAGAGAGCCACCGGCCTAGGTGGTTGTGGATATCAATTCCACGGCAGAAGGGCTGGTCAAGATGGGTTTGGGGCAGCACCACGGTTGGCCGCGGCCAGACTCGTTGCGTGCTCTCGTGGTCACCACCAGCAAGTGGCCTCATGTCGCTCACGGGGCCAGTGTTGCGCGCCACAATGCGCAATTCGACCATGCGCGCGCCACCCGTTGCGCGTTTCGTGCGCACATTGCTCATCTTGGGTGTCACTTGGTCCCGTGAGTATGACGAGCACCGAAATCAATTCCCAGACCGACATCTGGCGACACGCGATCGACAACGCAGCCTCACTCAGCGCCGTGCTCCCTCCCTCGGGCAGCACCGTCTTGTTCTTTGGCTGTGGCACCTCGGCTTTCGTGGCTCGTGCAGTGGCGTTCTTGCGCGAGCAAGCCGGTCACGGTCGCAGCGACTGGGCATTCGCCTCGGAGTTGCCCGCGAACCGCAGCTACGACCACGTCGTAGCCATCACTCGGTCGGGTACGACGACCGAGGTTCTCGATGCCCTCAGCAGCGGCCGGTTTGGCACCGCGCAACGCATCGTGGTCACCGGCGTACCTGAGGCGTTGCCTGGCGGATGTGCCGACGTGGTGGTCGACTTCGGTTTTGCGGATGAATCCTCTGTCGTGCAAACCCGATTCCCCACCACGTTCATTGCACTCATTCGTCACCTGCTCGGCGAGGAC
>CAYTAY010000377.1:0-1751 GCA_964435845.1 uncultured Azoarcus sp.
CCTAAAAATCTCAGTTGATGACGTGCAATCTGCCTGAATCGCAGGCAGGCTATGGTTTTTCTGACGACGACAGGAGTCACCCGATGGGTGAGTCGAAATTGAAGCGTTTGAAGCGGGAAGAAATGCTTTTGTCCTGCGCTGGGGTGCAGACCGCAGGTGGTCGGGTGCAGGTTCGCTGGGAGGCTGATAGCGCTGCGACGCCGATGGGGCAATTGGCGTACTTCATCGAGTTTCTGACACTGACCGGCTTGTGGTCGGACTGGCAGGATCGCTGCCCGCTGTCCTATACCAGCCCGAACGCGCCGAGCAAGGCGGACGTTTTGGGGACCTGGATGCTGTCGATTCTTTCCGGGCACCGGCGCTACTCGCACGTCACGACGATTCGCTGCGACGGGGTCAATCCGGGGCTGTTGGGGATGACCAAGGTGATCAGCGAGGATGCGCTGCGCCGGGCACTGTTGGCCATACCCGAAGATGCAGGGGTGAGCTGGCTTGACGGTCATCTGCGCCAGAGCACGGCCGCGTTGCTCGATGTGCCGTGGATTCTGGACATCGACACGACGATCAAGCCGCTGTACGGCAAGCAGGAGGGGGCGGTGGTGTCGTACAACCCGAAAAAGCCGGGGCGGCCTTCGCACAGCTACCATACCTACCTGATGGCGGGTTTGCGCCTGGTGATGGGTGTTGAGGTCAAGGCGGGCAATGAACACGCGGGCAGCCATACGCTGCCTGGATTGCTCAAGCTGCTTGATGAACTGCCCGAGCATCGCAAACCGAAGATGGTGCGCGGCGACTGTGGCTTTGGCTCGGACGGCATCATGCGCACGTTGGAGGCACGGGCCCAGCCGTATCTGTTCAAGTTGCGTTTGTCGAAGAACGTCAAACGCCACATCGAGCGCCTGTTCCGGGTCTCGGGCTGGACAGACGCGGGTCAGGGCTGGGAGGGGATGGATAGTACGCTCGCACTGACCGGCTGGGAGGACAAGCGCCGGGTCGTGGTGTTGCGTCGCCCCTTGAAGGGCGAAATGGTGCTCGCTCAAGAGGAGGACGGCCAGCAGTTGCTGGGCTTCATCGAGGCGGACCGTAGAGACGGCAAGCGCATCACCGGCTACGAATACGCTGTGCTGGTGACCAACCTCGATCACGAAATCCTCTCGCTCGGCCAGCTCTACCGCGACCGTGCCGACGCGGAAAACACCTTCGACGAGCTCAAGAACCAATGGGGTTGGGGAGGTTTCACCACCCACGATCTGCATCGTTGCCAACTGTCTGCGCGCGCGGTGGCACTGATCTACAACTGGTGGAGTCTGTTCGTACGCCTGGCCAACCCAGAAGCCCGGCTTGAGGCCATGACCAGCCGGCCATGGTTGATGTCTTCGGTCGGCCGCCGCACCGAGCACGCGGGCCAGACCACCATCACGCTCACCGGCCAGCACGCCTACTTCGACAGAGCCCGGCAGGTGCTCATGCGCGTGTCCAGCCAGCTTCAGGCTTGGGTGAGCGAGGCTGCGGAGCAGTTCAATCCCCGCTCGGTATGGTTGCTGTGTTGTGATCATCTCAAACGCACACTCGCAGCCATCGGACCACCCGAGCCTCTTCGTTTGCTGACTGATCATGCAAACGGGGCGGGGTAACTGAGGTTTTTAGGTTCAGACCACAGGACGACCCACCCATGTATGACCCATCCCTGACGCTCGCCGATTTTGATCCCGAGTTGGCCGCAGCCGTGCTGCGCGAGGAACGCCGGCAGG
>CAYTAY010000378.1:0-1743 GCA_964435845.1 uncultured Azoarcus sp.
GGGCATGGCTTACTCCTTGGCGGTGAGTTTCTTGACGGCAGCGACCACCGGACTGTTTTCCGGGCGCTGGCTGGACCCGGCATCGGCGGTGATACGCGAGGCGATTTCGGGCTGGTCGGAACGGGCATCGAGCAAGGCCCGGCGTACCTGCGCTTCCGAGAAGCCTGCTGCGAGGAACTCCGCCGTGCGCTGGGACTGGCCCGCGATCAGGCACATCTCAGCAATGGCCTGCGCCTGGCCGCGCCCGCGGGCGTTGGATTGCGCCAGCGCGGCATGGGCAGCAGGCGTTGGTTGCGGATCGCTGTCGGTCAGTGGCTGGTCGCCCTGCGGATCGGTCTCGGCCGGACGCTTAAGGTTGTCGTGGTCGTCATTGGGGTCGGTCATGGTGTTCTCCAGGGTGAAAGGCTTGGTTCGGGGCGGGTTTGAAATGGGTTGCGTGGACAGGCTTCGCGGCGAGGCGCGGGCCACGCCGGGCTGCGCCAGCCTCTGCTTGGCGGCCAGTGCATCGGTGAATTCGGTCATCACCGCATCAAACGGCATCACGGCGTCGGCGAGGCCCACTGCCACCGCCTGCTCGCCATAAAACAGCCCCGCCTCGGTGGCGCGCACGGCGTCCGGGTCGAGGCTGCGCATCTGCCCGACCTGATTCACGAAGATGTCGTAGAGGCGATCCACTTCGGTCTGCAACGCCGTGGTGGCCTGCGGGCTGAGGGGTTCGTGCGGCGAGAAGTCGTTCTTGTGGCTGCCCGCGAAGACGGCGGTGTAGTTCAGGCCGTCCTTGGCATCCTTCACCGAGTGGTCGACGTGCAGCGCGATCACGCCAATCGACCCGACGCCAGCGGTCTGCGACAGTGTCAGGCGCTGGCAGGCGGCCGCAATGGCAAAGGCTGCCGAGTACGCGGCATCGTTCGCGTGCGCCCAGATTGGCTTGATGGTGCTGGCGGCGCGGATGCGCTCGGCCAGTTCGAACACACCCGAGGCCTCGCCGCCGGGCGAATCCAGATCGAGCAGGATGCCCGCCACCTGCGGGTCGGCCAGCGCGGTGTCCAGTCGGGCTTCGATCTCGCCGTAGGACATCAGGCCAGAGGCGGCTTCGATGCCCATCGAACGTCTGACCAGCGTGCCGACCACCGGGATGACGGCAATGCCCGCCTGACCCGATGTGGCGCTCTGGCGCGGCGTGGGCAGCGGTATGGCCATGTCCAGATCGGGCAAGCCGATGCGGGAACCCAGCACTGAGAGGATCACATCGAGTTTGGGGCGCGCAATGAGGAGCGGCGTCCCAACGAGCCGGGACGCCAGATGAATGAGTTGCATGTCAGTTGTCCTGTGGGTCTTGCGGCACGGCCACCGTGGCGGCCGCATTCATGGGAGTGCTCAGAGGCGCTTTGTCGTGGCGCGGGTCCGAGTCGAAGACCAGACCGAGCTCATCGGCACGTTGGTTGTCGGCGGCGATCTCGCGGTCGATGTCCTCGGCGTCGTAGCCGAAGGCCGAGATGGCCTCTGAGCGAGACAGCAGCCCGGCGCGAATGGCGGTCAGCATGGCGTCGAATTCCTTCTTGGGATCGACCCACTGCCAGCCTTGCGGAATCCACTTGGCCGCGAGGTAGTCGCGCTTCTTCTCGGTAAATTGCGGTAGCGCCAGCGCGCCTTCGAGTAGCGCCTGCTCCATCCAGGCACGCCAGATCGGGCGGCACAGCTGGTGGACGATCACGCCGTGCTGGATGGCCTCACAGCGGCGGC
>CAYTAY010000379.1:0-1714 GCA_964435845.1 uncultured Azoarcus sp.
ACCTCGATCTGGCGATCTGCATCACCGAGGGCATCCCTGTCCGCGACATGCTGGTGGTTCGCAACAGGATGAAGCAAAAGGTGGCCGCCGGCGGCAAGGAAACGCTGCTCCTGGGCCCGAACTGTCCCGGCCTGATCACGCCGGAAGAAATCAAGATCGGCATCATGCCGGGCCATATCCACAAAAAGGGTCGAATTGGCGTGGTGTCCCGTTCCGGCACGCTGACCTATGAAGCGGTTGCGCAGCTCACCGAGATCGGCCTCGGCCAGTCTTCGGCGGTCGGCATCGGTGGCGACCCGATCAACGGTCTCAAGCACATCGACGTGATGCGCATGTTCAATGACGATCCCGATACCGACGCGGTCATCATGATCGGCGAAATCGGCGGACCTGACGAGGCGGAAGCGGCCCAGTGGTGCAAGGACAACATGAAAAAGCCGATCGTCGGCTTCATCGCGGGTGTCACCGCGCCGGCCGGCAAGCGCATGGGGCACGCCGGCGCGCTGATCTCCGGCGGCGCCGATACCGCTGACGCCAAGCTCGCCATCATGGAAGAGTGCGGTTTCAAGGTCACGCGGGATCCGTCCGAAATGGGTAAGTTGCTCAAGGCGATGCTCTGATCGCCTCTGCTACGGTACGACAGGACGCCGGCGTAAGCCGGCGTTTTTATCCCGATGTTCGTCGGGTGATTGTTCGAAACCGGCTGGCTGCGAGCGCCGATTTCCCGCAATGACGCGCAGCAGTGAGCGCATCGGTGGCCGCGCTCGTGAAGGCGCGAGAAATGCGGGCTAGAATGACGACCGTACCCCGCAGCTTTTGCTCAGGACAAACCTCGCAAGCGCGCGCTTGCCCCTGGCAATGAATGATCACGCACCCAGCCCCGGTGTTACCCAGGCCATCGCCCGCAGTGACGTAGGGCGGGTACGCACGCAAAACGAGGATCTCACGTTCATCGACCCGCAACTGCGCTGGGCGATCCTTGCCGACGGCATGGGGGGCTACCACGGTGGTGCGGTCGCGGCGCGCATCGGCATCGAGTCAAGCAGCAAGGCGCTGGAACGGACTCATGCCGCCAACTGGGGGGTGGCGGAAGCCTCGCTTGCCCTCTCTGCGGCAGTGGGCGAGGCCAACCTCGCGGTGTATCGGGCGGGCGGTGAAGATCCGGCGCTGATCAACATGGGCAGTACCCTGCTTGCCGTGTGCCCTGTCGGTGGTGGTCTGGTCAGCGTTCATGTTGGCGACTCCCGTCTTTATCGGTTGCGGCGGGGCAGTCTGGTTCGTCTTACCCGTGATCATACTTTGACGCAGGAACTCATCGACCAAGGTGTGCTGAGCGAGAATGATGTCCGGCTATCGGGCGCTCGCGGTGTGCTGACGCGTGCCCTGGGTGTGCATGCGACCGTGGAGCCTGAAGTCCGGGCCCATGACCTGGCAAGGGGCGACCTGCTTCTGATGTGCTCGGACGGGCTGACCGACATGTTGCACGAACAGGACATTGCCGAGCTTCTGTCCGCTGACAGCCTCGAGACCGCCGCCGATGCGCTGGTGCTGACCGCCAACACCAGAGGCGGGCGGGACAATATCTCGGTCATTCTCATCCGGATCGGGTGATCCGCTTCATTGCGAGCCCGCGGCGCTCTGGGGCCTGTGCACATTCGCGCTGGCGGCTCGCCATGGCGCCAGCGGCAGACCCCCGACAGCGGGTTCGAGGCTT
>CAYTAY010000380.1:0-1672 GCA_964435845.1 uncultured Azoarcus sp.
CCTTGAGGCACTCGATGGCCTGGGAGGCGTGCATCTGGGTCGGTGTGCACAGGATTACCGCATCGACCTCGGGCAGCGCGAGACTCTCCGACAGCTCGGTGCTGACGTGACCGATGCCGTACTTGTCGGCAACCTCACGCGTCTGTTCGAGACGCCGACCGACCAGCGAGACCACCTCGACGCCGTCGATGTTCCTGATACCGTCCAGGTGTTTGATGCCAAAGGCGCCGGCGCCGGCCAGCGCGACCTTGATCGTCTTGCTCATTTATCCGTTCTCCAGAATCAGATGGCCCACCGCGGTATTCGACGCGGGCACATGGTAGAAACGATGACGCACCGTGGGCGCCGGACCGCCGGCGACGTCGCTCATCGCACCGCGGGCGATGAGCCACATGACCAGCTCGATGCCCTCCGAGCCAGCCTCACGCACGTACTCGATGTGCGGCACCTCGGCCTGCCCGGCCGGATCGGCGATCAGGCGGTCGAGAAAGGCATTGTCCCACGGCGCGTTGATCAGGCCGGCACGCGCGCCCTGCAACTGGTGGCTCATGCCGCCGGTGCCCCAGATCTGCACGTTGAGGGGTTCGTCGTAGGACTCGACGGCGCGACGTATCGCCTGCCCGAGCTGAAAGCAGCGCCGCCCGGAGGGCACCGGATACTGCACTACGTTGACCGCAAACGGGATCACCGGACACGGCCATGCCGAGGGCTGACCGCACATCAAACTCAGAGGCACCGTCAGACCATGATCCACATCCATCCTGTTGACGATGGTGAGATCGAAATCGTCCTGAATCACCGACTGGGCAATGTGCGAGGCGAGTTCGGGATGGCCGATCACGGTCGGCACCGGGCGCGCGCCGTAGCCCTCGTCGGCCGGTTTGAACTCGGCGGCAGTACCGATCGCAAAGGTCGGGATCAACTCGAGGCTGAATGCGGTGGCGTGATCGTTGTAGACGAGAAAGATCACATCCGGTTTGTTGTCCTTCATCCACTGCTTGGAAAAGTCATAACCGGCGAACAGGGGTTTCCAGTAGTCCTCGCCGGCCTTGCCGTGGTCGATCGCCGCGCCGATGGCCGGCACATGCGACGTATAGACCGATGCACTGATGCGCGCCATGTCATGCCTCCTTGTTCTGGCGACCGGCCGCGCCCTGCGGCTGGTGCTGCGGTTGGGCATCGCCGTCCTCGCCGAGATAGCGGTTGCCCTCGGGCGAGCGGCCACCACGAATCATCATGTCGCGGTACTCCTCTTCGGTCATCCCGGTCATGCTGCCGGCCATCTGCTGGAAGGACTTGCCATCGGTCGCGCCGATCTTGGCCAGAAAGTAGATGTTGCCGCCAAGCGAAATCGCGCGGTTGAGATCGCGATCCAGTACCGCCTGCTTCTGCTCCGCGCTCATTGGCCACTCGGCGAGATAGCCCTGCTCGTCCGCCTTGAAGCGGGCACGGTTCTCGGCCTTCATCAGCGACATGCAGAACTGGTTGAGCCAGTAGCCCTTGCGCGATTGCTCGGCATCGAAGATGGTCGTACCGGGAATATCCACGTATGGTTTGTCGAGTGCCATGTCAGTCTCCAGATGGCGGCGTCGCGCCGACCTCTTCCGGCCAGTACAAACGCATCGGATTGTCCACCAGCAGCTTGCGCTGAAGCTCGGCGTTGGGCGCGATG
>CAYTAY010000381.1:0-713 GCA_964435845.1 uncultured Azoarcus sp.
GTTTCATCACGTCAAAGGAGTTCGAAATGAACGAGACCGACAAGTCCAAGCAGGTTGTATCTGCCGACGAAAAAATCAACAATCCGACGCGCCGCTGGTTCCTGGGCAGCACCGCGGCAGTCGGTGCAGCCGGCCTCGCCGGCGCCGCTGGCATGGGGGCGCTGACTCGCAGCGCACCGGCGCAAGCGGCGCCGGCAAAAGGCGGGCTCAACTATCACATCGCACCGGGTGAGCTCGACACCTACTACGGCTTCTGGAGTAGCGGCCAAAGCGGAGAGGTACGCGTGATGGGCCTACCGTCCATGCGCGAGCTGGCTCGTATCCCGGTCTTTAACCGCTGCAGCGCCACCGGCTGGGGTCAGACCAACGAGAGCCTCGCGGTGCTCGGTGACAGTGCCAAGTTCCAGAACGGCGACCTGCACCATGTGCACATGAGCTACACCGACGGCAAGTACGATGGTCGCTACCTGTACGTACATGACAAACTCAACACCCGGGTCGCGCGTATCCGCCTGGACATCATGCGCTGCGACAAGATGGTCACCGTTCCGAACGCCCACGCCATCCACGGCCTGCGGGTGCAGAAGGCGCCCAAGACCGGCTACGTGTTCGCCAACGGCGAGAACATCGTGCCGCTACCCAACGACGGTCGTCACCTCGATGAGCCCGAGCATTACTGGTCCGTGTTCACCGGCATCGACGGCGAGAGCATG
>CAYTAY010000381.1:813-1652 GCA_964435845.1 uncultured Azoarcus sp.
CTGCTTCAACGCCGAGCGCGGCGTGACCCTGGCCGACAAGATGCGCTTCGAGCGCGACTGGGTCGTGGTGTTCGACATCCACGCGATCGAACGCGCAGTGGCCAATGGCGACTTCATCAAGATCGACGGTTGCGCGATCCCCGTGATCGATGGGCGCGGCAAGAACCCCTACACGCGCTACATTCCGATCCCGAAAAACCCGCATGGCATCAACGCGACGCCCGACGGCAAGTACCTGATCGCCAACGGCAAGCTGTCGCCGACCTGCTCGATCATCGACACCCGCATGCTGCCCGACCTGTTCGAGGACAAGATCGAGTTGCGCGACGTGGTCGTTGCCGAGCCGGAGCTTGGTCTCGGACCCCTGCACACCACCTTTGATGACCGTGGCAACGCTTACACGACGCTCTTCATCGACAGCCAGGTGGTCAAGTGGAACGTCGACGACGCGATCCGTCACCACAAGGGTCAGCAGGTCGATTACATCCGTCAGAAAATCGATGTGCACTACCAACCGGGCCACCTGAATGCAAGTCTCGCTGAGACCTCCGAGGCCGATGGCCAGTGGTTGATGGTGCTGAGCAAGTTTTCCAAGGACCGCTTCCTGCCGGTCGGCCCGCTGCATCCGGAGTGCGACCAGCTCATCGACATTTCCGGTGACGAGATGCGTTTGGTGCATGACGGTCCGGCCTTCGCCGAACCGCACGACTGCATCATCTGCCGAGCCGACCAGGTGAAGCCCATGGCCATCTACAAGCGAGACGACCCCTACTTCGCACAGGCGCGTGCCTGGGCCGAGGAAGACGGCGTGATTCTTGAGCGCCACAACCGCGTGGTGC
>CAYTAY010000382.1:0-1618 GCA_964435845.1 uncultured Azoarcus sp.
ATCCACCTGATCGGGGTGGAGTTCAGCCGTGAGCAGCGGCGGGTGGTGGGGTTTGAGGTGGCGGCGGCGTAGTCAGGGCGTAGTAGCTTCAGCGGGGCTTGTGCCACAATCGTGCAAGCTGACTTTGTTTTTGCGGACTGACGGACCGCTGCCGCACTGGAACTGCGTGTTGCTGGTTTGCGGGGCCCGTGTCCTGACTGGCTCGATCATGCCTGACTCTCGATCTTCTCCCGGTGCGACGGTGCCGGATTGCAACCGCTGTACCGGTTATTTCATCACCCACGATCCGGCCATGCCTTATGGTTGCCGCCACATGGGCTTTCGCAGCAAGCGCAAGCCCTGTCTGGTGGTGTTCGAAGCCTCCGGTGAGCAGTGCCTGCGTTTCGAACCCAAGGCGGCGCGACGCGGGCGGCATTGAGTTCCGCCCTCTGCCCATTCATCAGACATAAATGCTTGATCGGACAGGCTTTGGTTGCATTGATAAATGCCCTTGCAAGCGGTAAGGTCACGTTTTTCAAGCGTCGGCGATGCACCGTACCGGGTCCGGTAGGGGGTGTCGTGGGCCGGTAGCGGAGAGCGCGTGCATGCGTAACGTCGAACTGTTCGGCGAGCGGGACCATCGATTCATCCTTCTGAACGAAAGCGACCCTGGCGAGGAAGACGGGGTGCGTTCCAACCAGTATCTGATCGTGCGCAACGGGGTGGGCGTACTGCTCGATCCGGGGGGTTTTGGTGTGCTGCCTCAGGTGCTGGCCGAAATGCTGCGTTATGTCCGGCCCGACCAGGTGCGCGCGATCATGCTCTCGCATCAGGACCCGGACATCGTGGGCGGGCTGGCAACCTGGCTGGAATTGACCCATGCCGAGGTGTATGTATCGAGCATCTGGATGCGCTTTTTGCCGCACTATGGCCTGCGCGAGATGGGGCGCTTTCGTGCAGTGCCCGATCAGGGCATGTATTGCGAGCTTGCTCCGGAATTCGGGCTGCACATCGTGCCGGCGCATTTCCTGCATTCCGAGGGGCAGATCAATGTGTATGACCCTCGCTCGAAAATCCTCTTCAGTGGCGACATCGGTGCGGCGATGATGCCGGCCGACCGCGATGAAGCCTATGTGGATGACCTGTCCGGTCACCTGCCCTTCATCGAGGGGTTCCACCGTCGCTACATGTGCTCCAACCGGGCAATCCGCTGCTGGCTGGAGACCATACAGAATCTGGATATCGACATGATTGCTCCGCAGCACGGGCCGGTGTATCGCGGTGCGGCGGTGAAGCAGTTTCTGGACTGGCTGCGCGATCTGGAGTGCGGTGTGGATTTGCTCGAAGCCGGCGGCCGTTTCCGCAAGGTGGGTGTGGCTTGAGCACGCCGGTATTTCCGCCTCGCGATTCGGAACTCACCGCGCACAGGCTGAAGGCGGCGGGCGAACTGGCCGGCCTGTTCGAGTCGCAGACGCGCACCCGGCTGTTCAGCGAAACCCTGGGCAAGCTTACCCGGCAGATGCATGCCGAAGTGGTGGCACGCCTCGGCGCCCTGATCGAGGAAAACCGTTATCCGGAGATTGCCGAACGGCTGGCCGGCACGCGCAATGTGTGCGAGCGGCTCAGCACCAGCTTCGAT
>CAYTAY010000383.1:0-1616 GCA_964435845.1 uncultured Azoarcus sp.
CGCAGCGTGGTGATGAAGGTGTAGATGCGGCAGCCCAGATCCTGCAGGTCGACCAGCAGCACGTCGAAGCTGTCCATCATCACAGCGGTCGGGCGCCGCACCTCACCGTAGAGGCTGAACACCGGAATGCCGTGGCGCGGATCGACGTAGTCGCCTGATTCGATCATGTTGTCCTGCTTGTCGCCGCGCAGGCCGTGTTGCGGTCCGAAAGCAGCGCTCAGGTGCATATCCGGCAGCCCGGACAGAGCATCGAGCGCGTGGGTCAGCGAGCGCGTCACCGACGCCGGATGCGCGAGCAGGGCCAGCCTTCTACCCGCCAGCGGCCGACGAAGCCCGGCATCGGCCAGCAGCCGGTCGAGTCCGAATCGGATGGAGTCTGTCATTGTCGCCCTGCCTGGTCGCGAGTCCTCGGTAGGCTGGCATTCTACCTTCAGCCCCGGCGAGCGTCGCCCGGCGAAGCCGGGCTCCTACGGCGCATAAACTTGTGAACATCGTCGATTGATGGTGCTTGCTCAACATTCACGCGATTGCCCTGGCGCTCTAGCGTGAAAGTCGCCGAGGCGACTCACGAAGCTCCCCTCTCCTGCTTGCGGGAGAGGGGTTGGGGGGTAAGGGAAACGGCCATGGCGGCTTTCATGAACTGGAGTGGACTGACTCCGTGACCGTTAGCAAAGTGCCGGACAAGCCACTCGCTTGAGGCGTATACTGTCCCGGCCCGGCCGTAACGCCTCGAACAAATCTTACGCAAAGCTCTGCCAGACAAGACGGTGCGCACCTGGATTGGCCGCAGTGCCATCAGGTCGAGCCCGCAAGCGCGTTACTCATGCGAGCGATACGGGCTTGGGCCGGCGGTTGCGCGAGGGTACCGATCCGTTCGCGCAATGCGGAGGGAAACGGGCGCGATCGGTGTATTGAATCAATACAAACCAGAGGGAAGCAAAAAATGGCTGAAGGGAAATCGAAGATCATCTACACGCTCACGGACGAAGCACCTTTGCTGGCGACGTACGCGTTCCTACCCATCATTCGCACCTTCGCCGGCCCGGCCGGCATCGAGGTCGCGAAGTCCGACATCTCCGTCTCGGCCCGGATGCTGGCCGAATTCTCCGATTACCTCAGCGACGATCAGAAGGTGCCCGACAACCTGGGCGAACTCGGCCGCCTGACCCAGGATCCCGACACCAACATCATCAAGCTGCCGAACGTCAGCGCGTCAGTGGCCCAGCTCAAGGCGTGCGCCAAGGAATTACAGAAGAAGGGATACCCGATTCCGAGCTACCCGGACAACCCCACGACCGAAGAAGAGAAAGCCATCGTAGCCCGCTACGGAAAGTGCCTCGGCTCGGCGGTGAACCCGGTTCTGCGCGAGGGCAACTCGGACCGGCGTGCACCGAAGGCGGTCAAGGAATACGCGAAGAAACACCCGCACTCGATGGGTGAATGGAAACAGTGGTCCAAGACCCATGTCTCGCACATGCACCACGGCGACTTCTACCACGGTGAAAAGTCGATGACGCTCGACAAGGCGCGCACCGTCAAGATGGAGCTGATCACCAACAGCGGCAAGACCATCGTGCTCAAGCCCGAGGTCGCGCTGCAGGATGGCGAGATCATCG
>CAYTAY010000384.1:0-1594 GCA_964435845.1 uncultured Azoarcus sp.
GAGAAAGTCCTCGGCGGTCGCTTCATCGTAGTCGCTGTCGACGAGTTCTGCCGCCACCGCCGACAGCGTTTCGCCATGCGCTGTGCCGCGAAAACGCTCGATCAGGGTGCCCAGACCCCAGGCCGGGTCGATGTCGCCGATGCTCATCGCGTCGATCAGCGCAATCAGCGCGCGACCGTGTTCGTCGTCGGCGGGGATGAGGTCAACCGGGAGCCGCGCGAGCCAACCCGGGTGCTGGAGTGTAAGACGGAGCAGTGCCGCAAGCGGAGAGGTTGGTCGTGGACGCCGGTGCTGCGCCTGGCGTGTCGGCCGGCTGCCGGCCCAGGGCGGCGGCTTGTCGTGCCGAGCCGGTGCGCTGGTGGGTGCGGCAAGACCGCAGACCGACTCGATTTCGGCCTGGGTCATGGTGGCCAGTTCCGCAACCTGCTTGGTCAGTTGCAGCTTGAGTACCGGTGCCGCGACCCGGCGGATCAGCGGCGCGGCGTCATGGACCAGGCGGGCGCGTCCCTCGGCGCTGCCCAGATCGATCTCCGCCGACAGCTCGGACATCATGAACGCGGCGAGCGGGGTCGCCGATGCCGCGGCAGCGCGCAACGCCTCGGCGCCCTCCGCCCGCACGTACGAGTCGGGATCGTGTTTCTCCGGTAGCAGCAAGAAGGCGAGAGTTGCGTCGTCGCGCAGGGATTCGAGCGAGGATTCGAGCGCCCGCCAGGCTGCCTTGCGTCCAGCCTTGTCGCCGTCGAAGCAGAACACGATGCGGTCGGAGAAGCGCAGCAGTGACTTCAGGTGCGCCGGCGTAGTCGCGGTGCCCAGCGTGGCGACCGCATTGCCGACCCCGCACTGCGCCAGCGATACCACGTCCATGTAGCCTTCGACCACGAGGACGAAACCGTTTTCCCGGATCGCCTGTTGCGCTTGCGTGAGACCGTACAGCTCTCGTCCCTTTTCGAAAAGCGGGGTCTCGGGCGAGTTGAGGTATTTGGGTTCGCCATCGCCGATGATGCGACCGCCAAAGGCGATGATGCGACCGCGCCGATCCTGGATCGGGAACATGATGCGGTCGCGAAAGCGGTCGTAGCGTCGTCCGGCCTCGTTTTCGATGACCAGTCCTGCCTCGAGCAAGGTTTTGGCGTCGTAGCTTGGAAAAACCCCAGAGAGCGCCTGCCAGCCATCAGGGGCGTAGCCGATGCCGAAGCGCGCGGCAATTTCGCCGGTCAGGCCGCGCCGTTTCAGATAATCCACCGCCAAAGGGTTGCGTTTGAGTTGCTCGCGGTAGAAACGGGTTGCGGTGTTCATTGCATCGAGTAGCGCGTCCTGCTCGCCCTTGGGGATTTGCGGCGGACTGGTGCCGCTCTCGCGTGGTACTTCGACACCGATCTGGCGGGCGAGCTCGGTGACCGCTTCGACGAACGATAGTCCGCTGTATTCCATCAAAAAGCCGATGGCGTTACCGTGCACACCGCATCCAAAACAGTGGTAGAACTGCTTGCTGGGACTGATGGAGAAGGAGGGGGTTTTTTCGCCGTGGAAAGGGCAGCAGGCGAAGTAGTTCGCGCCGCCTTTCTTGAGCGTAAGGTGGCGTTCGATGACGTCG
>CAYTAY010000385.1:0-1560 GCA_964435845.1 uncultured Azoarcus sp.
CTCGGCGAGTTGCTCGTCGGTGTCGTAGGTCGGCCCAGGCAGGTGCTCGCTTGGCATTCGCCGCTCCCGCGATGTTTTGCGGTGCAATGCTGCGAGCTTGACGGGCTCTTTATAGCCGGCAAGCGCCACCGGGTCCAATGATTTATGCTTGCAATTCGTGACGAATACCCTTGGGTGGTACTGGGAAAAGCTCTATATTCCAGAATCGTAGTCGAAATGCGTTTGACCGCAGGAACGGCGCTTCACTTGAACATGACCAAATCGAGATCGACTTGAACTGAAAGACACACCACACCGGGAGACAAAATGACTACGGTTTTGGCCAAGACCCGCAAAGGGCAGGAGGAAATCGATCAGCGCGGTGGCGCGCTTGGACCAAGGGCGCGACGGCTGCTGATTCTTTTCGACGGCAAGCGCGACATCGATACGCTCAGGGCGATGATGCCTGACCCCAAATTTGACGAGACGGTTGATTTGCTGGTTGCGGGTGGCTTCGTCGCTGCGCCTGGCGCGACTGCGGCCAACGAAGCCAGCTTGGACGCCCCTCCCGAGGAGCAGGCGATGGATGCCGAGGTCGTCGACGACGGCCCCGAGGTTGATCCGGCCAAGCTCGAGATGGCGCGCAACTTCATGCTGAACTCGCTGCGCCATTTCAATGGACCCTATGCCAATATCGATTTGCGCGAGAAGATTCTCAGAAGCACTTCCGGTCAGGAGTTGCGCAGCCTGATGGCGCCTTGGCACGAGTCGATCATCCTCACCAAGATGGGGCAGTTGCGATCCGAGGAGTTGCGTCTGCAGTTGGGGGAGTTGCTGCTTTAGATCGCCGCGCGTGCGAGGCCCGATTGCGGCAGTTCAGTGTTCGATGCGGCCGAGCCGGTTGGAGATTCCATCGGCGCAGGTGCGCACCTTCCGCGCGATCGGACCGTCCCAGTCCGGGTTGAAGCTGCCCGCCGGTCCCATTGCCGTGAGTGTCAGGGCGATGTGACCATTGTGATCGAATACCGGGGCTGAGAAGGCGTTGATGCCGGGGATAGGGTGGCCGACGGCTCGCGCCATGCGTCTGGCGCGCACCTCGTCCAGGTCGTTGTCGATATGTTTTCGCGAGGGGCGCAGCGCCGGCTGGTCGGCGCTCGCGAGGCGCGAAAGCTCCTTCTGCACCAGTGGCTGGGTCACACGCTCGGGCAGGAACGCCGCGAATACCCGTCCGGTCGCAGAGTTGAGCAGACTCATGACAGTGCCCGGGCGCATGTTGACATGGATGGGCCGGCTGCATTCCTCGATGCTGACGATGGTCGGGCCGTGGTTGCCCCACACTGCGATGGCGACGTTCTGTTCTATCTCGTTCGAGAGCTCGGCGGCGGCAGGCGTGGCCAATCGCAGCGGATTGAGTCCCTGCAGGGCGGCGAGGCCGACCTGCAGGGCAAAAGCGCCCAATCGGTAACGACCGGTGACCGGGTCCTGTTCGATGAGCCCCAGTTTGCCGAAGCTCACCAGGTAGGGGTGTGCCTTTGCCGGGGGCATGCCGGCCTCGCGAGCCAGATCCTTCAGCATCATGGG
>CAYTAY010000386.1:0-1530 GCA_964435845.1 uncultured Azoarcus sp.
CGAACGACTGTGGAAATACATCGAGAAAGGCCAGCACATCGTCATCTTCATAGACCTTGTAGCAAGGTGCTTCACCGCGGATGATCTTGGCAAAGATGTTTTGGTTGTCGTAGTCGCCGTGCAGGCTCATCGGGGTTCTCCGTTGCGCGAGGGATGAAAGGGCTTAACCATACCGACTTCTGCGCAACAGGCAAAACCCACGCAGTTCCAACCCGTCTGGTGCCTTAGAACCCGACCATCACCTCACGCAACTCCTCGCCTTCGCGGACAACAAAAATCGCACTGAGGCCTCTCGCTGTGGCCACCTGCGTACCGCGCTCCACGCCCAACACCATCAGTGCGGTCGCCCACGCATCGGCGTACATGCAACTGGCGCAAAGTACCGATACCGAAGCCAGATCAGAGGCAAGAGGTGCCCCCAGATAGGGGTCCATCGTGTGGGAGAACACGCTGCCATCACGCTCGCGCCAATGGCGATAGTCGCCCGATGTCGCCATCGCCGTTTTACTCAGCGCCAGTGAGCCCAGCACCTCACGGCGACCCTTAATGGGTTTTTCCGGGTAACCGGAATATCTGGTTGATATCTCCTTTGCTGGCAGCCTGTAATTCCCACTTTCTCACCGGAGAATATGGTTGATCAGCCTCCCTTCGCGGGTTAGTATCAGTCCATCTATAGGAGGACGACCTCCCCCACCTTGGGAAGTAATGACCAGGACGACCTGGCCCCGTTATATTGGCTCTATGCCGTTTCCAGTGGAAATTGACTTCTCAACAAACATGACCCTCGGTGGTACAACCGCCCGACACTGACGCCGACCTCGCGCCCGATGAACACCCAGATCGAAGCTCTCTTCACCACCGCACTTGGCCTGCAGCCGCCCTGGTACGTCGCCAAGGTCGAGCTCAACACAGCCAAGCGGCGGATCGACTTCGAGGTCGAGCACACCGGCGGTCGTGCCACGTGTCCGGCGTGTGGGGCCGAGCACCAGCTGATCCACGACCGGGTGCGGCGCAGCTGGCGTCACCTGGATTTCTTTCAGTTCGAAGCGTGGCTGCATGCCGCGATCCCGCGCGTTCAGTGCAACGGCTGCGGCAAGACCACGCAGCTGCCGGTGCCGTGGGCGCGTGAGGGGAGCGGCTTTACCCTGCTGTTCGAGGCGCTGAGTCTGTCGCTGTGCCGAGAGATGCCGGTGCGCCAGGCGGCCAACCAGTTGCGGGTTGCCCCGAAGCGCCTGTGGCGCCGCGTGCGCCATTACGTCGAGGTGGCCCGTGCCAAAGACGACATGTCGTGCGTGCGCTACGTCGGGATCGACGAGACCAGCGTCAAGCGTGGTCACGAGTACATCACCGTCGTGCATGACCTTGAAGCCAAGCGCTTGCTGTTTGCCACCCCGGGGCGCGATCACGCTACGTTGCAGGTCTTTGCCCAGGACATGCGTGCGCACGGCGGCGATCCGCTGACCATTGAGCACGCGTGTATCGACATGAGCGCGGCCTACGCCAAGGGAATCGACCAGTCGCTGCCCAATG
>CAYTAY010000387.1:0-1510 GCA_964435845.1 uncultured Azoarcus sp.
GACAGCACCGAGGTCGCTCACCACATTGAGGTCGACCGACTCATCGTCATGGCTGACGTGATGATCTGGGTTCTCGATCCGCAAAAGTACGCCGACGCCGCGATTCACGACCGATTCCTTAAGCCGCTGGCAATGCACAAGGACGTCATGGTGGTGGTGCTCAACCACATCGACCGCGTGCCACAAGAGCGCCGTGAGTCAATGGTCGGCGATGTGCGCCGACTTCTGGCTCTCGATGGGCTCGAAGGAGTGCCGGTCGTGCCGATCTCGGCTCGTGAGGGCATTGGCGTCGACCAACTGCGCGACATGATCGCCAAGCGCGTGGCGGACAAGAAGAACTCCCAAGCCAGATTCCGCACCGACGTGCGTGAGCAAGCAACCGCGCTCGACAAGATCGTTGGGCACGTTGAACCTCGCGAGATTGAGGTACACACGCGTCGCGAACTCAATGACGCGGTGGCTGACGCAGCCGGTGTGCCTGTGGTTGTTTCGGCAGTGCAGCGCGCCGCTCACATGCGCGCCGTACAGGCCACCGGTTGGCCGCCAGTTAAGTGGTTGGGCAAGCTGCGTCCCGACCCGCTTAAGAGGCTTCACCTTGATCTGGGTGCCAGCGGTAAAGACATCATTGGTAAGGCTCGTTCCTCGGTGCCAACGGCCAGTTCGGTGCAGCAGGCCCGAGTTGATGCGGCCGTGCGCCACGTGGCTGAAGAGGCCTCGCACGGGCTTTCTAAGCCCTGGGCAGCCGCCGTACGCCGCGCGTCGGTCTCTCAGCGCCAAAGCTTCATCGACACCGTCGACACTGCCGTAGGCCAGTCAGACCTGGGGATGTCGACCGTGCCGTGGTGGTGCCGTGTCATCCAGGGGTTGCAGTGGATTTTGATGCTCACTGCGCTTGCTGGCGCAGGCTGGCTGGCCGCGTTGATGGTGATGGGCTATCTGCAAATGCCTAAACCTCAGACCCCCATGTTCTACGGCTTTCCGCTGCCGACCTTGATGTTGGTACTCGCCGTTGCACTAGGCGTGCTCTTGGCGCTGCTGAGTCGGGTCTTCGTTTCGATCGGGGCCAAGTCTCGGGCGCGAGCCGCCGACAAGCGGATGCGCTCAGCCATTGATGGGGTCACTGACGAATTGATTTTGGCTCCCATCGCGGCCGAACTCGAGACCTACAAGCAAGCTCGCACGGGGATAGAGCGAGCGCTTCACTAACGAGCCCGCACGCGTTTGCTGTCCACAAACTCCACCATGTCGGTGGTTGTCCACAGCTAACGAATCGTTGATTGGCCTGACTCGTTTCACCACGTTTGCTTTCGACTAGTCCGACCTCTTCGGGTCGACACATCGAAGGAGCAAAGATGAACGAGACCTATGTGACTTTGCAGGGCTGGGTGGGCACTGATGTGGTCGCCCGCGAAACCCCTTACGGCACCGTGACTAGCTTTCGCATTGGCTGCACACCCAGGTTTATGCGCAATGGTCAATGGACCGATGGCACCACCTCTTGGTACACCGT
>CAYTAY010000388.1:0-1504 GCA_964435845.1 uncultured Azoarcus sp.
AGGTGAAGCTGTCGTAGTTGTCGATCATCAAAAGCATGTTTGCATTCTCCGGCAGCGTCACGTGTCGCGGGTGTCGAGGCCGGACTCGGCCATTTCGGCCGCGCGCAGCATCGCGCGGGCCTTGTTGCGGGTTTCCTGCCATTCCGCGTCGGGGTCGGAGTCGGCGACGATGCCGGCACCGGCCTGCACATGGATCTGCCCGTCCTTGACCACCGCGGTGCGAATCGCGATCGCAAGATCCATGTCGCCGTGGAATCCGAGATAGCCGGCGGCACCGGCATAGATGCCGCGCTTGACCGGCTCCAGCTCGTCGATGATCTCCATCGCGCGCACCTTGGGTGCGCCCGACACGGTGCCGGCCGGGAAGCTCGCGCGCAACACCTCGAGTGCGTTGAGACCGTCCCTGAGTCGCCCCTCGACGTTTGAGACGATGTGCATCACGTGCGAGTAGCGCTCGACGTTGAATTGCTCGGTGACCCTCACTGTGCCGATCTCGGACACCCGGCCAGCGTCGTTGCGCCCCAGGTCCAGCAGTTGCAGGTGTTCGGCACGCTCTTTCTCGTCGGCAAGCAGGTCGCGTTCCAGCGCCTCGTCCTCGGCTGGGGTGGCGCCGCGTGGGCGGGTGCCGGCGATCGGGCGGACGGTGACCCGCCGGCCACCGCCGTCGTCATCCAGGCGCACGAGAATCTCGGGCGAGGCGCCGACGACGTGAAAATCCTCGAAGTTGAAGTAGAACATGTAGGGCGAGGGGTTGAGCGTGCGGATCGCGCGATACAGCGCCAGCGGGCTGGAGGCGAAGGGCTTGCTCATGCGCTGCGACAAGACCACCTGCATGATGTCGCCATCCACGATGTATTGCTTGGCGCGCAGCACCGCATCCTTGAACGCCGCCTCGCCGAAGCTCGATTCGGCTGGGCTCGATTCGGCGCGGGTGTCCTCGGGAATCTCCACCGGCGCACGCAGCCGCTCGACCAGCTCGCGCAGCCTGCGACGGGCGCGCTTGTAGGCGCCGGGCACTTCGGGTTCGGCGTACACAACCAACGTGAGCTTGCCTGAGAGGTTGTCGACGATCGCGATTTCCTCGGACAGCAACAGCAGGATGTCCGGGGTGCCAAGCGCGTCGGCCTTGTCCGCGCCAGCCAGGCGCGGCTCAATGTAGCGCACCGTGTCGTAACCAAAGCAGCCCACCAGCCCCCCGGCAAAGCGCGGCAATCCGTCGCGCGGCGGCACCTTGATACGGGCCATGAACTCGGCGACGTAGTTGAGCGGATCGCCGTAGTCGCGCCGCTCGACCAGGCGATTGCCGGTGAGCAGCAGCGCGGAGCGTCCATAGACCTCGATCCGGGTCGAGGCGGCAAGCCCGATCATCGAGTAGCGGCCGAAACGCTCGCCCCCCTGCACCGACTCGAGCAGGTAGCTCCAGGGCTCGTTGGCGAGCTTAAGGTAGATGGAAAGCGGGGTATCGAGGTCGGCGAAGGTTTCGAGCGTGACCGGGATACGGTTG